>JBCBQD010000038.1:0-29320 GCA_039820425.1 Cyanobacteria bacterium J06635_1
ACCTGCTTTTTGACCGTAAACAGGCCAATCGTATTGAGGGCAGTCTTCATCGATTCGGCTTCTTGCTTGATGGCTTCGAGGCGCTGGCGCTCTTCTTCGCGACGGCGCTCTACTTGCTTAAGCACACCGGGGGTCGCCCGGTAGCCCAGACCTCTCGGGATCAAATAGTTGCGGGCGTAGCCGGGGGCTACCTCGACTAAATCACCGGTCTTACCTAATTTTCTGATGTCTTCACTCAAAACCAACTGAACCCGTTTTGCCATAGTAATTTTGCTCAGGCCCCAATACGCTAAACAGATACCCCTTGTTCGAGTGTTTCCCCACCGGACTCGGCTAGAAAGCTCTTGGCAAACAGGCCAATCGTTTAGGCAGCCTAATCTCCTTTTTGACCAGTACTTGTGCAGTCTAATATTCTACACAACCTGATTAGAGGTAAGCAACTTTAATTTTTGACGTCTTGCTCAAGCATCCCTCTATCATCCGATGGGGTGAACTGACTGCGTGGTGACAAACCAAAAGGCAAATCCACTCCCTGCTCAAGCCAACGAGACTGAACTGCTCACCCCCGCCGTGGTTAAAATTGCTCAAGTCCAGTGAACGGTACTCGACGAAGTACGAGACTACGTCTAGGAAGACAGGATGAATGAACTGGAGTTCAAAGATGGCGACAGCTACATCAGCATCTTATAGAATGCCCCTCGACGGTGAAGAAACGTACCGATCGAAGCAAGCATACTCATGAATACATTAGGTTTGGGAACAGACTTTGTCTGGATTGATTTTGTCTGGTCTGCTCGAATCAGTATCTCCACCTCTGGATAGGCCCGGGATGGGCCGGTGAGTAACGCCTGAGGCTGATGTTTCAAATAGCGCTCAAAGAAGGCTAGGGTGTAGGCCTGGGTAATCTCGGTGGCGCGGCCAAGGGGCAGCGTGCCAAAACCACCATCGGGCTCTAGCTCAAGTAAAGGCAGATCAAAAAAGTCATTGTGGCGCGCCCCTGCCACGGTGAGGCAATAGCCATCGCCCTTAAGTGGGTCCAAAAAACTACGCTGAGCACTCACTCGACGCGCATCTATCGGCCTATCCGGCGATAGGTCATCCGGTGGCAAGCGATCGCGTAGGCCAGCGTTAATGCTCATAAAAGGACGCTCGAGCCCATGATCATCCCCCCCACCCAATAAGTTGCCATCGACGTTAAGGCCAGCTTTGAACCGAGGATCAACCCGCATCACCTCAGCGGTGGTTGCGCCCCCAAGGTCATGCCCAAACATACCCACATGGTCCAGATCCAGACTGCCTGCGAATGGATTCGCTGTGGTATTTTGCTGATTCCACTGGGTGAGCTGATCCAAGATAAATTGAGCATCTGTGGCCCGCAGTTGCATATAGTTTGTCAGCGCGTCCTGATCCAAAAAATTCCGATCAGTTTCCTGGGCATCCCAACGCTGTCGAACAATGCGACCATCGGCAAACTCTGTCACTGGAGCGTTGTAGGGATGGGAGAGACTCACGACTACATAACCGTGGCTAGCGAGCTGCTCGGCCTGGGAGGTGTAAAACTCTCGCATCACCCCGAGCCCTGGCGAGAAAAATATGACTGGATAGGGCTTGTCGGTCGCCGCTAATGGGGCGTCGAGATACGCATGGGTAAAAATAGACGTGGCTTCTTCGACGACATCTTGGATGATATCGGGGGGGAGCTTGAGCTGATGGCCATAGGCCTGGGCGGTGGCCTCGCTCAGATAGCTTGTCGGCCTCCCCTGGGACAGCGGCAGACTGGGATACCAAATCTGAACGGTCAGCGCTCGAGAGTCAGTCGGATAGGGGGTAAATATTGTCGGGCGGGTGGGATCAACAAAGTCAAAAAACTGAGTCCCTACCCCGTAGTGCCCGGTGAGGCTGGGTAAGGGCGTATCAAAATTGTCAGCTTCGTTGGGGGGCACAATCACAAACTGAGTGGGTGCGATCGCACCCATCCATCCAATTACCTGGGTAGAGTCCATCAGGCTAGAGTCCATGGGGCTTTAGTAAATTCGACTTGCCCCTACCTTACGGAAAAGCTCAGGTACTGCCTTCGTCCAACTAGCTCATCCGATCGGGTGGAATTTGGGGGCATCTTTCGAAAATTCGCGTATTAAACAGCCCCAGATTCTAACCAATCGTAGATTTGCACAAGCTGATTGAGGGACACAAACCCATACTGCCAAAGCACAATTGGCAATGGACCTGGATCTTTTTCGCAATGCCTGAGGGCGGTCTCAATGGAAGCCGGGGAAATTAAAAGGTCTTCTCTGAGGAAGTTGACTAAGGGGCCAGTCTTCTCGGGAATCATGATGTAGTCACGCGGGTATTGTTTATGGGGCTGACATGCACTCAACCTGCCCGTACCTTAAGCAAACGTCCATCGTGGCGGCTTCAACCAACTGGCTAATCCGATCGGGTGAAAATTTCGTATTAAATGCGCCTTAAAACTGATCTTTCATACCGCGAATGCGGGAAAAGGTTTGCACGGGGTCCATGCTTTTGGCAGTTACTTGCAGGGCGGAGCGATCCCAGCGGAGAAACGGATTGGTTGCTTTCTCAAGGCCCAAGAGAGATGGCACCGTCGCCTGATGCTGTTGGCGGGCAATTTTGACTTGCTGATAACGGGTTTGTAACGCCGGATTTTGGCCATCCACGGTGAGGGCAAATTTGAGGTTATTGAGGGTATATTCGTGGGCACACCACACCCGTGTCTGTTCTGGCAGGCCTCGAATCTTAGTTAGCGAATCGACCATCTGGGCTGGGGTACCTTCAAACAGTCGGCCACAGCCCCCGGCAAATAGGGTATCGCCACAAAAAAGCTCTCCGGTTTCATAAGCCGTTTGAGGTGGGAAGTAGTAGGCAATGTGGCCGCGGGTGTGACCTGGCACAAAGAAAACCAGGGCAGTCCGACCGGCAAAGCTGACCGTATCCCCTTCTTTGAGATAAACCTGCTGCCCTGGAATTCGACCTTTATCCTCAATCCCGGCGTAGACTGTCGCCTGGGGAAACTGGGCCAGCAGCTGACGGTTGCCGCCGACATGGTCGCTGTGGTGATGGGTGTTGAAAATAGCGACTAGCTCCAGATCCAGATCGGCCAGTCGCTTGAGCACAGGCTTGGCATCGGCGGGGTCTACCACCGCAGCGGTCTGAGTGACCTCATCGTGCAGCAAAAAGATGTAGTTGTCTGAGAACGCGTTGAGCCGATAGATCTTCATTCCTTACTCCGTTTACAGACTCTTCATCGAATATAAGCGCGGGTTCCGTATAATAGCTGACTCTTGAATCAGGCTGAGGGGATATTCTTAGATAAGGACATGATTGGCAACGGTGTCCTCTAACGAGTGTATCCAAGCAAGGCTATGATTTCATCTACGCCGTCGGGCAACCAAACGCAAACGCTAGTGCAAAAGATTAAGCAAAACGGACAGCTGAGTCGTCAGGAGCATTTAACGCTATCGTCATTGCTGCTGTCTGCTTTTGATCTGAGTGCTGTGGAGCGATCGCAAATTAATCGAATTTTTGATGACATCCGCAATGGGCAGATTGAGCTGGTGGATTAGGAGATAACCGCATCACCCAAACATATCTAATTGCGATTCGTCATATTCGGCGGGCTTTTCCTTCGCTTTTTTCTTGTCCGAACGTCCGCCTTTTCTTAAACCGACGGCGATTTTGCTGTGCTTTTCGATTTGGCCCATCACCTGCCGGGCGCGCTTGATCACCGACGGCGGCAGCCCTGCCAGGCGACCGGCTTCGATACCGTAGGAGCGATCGGCCCCGCCGGGCTGAACCTGATGCAGAAAAATGATCTGGTCGGGCATTTCTTTGACCGTGACCTGATAATTGGCGACGTTCTTTAAAATCGAAGCCAGCTCATTGAGTTCGTGGTAATGGGTGGCAAAAATGGTGCGCGCGCCGATTTCAGAGGCCAGGTGCTCAGCTACCGCCCAGGCGATAGACAGTCCGTCAAAGGTGGCGGTGCCACGACCAATCTCGTCAAGCAGCACCAGCGATCGCACCGTCGCATGGTTCAAAATATTGGCGGTTTCATTCATCTCGACCATAAAGGTCGATTGGCCTGTAGCCAGGTCATCGACAGCCCCGACGCGGGTGAAGATGCGATCGCACACCCCCAACACCGCCGACTTGGCCGGAACAAAGCTCCCCACCTGTGCCATCAGCTGGATCAGCCCCACCTGGCGGAGGTAGCAGCTTTTGCCGCTGGCGTTGGGGCCGGTGAGGATGATCAGGTCGGGGTGCTTGGGTAGTGGGTGGTGGGTAGTGGGTGATGGGTAATCCTCTGCCTTTCCCCTTGCCCCCTGCCCCTTTCGCCCTTCCCCCATGGCTGTCGAATTCGGCACAAAGAACCCCGCCGGCAGCGATTGCTCCACCACCGGATGGCGACCGGCCTCGATTTGGATAGGACGGCTTTCGACCATCTCAGGGCAGCAGTAGCCTTGGTAGATGGCGACCTCGGCTAAACCTGAGAGGACATCGGCGGCGGCGACGGCGCTGGCGATTTTGCGGATCAGGTCAACGTGGTGACTGACCTCTTCGCGCAGGCTGACGAAGATTTCGTATTCGAGCTGGTTGAGTTCTTCTTTCGCATTCAGAATGCGGGCTTCGCGTTCTTTGAGCTCGGGGGTGATGTAGCGCTCTTCGTTGGTGAGGGTTTGTTTGCGGATGTAGTCGTCGGGGGCCTGGCTGCTCTTGGCGCGGGAGATACTGATGTAGTAGCCAAAGGCTTTGTTGAAGCCGACTTTGAGATTAGAGATGCCGGTGCGTTCTCGCTCGGTGACCTCCAGGTTGGCAATCCACTGCTGGTCGTGGGTCACCTGGACGCGCAGCGAGTCCAGGTGGGCGTTAACGCCATCGCGAATCAGGTTGCCCTCGGTGAGGTAGAGAGGCGGGCTCTCGACCAGGTGTGATCGCAGCTTGTCCCCCAACTGCTCTAGCTCAGGCGGCACATATTGCAGCTTGGTCAGGTAGGGCGACTCGGCATGGGCCATCAGGGTGGCCAGATCGGGCAGCTTGGCAAAGGACTCAGCCATGGCGACCAGATCTCGACCGTTGGCCGTACCGGACCCGGCTCGACCGGCGAGGCGTTCGAGGTCGTAAATTTGCTTGAGAACGAGTTGCAAATGCTGGCGCAGGGTGCCGTTAGTCACCAGCTCGGCAATGGTGGCCTGGCGGGCTTGAATGCCTGAGATACTCAGCAGCGGCTGGAGCAGCCAGCGGCGCAGGGCGCGACTACCCATGGCGGTCACGGTTTTATCCAGCGCCCACAGCAGCGACCCGTGAAAAATGCCGTCACGGGAGGTTTGGGTAATCTCAAGGTTGCGGCGGGTCTGGTGGTCGAGGACGAGATATTCGGTGATGGCGTAGGTAGCCAGCGACTGGAGCGGGGCCAAACTCTCTTTTTGGGTGGCTTCGAGATACTCTAGTAGCCCCCCAGCGGCGCGAACGGCGAGGGGCAGGTGATCACAGCCAAAGCCCTCCAGGGAACGGATACGGAAACTCTGCAACAGTCTCTGACGGGCTTCGTTAATGGTGAAGGGGGTTTGCGATCGCAGCGTATAACAAAACTGCGCGGGCAAACACTCTGAAAGCTGATCAGAGGTCTCCCCCGGACGCAACAGCGAGCCCAAGTCAGGGGCATTTGTGGGTACCAACACCTCCGCAGGCTGGAGCCGCATCAGCTCTTGAGTAAGCTGGTCGAGATCCCTGGCCTGGGTGGTCAAAAACTCTCCGGTGGAGACATCGGCATGGGCCATGCCCCAGTGTTTGCCGTCGATTACCACCGCCGCTAAAAAGTTGTTGCGCTTAGCGCTCAGCATGCCCTCTTCAATGACAGTGCCGGGGGTGATCACACGGGTTACTTCTCTCTTGACCAAAGGTCCCTGGGACTGAGCCGGATCTTCGACCTGGTCACAGATGGCAATGGCAAAGCCTTTGTCAACCAGGGCAGCACAGTAGCGATCGAGGGCATGATGGGGAATCCCCGCCAGGGGTACCCGACCAATATTTTTACCCGAATCTTTGCTAGTTAGTACCAGCTCTAGCTCACGGGCAATTGCGATCGCATCTTGAAAAAACGTCTCAAAAAAATCGCCCACTCGATATAGCAAGAGGGCATGGGGATGCTGATCTTTGACCTCGGCATAGTGCCGCATCATCGGGGTCATGTCCTCCCGATTGACCTCGCGGTAGTCGGCGTAGCGCACCGTATGCTTGGCAAGGCGTTCGGGGACACCGAAATTTTGCTCAGGGGGGTCAGCAGATTTTGAGGCGGACATAGGCAAGGAGGGGAGGGGGTCCTGTTTATTTTAGAACGCGGGTGGAGAAGGGGGAAAGGGAGCAAGGGAGCAGGGGGAGCAGGGGGAGCAGGGGGGCAAAGTCATCATCCGAACCGCCGATCAACCTGTAGGGGCGTCACGGCGTGCGCCCAGTGCCATATTCGAAACCCACCGATTCACCCATCACCCATCACCCATTACAGTTTCCAAAGAAATAGATGGAAATCATTGAAAACCAGTTCGGCTTCTGTGTTTTCTTGCAGCTCAATCTTTTGGCGAAACTTTTCAGAAGGGTTAAAAAGAAACACATCTTTAAAGCCTTCGGGTATCTGAGGCGCGGCTAAATCATCGGGCATTTGTTGACTATCCAACAACAAAAACCGCACCTTCGGATCAATCAGGTGACTGAGGGCAAAAATACTCCCGAAATTGATGCCTTCAGAGGAACTAATCACCAATGGCTTAGGACTTTCATCGACGACACGGGCCAGGGAGGGCAGATTGTAATTGAAAACCTTGATCCAGCTAGATTCGGCCTTCAAAATGTCGAATCCGGACAGGATTCCTATCATGAGCACTACAGTAGTTGTGCCGAGCCAAAATTGTCGCTTGAACAGATTGGCACAACGAATATACATGGATAGCAACGTCGCAATGGCCATCTGCATACCCAGCACACTGGGGACTAGATATCGCGCTGGGGTTGAGCGCTGACCACCTAACATGATATCCATCAGGGCCAGGGGCAGAAAGGAAGATAGCATCAAAAGCAGTATGAATAGCCAAAAGCGAAAAGGGGTGTGACGCCCCAAAAAATACATTGCATAGACGACTAACAACAGCGCTAATGGCAGTGTGAGATACACTTGCCAGGTATCAAAACCAAAGTCACCTTCGGTGAGGATGAAGCACCTGAGCAGGTTTAGCCCCCAGACTTTCAGCAACACCGGCAAAGGTATCGGCTGTGCCGTCCAAGATGCACCGGCTGTGCCCGCTTTCGAGATAATGATAAATAGCCAGGGGACGAACCATAGAAAACCACCCAAAACAAACAGCAAATAGCTCAGTAACCGACGAGTGGGTCGAAATCTTTCAACCATCAAGACATAAATACTATGGGCAAACACAACCAACACTGTAAACGGGTGCGTGTTGAGGCTTGCCCCCAGCAGGCATGCGTAAAGCCCCCAGTTTAGAAGAGTGCTGCGACGAAGCATCCTTAGTAACAGAGCACTCATTGCCAGGGTGAGCACGCTCCACAAAACATATTCTCTAGCTTCCTGGGCATAGAGAATATGAAAAGGAGAGACGGCTACCACCATCATGGCAACAGCCCCGGTGAGCCTTCTCTGAAATGGGGTAAATTGCTGTTTGATATCAGCAAAGAGAAAGAGCTCGTGATAAAGCCAGTAAATAGCTGGAAAAATCAGCAAGCTGATCAACCCAGAAAGACTTCTTGCAATCCATACCGTGTTCCCAAACATCGCGACCCATTGTCGCACCAGAATGTAATACAACGGGGGATGTTGGGAGTCTTCGATCGCCAGGGATCGAATGCTGTCTGCCAGGGTCCGCTCCGGCGTGGGCCACTGATAGTACATCAAGTCATCAACTGTCGTTAAGCTACCGTCAAAGAGGTTGGCATTCACCTGCACTGCATCGTAGCCCGACATCCGTAACGAGGTGTAGATCTCGTCGTGCCAGTAAACATGATTCAGATTACCCAATCGAAAGCCAACGCCCAGGATGACTAAAATTAGGCAGATTATCACCGCTGAATCCCTAAGCCATGTCAGTCGGTTATTTGTAGGAGTTGACACGTCATATCCCCTGATCTTTACCTACTGGAGTTTAGACAAATTACACGTAGAAAGAAATCCCGGCTTGGTACCGTCAAGACTTACAACGTCAACTCTGTTTCACTGGCGGGTCTGAGTTCGTCAATAAAGGCCAGTACTTCGGGTTCAGCTGCGGACTCAACTGCCCACCGTTGGATTGAGGGCAATGTCTGCACCGCGTCGATAAAGGATTGGGCTCCTGAATCTAAGGGAGTTTGATAGGTCACAAATCGCAAAGCCACGGGCGCGTAGACGACATCCGCAATGGAGAACTCGCCAAACAACCAGGGGCCGCCATAGGTGGCTAGACACTCAGCCCACATCGACTGAACCCGCGCAATTTGTTTCTGGGTATCCCCAGACAGCGCCTCTAAAGCAAGCGGATTACGGGCACGGATGTTTTGGGGGAGCTGATCGCGAATGCCAAAGAACCCAGCGTGCATTTCGGCTGCGATCGCACGCGCCATCGCCCGTGCCTTGCGATCTTGTGGCCAACCCACAGCGTCTGGAAACTGTTCCAAGACATACTCATAAATCGCCATGGTGTCCCAGATGGCCAAGTCATCGTCCAGCAACACAGGCACCCGAGCCGCTGGCGTATACTGTGCAATCTGTTGCCACTGCGGCGTAAACAGCGGTATGCGAATTTCCTCAAAAGGAATTTTGCCCTCGGTCAAAAACAACCAGGCCCGAAGCGACCAGGAGGAGTAGTTTTTGTTGCCGATGATGAGTTTGAGAGACATGGGGGGATGGGGAGATGACGAGGATGAGGGAGATGGGGAAGGTAAGGGAAGTGGGGAAATCTCAGTCCTCACCTGGCCAGTATCCTACATCATTGGGCCAGCACCGCCGGGGCCATGAGCTGTAGCTGCGCCTGACTGACCCAGCGGGTCTGCTGGTCGTTGGCGACTTTGCACAGGTAGTAATTGCCATCGTCAAGCAAGACCTCTACTGCAACCACTGCCCACTGCTGGTCAACGTATCGGACGGTGTCCCCCACTGAGGGCACCCAGCTTGGCGTCCCCGTGGGCGATTTGCGGGCCAGCAGATAGTCGAGGTCTTGCCATAGGCGGGCCAGCACCCGTTGTAAAAGCGGCGTTACGGCATCGGCAATGGCAGCCAACATCAGCGTCCCGAGGAGCATGAGGGGGAGCGCGATCGCAAACCGCACCGCATCGTCCTTGACCACAAAATTAAGCGTGCGATCCACCACAAAATTATGCACTAGAAAAAAGCTATAGCTATGTTTACCCAGGCTAAGGGCCAAATAACGACAGGGTTGAACAGCCGTCAGCCAGCGACAGACCACCATGCAGACCAGTGTCAACCCCAAGGGCACCAGCAAGTCGCAAACCAACCACCCCAGCTTATAAAACTGACAAATAAATCCGGTAGCGTAGAGTACCCCTCCCATTTGGAAAGCTTTTGCCTGAGGCCAAAAGAGCACCCCGCGACCGTGCTTATACGCTTGGGCGACCGCCATCCCGATTACAAAGGTGCTTAGCTTGGCCAGCATCACATAAAACGGTAAGGGTCCATTTGGGGTATCGAGGATGGTATAGGTTGGCTGTCCCCCGAATACGTAGGCCGCCAAAGCCCGATAGCCCACAGTGATCACAATACTCACCGCCACCAAGTTACGCCCGCCCCAGCGATACATCAACCGATGCAACAGGGGAAAACACAGGGTAAAACTCAAGATCAACGGGATAAACCACCATGGACCGCTAATCGGAAGCAGCACACTCCCTCGAAAATCAAACAGCAGCGGGAATGTAGAAGCCCCAAAAAAATTCCAGGCTGGGGGAATATAGCTTTGGGTTGCAGCCCCGATCACCCATAAAATTGGATAGGAGATCAAGGCGACTGTCCACAACGGCCACAACAATCGCAATAACCGCTTTTGCCAGAAAGATAGCCAGTCAAAAGAGCGATATCGGGTCGCCAGCATCAGGCTAAACCCGCTCAACAAAATAAATACATCCACAAACTGAAACCCAAAGAGGGTAGGGACGCCGAGCAGATACCCCCATCCTGCGGGGGTCCCTAGAGAAGCCCCCGCGGGGATAAGCCGCTGCAAATTGTGGATCAGGCCCGTGGGCTGTGGCGTATAGCGATACTGGGTAAACAGCAGTTGAGCATGGTAAAGCAAGATAACAACGGCGGCAAAGATGCGCACCCCGTCTAACCACGCCAGCCGCTGTACACTCGTTAAACGATCAAAACGACGTGTCATAGCAGATTCAAATTAAGGTTTTCTCAAAGCGGGGAATGGGTAGTGGGTAGTGAGTAGTGAGATTTTCTACTGCCTACTGCCTACTGACCCCTTACAGCTTCGCTGTCTCAGGCAAAGCATAGGCCTCCTCTAAGTTGGTGACAGGAGGCTTTATATCTCGCGGAGTTACCACCCAATCGGTCTTGCCGTGCAGATGGTCATAGAGAGCCACCACTGCAGTCATGTTCTTAAGCAGAGAGTAAAACGGGGTCAGCACGGCATATTGCAGAAAGTAATACCCCGGATAGTGGCGACATCCAACTTTGGCGGTCACCAATAATTTGTAGACACTGCTTAAAAAGGTCACCACCGTCGCCAGCAGCAAGAAGGCATTGTCTGTGAAATTTAAAGTTCCTGTCATCAACCAACTGCTGAAAACAATCGGCAAGAGCTGCACCGACAAAATCGGAAACAGTTCTCTGTAGTAGAGCAAATGGGTCCAAATCAGCTTTTGTCCAAAGGTGAGTTGGGGCGATTTCCAAAACCGTTTTTGGTAACGCAAGCTCACCTCAAGCCACCCCTGGGACCAGCGTTTACGCTGGGACCAAAAGGCACTGATATGGGTTGGGGCCAGCTCAGTCACTGTAATGCTGCGGTCATGGACAATCCGATAGCCATGCAATAGGGTCCGCACTGAGGCATCGATATCCTCAGTTAGCATCGTGGGATTAAAGCGAATCTGCTTTAGCACTGAAGTGCGCCAGTAGCCGTTAGAGCCGCCAAACAAGGCTGTGTCTACCATCAGCGACTTAGCAGAGTGACTCACCCCGTAAATGGACTCAAACTCAACGGCAACCAGGCGGGTCAGCAGATTTTCATCGCGGTTGCGAATCATATTGCGGCCCTGCACGACATCGTAGCCATTGGCTATCCATCTGCCTGCCCGCTCAAAACAGTCAGGGGCAGGATGGTGATCCGCGTCCAGAATGCAGGTCAGGTCGCCCGTCACAATGTTCAAGGCAGCATTGATATTCTCTGCTTTAGAATGACTGCCCTCAACCCGATAGGGTCGAAAATTAGGATACTTTCTGGCCAGGCGCACCAGGGTTTGCTCAATGGGCAGTGTCCCAGGGGTGTTGTAGGCCAGGATGACCTCCAAGCCAGCATCGGGCTGATGGACCCGGTTAAGTAGATGGTCAAGGGTCTCTAAAATGATGCTCTGCTCGTTGGGCAGATAGGCTGCCACGATAAACGAGCAGCGGGGCAAAGACTGGCGCTCAAATGGCAAATCTGCTCCTCGAATGCCGAGACCCTTTTTGAGACGATGTTTAAAAACCTCGGCTTGGGACAATGGCAAATGGGACTGCCCTGCAAAGCGACGCCACACAGCCGCACTCGACTCCGCAATCAGCATGGCCGCACTGAGCAAGTACAGCATGACCAAGGAGAAATGTAGCCATCTTAAAGAAATCCCGCCTAGCTCTAGACTGTAGCAAACAATAGTCGGTAGCCCGATTAAGAGTACATTGACGAAGATAAGCTTGCTGGCAATCTGCCAGCGAATATCGCGAGACCGCAAATGCCTGCGATCGCGTCTACTATTCCCTTGCATATAGCACCCCTCTGCAGGCGTCTGATCAAACTATGAAGCACAAACACGCTGCCCAATTACACCGTCATGCAAAAGACATGACTCGCGATTTGCTGTAAGCCGTTTAGCTGTAAGCCGTTTAACTTGAAAAGCCAAGAAACTGTCGTGTTGCTGATAAATCACATCCAGTTTGAGACCTTGAGGTTTTGCCAACAGGCAAACAGATTGGGCAATTCCCGTAGGGCAAACTACAGGTCTGGATGTGGACGAGGTCTAAGTCATCAAATCAACATTCGGTAACCAGTTCCGTAACTTGACAGATAATTTTAACCCAATGTTAAGCTCGCGTTAAGTTTTGTGTGTACGTAGATTAAAACAATTGCTGGGCTGGTCTGATAACCCCCGAGCGCTAAGGTTAGCGTATGCCTCCGAACTACAGGGATTTAGGCGTGGGTCGGGACCACCAAGTTTAATAGATTATCAATTATACGGTCAGAGGAAATAGGGAAAACTGTCTTGGCATTCAAGACCTCTTGCAGCATGACAAAGTAAATAATCGTGCCAATAAAGGTACGGGCGGTGGCTTCAGGATCTTGAAGTTGTAGTCCATGACAACCGGCTAAATAGGTGGACAACGCCTGAATAATTGGTTTAGCAATATTTTCGACATAGGGTTGAGCCAGCTCAGGAAATCGGCCTGACTCTCCCACAATCAGGCGCATAAATTCGCAAAACTGATTTTCTGCTTGGGCTTGGCTAATCATTCTTTCGGCTAATTCGCGCAGCACAGTGCGAGGCTCGCCTTGCAAGGCGTTGGCGTCGTGGGGGTCGAAGAGGGTATTAAATTTGTGCTCGGCCAGCCGTTGAATAATCGCGGCAAATAAATCAGCCTTATCGCGAAAATGACTATAGATGGTGGCTTTGGAAACACCGGCTGCGATCGCAATCCGATCCATACTGGTGGCGGTGTAACCATGCGCTAAAAACTCCTGCATGGCCCCATCCAGAATAGCCTCAGTCTTGGCACTGAGCTTTTTACGGTCAGATCGCTTTTCCGATGGCTTGACAGGCGAGGTTGTCACAATTTTTCAACGGTTTATCTATATAAAAGTAGGCATATTCAATATCTTAACCGGCCGACCCTCGAGGCCAAGCAACCCTCGCAGATAGCCACCCTGCATAAATGGAAACCTTGTCATGCTTGGATCCCAGGATTCAGGACTGGTATGATTTGAGCACAGGCATTGATCCTGAGCTTTATTAACCCACTCAACAGTTCCCATATGACAATTCAAGTGTATGGCATCCCCAATTGTGGGACCTGCAAAAAAGCATTTCAATGGCTTGATAGCCAAGGAATTGAGTACGACTTTATCAACACCAAGGAGCATCCCCCTACCCACACCATGGTTGCTGAGTGGGTCAAAGCACTTGGCTCCAAACCCATGCGAAATACCTCAGGACAGTCTTATCGAGCGCTGGGAGATGAAAAAAAGGAATGGAGTGATGAACAATGGATAGAAGCCTTTGCCAAAGATGCCATGCTTTTAAAGCGACCGCTGTTCGTCAAGGACAATCAGGCCGTACTGGTTGGTTTTCGAGCAAAACCGGATGAAATAAGAGAGCGGTTAACGTCGGGCTAATTAAGTAGCATCCCCACCCACACAACCCCGCGAATTCTCCAAATGAGGCACCCCCATGGGCGAAGCAAAACGCCGTCAGGCGCAAGATCCTAAATATGGCAAAGTCAAGCAAAAACTACCCGCTAAGAACAAAATCAAGCCAAAATTCTTTGATACCTCCAAAATCTCCAAAACGGAGCTGATTATCTGGGCAGTGCTGCTAGGGGCTGCTGTGGCGACTTTCCTGTTGAGTTTCCAGGGGCAATCAACGGCTGGCTAAGAATCCTGGATTTAATAAGATGCGTAGGTTGGGTTGAGGTACGAAACCCAACATCCCCGAGTGGTTGGGTTTCGCAAAGCTCAACCCAACCTACAAGATGAACCTGTTATTTAATCCTCCCTATGGATGCACAAACACAAATCATCGTGATTGGCAGCGGCATCGGGGGGCTCTGCTGTGCAGCCCTGCTGGCTCGCTACGGCTATGAGGTCATCGTCTGCGAAAGCCATTCCATTCCAGGCGGAGCAGCCCATGGCTTCGAACGCGGGGGCTTTCACTTTGACTCAGGGCCATCCCTGTATTCAGGCCTTTCTTACAGTCCATCGCCTAACCCGTTGCGGCAGGTGTTGGACGCCCTGGGCGAAGATACCGAATGGTTGACCTACGACACCTGGGGCTGTCGACTCCCGGAGGGCGATTTTGACACCTCCGTGGGCTCCGATCAGTTTTGCAATGTCCTCAAAGAGCTGCGGGGACCCCAGGCCGTCACCGAGTGGCGAGCGCTACAGCGAATCATGAAACCCCTGGGAGAAGCGGCCATCGCCTTGCCGCCTGCCGCCATGCGGTTTGATTGGGGAGCTGCCCAAACCCTGGGGCGATTTGCACCGGCCTTGCTAAAGCACGCGCCCAGCGCTGCTAAACTGGTCGGCCCCTTTAGCAACATCATGACCGGTGTGGTCAAGGATGAGTTTGCCCGTAACTGGCTAGATATGCTCTGTTTTCTACTCTCGGGACTGCCTGCCCAGGGGACTATCGCCGCCGAGGTCGCGTTTATGTTCGCCGATTGGTACCGCCCCGGCGTAAAGCTTGACTATCCTAAAGGAGGGAGCGCTGCCCTGGTCAATGCTATCGTGCGAGGCCTCAAAAAGCACGGCGGAGAACTGCAGCTCAACGCCCATGTCGAGGAAATTCTCATAGACAATGGCCGCGCCGTGGGGGTCAGGCTCCGCAGTGGTGAGCATATCCGAGCCAGGCAGGCGGTTATTTGCAATGCCTCTACCTGGGATATGGTCAAGCTATTGCCTGGGGACAAGGTTCCGGCCAAATTCTTAACTCAACGGGCATCTATCCCTGAGTGCGAGAGCTTTATGCATCTGCATCTGGGCATTGACGGGGCCAGACTACCGGCTGATTTGGCCTGTCACTACATCGTCGTCAATGATTGGACTAGAGGCATCGCCGCCGATCAAAATCTGGTGTTGATTTCAATTCCATCGCTACTTGATCCAGGCCTGGCCCCGGCTGGCAAACAGACGATCCACGTCTACACACCGGGCAATGAACCCTATAGCATTTGGCCGACCGATCGCCGCAGTAAAGCCTATACCCAGCTCAAACAACAGCGCTCTGAGGTGATGTGGCAGGCATTGGAACGCGTCATTCCCGACATTCGCGATCGCTGCGAGGTCACAATGATAGGTACCCCCCTCACCCACGCAAGATTTTTAAGACGCCACCATGGCTCCTACGGCCCCGCGATTCGCGCTGGCAAAGGACTTTTCCCAGGGTCTAAGACCCCCATCAAAGGCCTGCTCTGCTGCGGCGACTCCACCTTCCCCGGCATTGGCCTACCCGCCGTCGCCGCCAGCGGCATGATCGCAGCCAATACCCTGGCCCCGGTCGCCGACCATCTGGCCATGTTACATACTATCGGTTGTCTATAAGTCGACCTACAGACAAGACACAACCTATCGGACTGGACAGGGCTTCGACGGTGAGTGCTCAACCAAATCGAATAAGGCCAGCCCCTACCTTTTCACCCTTCGCCTTTCGCCTTTCGCCCTTCCCCTAGGCCAAAGCACAGGACGCCAAAAGGGTTTCAGAATCGAGATTGAGCTGGGGAAATAGCGGCGAGGCGATGACGGTATCCTCGGTGTACACCGTTTCTGAATACAGACCGTCTTCCAAGACAAACACCACCACCTGTTCATGGACAGAATCAACAATCCAATATTCCGGGACACCCAAAGCAGCATATTCAGAGCGCTTGTGGCGATAGGGCACCAAACCAGACTCTGGGGTGACAATCTCAATTACCAGCAACGGTGGCGTTTGGCAGATCGTGGTGTCATCCACCATATCTCCTGTTTGATATGAGTGAATAACATACCCATGGGGTAGTCTCACCTGACGCCATCCGGTTCTCAGGCCGGCCTCACACAGACATTGCCAGGGCCTCTCTGAGGCATCGATGAGCTGCTCCAATTCTTTCTTGAGAAACTGGGCCAGCAAGAGCTCTTTGAAACTAGGACTCGGTAAAGACTGTAAGCAACCGTTGGCTAACTCATAACGAGTATCAGCGCTGGTGTAATATCGTTCGACGTATTCTTCACAACTGTACCGAGCGATTGGCGGAGACGGGTTTGCGGCCGTTGGCTCAAGCTCTGTTTGATCATCAGCCTCTTGATCATCAGCATCGCCAAAGAGCCCAGCAACTTCATCAGAGAGATCGCCAGACTCGTTCGAGGGATCGACAACATCATCAGAGACATCGACTACTTCGCTGGAGAGATCGTCAGCGTCAGCGATGTCGCCGTCCGCCGTTGGCGAGGGCTCAGCTAAATCAACATCATCAAACTCAATGGCGGCCTCTAGCTCAGGAGGCGTCAAACTGGCTTCTGAGTCGTCTTCTAAAGGACTTGAGTCCGGGGCATCGATGGGTGGGATGGAGGCTTCTGACGCTAAATCACCGGCAACATTAGTCGCGCTATCGTTAGGGAGATCAGGATTATCAGGGGTTTCTTGCTGGTTTTTGCCCATAGTTTGGGCATCTAGCTCTTGAGTCATAAGCCTGAGGATGGCAGTGTAGTCTTGATGGGTTACATGCCATTATGCGGTAACTTTCTAGGTAGATCCGTAAAATTACGATGTGGATCAGCGAGATGCCTCAATTACCCCATGTTCGTTTTTATCTGGATACAGCGGAGGTTACCGCCTGGGAAAGTTGGATGCCCACTGGATTATTTTATGGGGTGACGTCTAATCCGCTACTGCTAGAACGAGCCAAGGTTGCCTGTACGCTCTCGTCATTGACCCATCTTGCCCACAAAGCCTTTGCGCTAGGAGCCCAGGAAGTGCAGTTGCAAACCTGGGGCGATACGATCGCGGCGCTGGTCTCAACCGGAGAACAACTGGCTGCGCTGGATGCTCGGGTGGTGGTGAAGGTACCGATTACCCGACTGGGCACCACCGCCGCTGCCCAGCTGGCTAAATTAGGGGTGCGTGTCACCCTAACCGCCGTTTATTCAGTGCCTCAGGTGCTGATCGCGGCTGCACTTGGGGCCGAGTACGTTGCGCCTTATCTGGGGCGCATCAATGACCTGGGCCAGGATGGGCGCGCCCTGCTAGCCGAGATGCAACGGGCACTCAACGGGGTCCAAAGTCCCACCCGGATTTTAGCCGCCAGCATTCGCGACCTTGAAGATATTTCATACCTCGCCACCCAGGGGCTGGATACGTTTACGTTCGCCCCCAAGATCGCGTCAGCATTCTTTGACATCAAAGCTACAATTGCCGCCACAGAAGACTTTGAGCGGGCCGCCAAAGCGATGGGGGCTAGTACCGCTCACCCAGCGCAGCGACCCCACCCAGCACCAGCGAACTCGCCATCAAACCTGAATAGTTAACTTCGACAGACTACTTAACTTCGACAGACCACTACAGATAGAACCTAAATTGCAGCTTTGGTGTTTGCACGGTAATTTACAACTGTCCTCAGTTTGGGCACCGCTAGCGGTTTACTTCGCAAATCGGCCCTTCGCAGATCGATCTATTGAAGTTAAATCTGTTGATCTCTGGGAAACCGTCGCCCCCAACTGTTGGGAATGGGCGAAAACGTTTTGCCGTGAGGTCACCCGGACACCATTACCAGGGGAACCAAACCGCTACCTGTTGGGCTATTCAATGGGGGGGCGTTTGGCGCTGCACGCAGTGTTGCATCAGCCTAGGCTCTGGGCTGGGGCAATTATTGTGGCGGCAGATCCGGGGTTGAGCGATCCGGATGAACGGGCTCAATGTTTGGGTCGCGATCGCACCTGGGGCCACCGCTTTCTGACCGAGCCCTGGGGGCAAGTCCTGGCCGACTGGGACACCCAGAACATTTTTGGCGGGCACCCCAATCCTTGCCCACGGGATCTTAATCAGTTGAGTCGCGATCGCATCTGTCAGGTCTTCGACAACTATTCAAAAGGTCGCCAGGACGACCTCCGACTAAAGCTGACGCAGCTCAGTCATCCCCCGCTCCTCTATGTCACCGGAGCAAGAGACTCAAAATACACCGCGCTTGGTGTTGAGCTGACCGCAGCCTGCCCAAACCTTTCTCACAGAGCCATTCCACAGGCTGGGCATCGCGTCCCATGGGAATCCCCTGCAGAGTTTTATCGATGTATCGAAGATTTATTGCTCCCTAAACATTCATCGCCCAGGTGACTAAATTAGGAAATCGAATCAGCAGCAGCAAAGCAACTAACTGAATCACAATAAAAGGCACCACCCCCGCATAGATCTGAGTTGTCTTCACACTCTCCGGAGCCACCCCCCGCAAATAAAACAGCGAAAACCCAAAGGGTGGCGTCAGGAAAGACGTTTGCAGATTGACCCCCATCATCACCCCAAACCACACCAGCAGCTCGGTCCCGGTCAGGGGCATCAGATCAGTGCCGCCAAAGTTGAGCACCACTGGCAGCACCAAAGGCACCAAAATAAACACAATCTCAAAGTAGTCCAGGAAAAACCCCAGAATAAACACCAGCAGATTGACAAAAATCAAAAAACTCAGCGCCCCTCCTGGAATATTTGAGAACGCATCTTTGACCAGGATATCGCCGCCTAAGCCGCGAAACACCAAGCTAAAAAGGGTCGCCCCCACCAGCAGCACCATCACCATCGTGGTCAGCTCAACCGTCGAACGTAGGGACTGCAACAATGCACTCAGGGTTAACCGTCGATTCAGCGCCGCCAGGACCAAAGCCCCTAAGACTCCCATAGAGCCTGCTTCAGTGGGGGTCGCTAACCCAGCAAAAATGCTGCCCAACACAATCACAATCAGCAGGAGGGGGGGCAACATGACCAAAACCACCCGTTTAGTCAACTGGATTTTAGGAATATCGACGATCTCTGGGGGCAGGGCAGGGGCATTTTTAGGCTGAGAAATTGCCACCCCGATCACATACAGCAGATACATCCCTGCCATGGCTAACCCCGGCAGCAGCGATCCCAAAAACAAATCACCGACCGAAACCCCAAGCTGATCGCCCAGCACAATCAACACCACACTGGGGGGAATCACCTGCCCCAGCGTGCCCGAGGCAGCTACCACCCCTGAGGCCAAAGCCGGGCTATAGCCATATCGCAGCATAATTGGCAGCGAAATCATCCCCATAGCTACCACCGTGGCCCCAACCACCCCAGTGGCCGCCGCCAACAAAGTGCCGACTAAAATGACCCCAATGGCCAGCCCGCCCCGCAGACGACCAAACAAAATACCGAAGGTTTCCAGGAGATCTTCAGCCAGGCCCGATTTTTGCAGCAGTGTCCCCATCAGAATGAAGTAGGGAATCGCCAACAACACAAAGTTCCCCATAATGCCAAACAGGCGCTGGGGCAGCGCGGAGAACAAAATCCAATCAAAGTGCCCCATTAAGCCGCCAATCACGGCGAAAATCAGCCCAGCACCCCCCAGTGAAAACGCTACCGGGTAGCCCGAAAAAATCAGCAGCAGGGCTCCGCCAAACATCAGCAACCCTAACCATTCGCTCACTGAGGCACCTCCGATTCAGGATTTCTGCTGTTAGGGTCTCCGGGGTCAGACGTTATGTCGTTCAGAAGAATGGCAACATTTTTGATGATCTCCGAAATACCCTGCAAAGCCAGCAGAAAAAAGGCCACGATAACGGCTGACTTAATTGGATAGCGGGGCAGCCCGCTCGGGTCAGAGGACTTCTCTAAAATCTGCCAGGAATTGATCACCGACGGCAGAGAATAGTTCAGAATTACCAAACAAAGTGGCAGTAGCAGAAAAATCCCCCCCAAAAGGTTGACCCAGGCTTTACCTTTTCGAGATAGCCGCGTGTAAAAAATATCGACCCGCACATGATCATTGCGCTTGAGCACATACCCCGCGCCCAGCAAAAAGATCAGGCTAAACAAGTACCACTGCACCTCGATATATAGGTTAGAACTCAGATTAACGTTGATAAAACGCCCCAGATAGCGAGCGATGGCGTTGTAGGCCCCCACCGCCACCATTACCAACGTAAGCCCTAGGGTAAGCCACCCCATCGCCTCGCTCAATCGATCAATCCAGCGAGATAGCCTTAGCAAAAATCGCATTTACTCTCCTAGTGGTCTGCGTTTCCACTCCCCGTGTGCCCTACTGTTTGCCCCCTAGACCAAGCTCTGGATTCACTGCATTAGCCTTCCTGACTAAAGGAAAAGTCTGTATACCCCAGCTCAGATGCAGAAAACCAGCGATTCGAGTTTTCCCGAAATTCCTTCCAGGCTGTATAGATTTTGTTGTAAGTCGTATCGGCAGAGGCGAGTTCTTCGTAGACTTCAAAGGCTGCCGTGCGGCTAGCTGTCATCAGCTCATCTGAAAATCGCTTCAACTCTACCCCTTGATCAAGCAGACTGCTGATTGCAGCAGGGTTGCGCGCATCGTACCGGGCCATGATATTGACGTGGGTTTCAGCGGCGGCGGTCTGCAGCGCGTACTGGTAAGTATCTGGCAGCTTGTTCCACTCATCCAGGTTGAAATAAAAGGAATATTGGGAGGCAGGCTCCCACCAACCGGGATAGTAATAGATGCTGGCGGCTTTATTCAGCCCCAGCTTTTCGTCGTCGTAGGGACCGACAAATTCAGCCGCATCAATGGTGCCCAGCTGCAGGGCCTGAAAAATCTCCCCGCCTGCTAAGTTCTGAACATTGACGCCGAGGCGTTCCATGACCACCCCCCCTAATCCAGGAATGCGCATGTTGATCCCTTGTAGATCAGCCGGGCTGTTCACTTCTTTATTCCACCAGCCGCCCATTTGGGTGCCCGTATTGCCCCCCGGAAAGCTAATAATGTTGAAATCAGCCAGCAGCTCATGGACGAGTTCTAGCCCACCCCCTTCATACAGCCAGGCATTTTGCTGGCGATAGTTAAACCCAAAGGGAACGGCGGTATCGAAGGCCAGTGCTGCATTTTTACCGCGATAGTAATAGGAGTTGGTATGGCCAGACTGCACGGTGCCTTGCTGTACCGCATCTAAAACTTCCAGGCCGGGCACCAGTTCTCCAGCGGCAGACAGGGCAATTTCAAAGCGCCCTTCTGTCAGCTGTTTCACCCGCTCTATAAAAAATTCGCTGCCGCCATAAACGGTATCCAAACTCGGGGTATAGCTAGACGCCATCCGCCACTGGATACTGGGCGCGGAGTCAGTCTGGACCGCTGGCGCAGCACCGGTACCTGCATCAGTAGACGGGGACTGTCCCCCCCCGCAAGCTGAGATCGCGGCTGTGGTACCCGCGCCTAACGCCACCTTACTAATCAAAGATCTACGTTTCATTGACACACCTCACGAACACTCGTCATTGACACCCCTAGCCAGCCCATTAAAGACATTATTTTGAAGGAAATGCCCTGACCATTGAGGCAGACGATAAAGGTTATCAATGATACATATCTGTAGCCTAGACGACGGAGACGACCTGGTTCAAGCATGGCTCCATAAACTCTCAAGTCAGTCAGGACTGAGTAAGCCCTATATGTCACGACTAATGCAATCACAGCAAGCCACTGACACCGATCAAACCCGCTTTAAATGTGAGTTTCTTAAGAATTCTGACCTTTTATGCATTCACATTCCTTAATAATTTCGTTAATATTTTTAATATAAGCATTCACGAAATAATTAATTCTGGATACCCGAAACCATGCTGAAAACCTCTCTGATCGCTCAAGTGTTTAAGCCCAATGTCAACCCAAACGTCTGGTCTCAGAGCACCTGGGCGATTTTGCGAGTGGTTGTCGGCATCATGATGGTCCACAATGGCTTTGACAAGCTGGCCAATATCGAGAGCTTCGCCCAGGCCTATGTGGCCTACCTGGGTCTGCCCTTTCCAATCTTTCTAAGCTACATCGCGGCTTACACTGAGCTGATTGGGGCCCCCCTGGTTGCATTTGGCTTACTGACTCGCCCAGCGGCCCTGGGTTTGTTTAGCACCATGTGTGTGGCGATGTATCACCATATTAAGGTTGCCGGACTTAGCCTGCCTTACCTCGAGCTGTCTGCTGTTTACGCGGGTGCTTTCTTATTTTTCTTAGTGAACGGAGCCGGTTTGTTCTCCCTGGATGCCATGATTGCTAACTGGCTCGACAGCAGTGCTTTGTCAGCTCGGGCTAAGCAAATCATGCGTCTAGAGAAAGCCTTCGAAGCCAGCTCCACTGTAGAAGTTGAGAGCGTTTCTAAGTAGGTCTGTTTTCTGAAAGTTGTCTTCATAGGCATCCAGGTGCAACACCTGGGTGTGATAAGCAAAACCCACTAAAAGCAGAGGCTGAATCTGAAGTTCAGCCTCTGCTTTTAGTTTAAATCTCAACTTAAAATCCACTGTTCTTCAAAATCCCAAGGCTTAGGCATCAGATGGCCCCAACTGCCAATTTATGGTCGCCGCCCAAATCTCTGCCCCGCCCATGATAATGTCGCATACCGGATCTTTCACATCGTAATAGGCTTCGACATTATCGGCGTGGTATTTCGCCAGGACAATTTTGACCTGGGCATAGGCTTCAGCCGCGGCCGGGAAAGCTCGCAGGTAGTCTCGAAACAGCAGCGCATATCGCTGATTGGCCCGACCAGCTATACGAACGTGAATATTTGCCCCATGGGAATTAAGCGTAGGTTTGAAAATCCATTTAGTCCATTCACCGATATCATCCACAGCACCAGGCGGCAGGTGGTCCTGATCAATGTGTTTAACCCGGTCAAACCCCGCCTGGGTTAGAGCCGTTTCAACAGGCTCTGCCAAACTATTGACCGTGATTTGGATATCAATGCGGTCTTTAGCCGCTAGCCCAGGCACCGAAGTCGAGCCAATATGATCAATCCGCAGCGCCAAGTCGCCCAATGCCCGCCGCAGGGTTTGACCCATTACCTGGAATTTCTCGCGCCAGTCAGGTTGATAGGGTTGAATCTGAATCATTCGCCAACATTGATACGAGATTGATACGAGCCAATCTTGCTGCTCTGCTGCAAGGGCAGGGACTGAAAGTGATCGACGATAATTAATTCGAGCGCATTCTCCTCAGTAGTATAGAAGATAGCATTTGAGTCCTATTCCCCTATTACCACTCGGCTATCACTGTTTGCTGATCAACCCTAATCTTGGGAGTAGCCTCAGGGAGTCTTTCGGCTAAAGCCGCTTTAAGTTTATCTGACAGGGCGACAGCCGTGTCTGCTGCTTTAAACTGGATCATCCAACGATGAACTATCTCTCCTGCAGGCGTCTCGATCAGGCCTAATGTATCTGATTGGTATCCATCGACAACTTGATCCAGATGGGCTCGCAACTCGGGGATCCCTGCTAGCATCAATCGCAACTCATATTCACCGCGTATCGTCTGACTTTGTAGGGTTTCACCCGTCTCCAGAGAGATCTCAATGGGCTCACTCTCTCGCTCCCCGGCCAAATAGCGTTCGGGTTGAAAAATTAGTGCCGTTGACCGGGGCGGATCCTGGAAAACCGCATTGACAGCTTCCCAGCCGCCGTCTTCTCGAACGGCTCGAACAAACTTTAGCCCGGCTCCATAGAGAAACACTTTCTCAAAAAAGTCTTCGCTAATCGGCCCCTCTGGCGGTAGCTGAGCATGGGCGAGAAAGTCGTAGTTCATGAGTTCGCTCACCGCCAGCATGGCCTCTCCCTCGATCAACGCGGTTGCGGCTTTGTCATAGTCAGGCTGATCCTGTGATTGGACATGCAGGGTATACAGGTCAAACTGCTGGTCTTGCAAAGCGTGGAATAGCTCGTGTAGCAGCACCCCACGCCCCAATTCATTGGAGCCATCGGTGGTCACCACCAATTCTTTGGTTTCTGAGTTGTACCAGCCGTTGAGCCGGGGGTCGGTGCGGGGCTGAAACGCCACCTGCAAATCTGTGGTGAAGGGTAAACCACGCCATTGCTCTAGCTCGGCCATGATCGAGATCGCATCCCCAGCCCAGGCTGGAGTTTCGCCCTCAAAGACTACCTGCACCTGATTTTGCCCAGCGGTCGCAGCGGTGGCCTCGGGCGGCGTCAAGCCCCGGGCAGCACACCCACTCAACGTTATCAACAGCACACTGGCCATAATTAGTTTGGTCATGGTCATTGAATGCCCCTCTCTGCGACCTCTTTATAGCTATGCTATTTGATTTTTCTATTACTGACAGATTAATAGACCCTAGGAAAGGGTGTAACTTGGATATCCAAAGGGAGGCGCAGACCATATGGCGAGTATCGGACAGAACCATCCTTTACTAGAGCAGCTAAAGAGAATTGCCCGCCTGGTTAAGGTGTTGGCGGTGGGGATATTGGCCATCCCCGGCTGCGGCGAACCTGTCAGCCCCGTTAAGCAACTAACCTTTTGGACCTTTGAGGTTGAGCCAGAGCGATTGGCCGTGCAGCAGCAGCTAGCCGAGCAGTTTGATCAGCAAACCGGGATTCAGATCAAGATAGTACCCATCGCAGAAGATGAGCTGACCCAGCAAGTGGAGAATGCGATGGCCATAGGCCGGTCTTCGACCATCGCGCCGGCTGGTCAGGTCGAAAACGAGCCTCTCCCTGACGTACTCTTTGCCCCCTTAGAAACCATTGCCACCCTGCAAGCCCAGCAAAAGCTAGATACCGCCGCCAACACCACCGTTATCAACACCCTCGGGACCGAAACCTTTGCCAATGGCCCCCTCACATTAGTCGCCCAAGCACAGGGTGAATTCGCCGCTGTCCCAGCGGATGGCTGGGGGCAGTTGCTGCTGTACCGACAAGACTTATTTGCCGAAAAGCAACTCCCCGAACCCAGCAACTGGCAGGCCATCGCCCAAGCAGCCCAAACCCTCAATAACCCCTCTGCCATGTGGGGCATCCAGGTCCCGACTGACCCAACCCAGGGATATACGCAGCAGGTCTTTGAACAATTTGCCCTCTCAAACGGGTGTCAGCTGGTCAACATATCGGGCAATCTTGACCTTAATTCCCCTAACTGCATTACGACCCTTGAGTTTTACAAACAAATTGCCAAAGACTATACACCGCCCGGCAACATCTACTGGCTACAAACACGGCAAGACCTCCAAGCCGGGACAGCCGCAATGGTGGTTTGGTCACCTTTTATCTTAGATGAGCTAGCGGGTCTGCGAAATGAAGTGCCCGTCACCGATCTGATCCCCCCCTTACACAAGCGCATTGGCATTGTCACCACCCTCAGCGGCCCCGATGGAGCCCCCGCTCAGTGGGGCCAAGTCAACTACTTTGCCATTACCACCCAAGGCCCCGAAGCAGGCCAACCAGAAGCGGCTCGACCAGAAGCGGCTCAACAATGGGTCCAGTTCTTGCTCAGCGACGGCTATTTAGACTGGCTGTCCATGGCCCCCGAGGGCAAATTTCCCCTGCGGCCTGAGTTTGTCAATGACTGGAAGCAGCTAGAAATTGGTGTGGACAGTAAAGCCAAAATCGCCGACCTATATTCCCCCGAGGTGATTGATATTTTAACGTTTGGCGTTGAGAACTTTGACCGCTGGGGCTTTGCAGCAGGCAAAGGCAACTGTGCCGCCGCCATTTACAACACCCAAACCGTAACCCAGATTTTGCACCAGTATATTAACGATGAGATTGACACCGCTGAGGCCGCTGCCCAGCAAATGCAGTCAGCGGTGATGGAGTTGGGAGAGTGTAGTGGGTAATGGGTGGTGGGTAGTGGGTAGTGGGTAGAACCAGAATCAGCTTTCTCTATCCTTCATCCTTCACCCAAAGTCTCTCTACTCTCTACCCGATTCAACCCTCCAAAATCAAACAGCGCCGTATCCGCCAAATGGGACGGCGAGACATTTTGCAAACTACGGAAGAGGCTCTCCGTGCGACCCGGATGCTCTGCTTCCCAGGTTTGCAGCATTTGCTTGATGGTGGCCCGCTGTAGATTTTCTTGGGAGCCGCATAGATTGCAGGGAATGATCGGAAACGATCGCAGCCCGGCGTAGCGAATAATATCGCCCTCAGGCACATAAGCCAGTGGACGAATCACCACGTGCCGCTGGTCGTCGGTGAGTAGCTTAGGCGGCATTGCTTTGAGTCGGCCCCCGTAGAACATATTGAGAAATAGGGTTTCTACGATATCGTCGCGGTGGTGGCCCAGGGCAATTTTAGTCGCGCCTTCTTCGCTGGCGACCCGATAGAGGATGCCGCGCCGCAGTCGAGAGCACAGACCACACATGGTTTTGCCCTCGGGTACTACCCGCGTCACGGTGCTGTAGGTGTCTTCTTCAACAATGCGGTAAGGGATGCCCAATGAGTCTAGATACTCGGGCAAGACCTGTTCTGGAAACCCAGGTTGTTTTTGGTCGAGATTGACGGCCAAAATATCAAAGTGAATCGGCGCACTGCGCTGTAGCCCCCTCAGCATCTCGAGCAGCGTGTACGAGTCTTTGCCCCCCGATAGGCAGACCATCACCCGGTCTCCATCTTCAATCATGCCGTAGTCATGGATGGCGCGTCCCACCAGCCCACGCAAGCGGGCCTCTAGTTTTTTAATGGCTTTGGCTAGGGATGCTTGAATCATCGTCATATAAATTACTCACTTATTACCATAAGATCACGCCTCTCAAAGTTCAGGATATTTGTCATTCAGACTGGCCTATCCAAAATTCACCCTCAGGGGTACCCCCAAGCACTCAAAAAAACCGTAAAATTACCACCACAAGTGGTGCAAGCGATCGGTAGCACAAACGTCAGACGGAGGTGAGTTCAATCAGTGGTTCAATCGCTCGATGTCCATTCTACCGAGTTAAACGGCACCCTTCAGACACCTCTCAAGACCACAGCTCTATTCCACACTATGGATAATGAGCGCTTTTTTCAGCTGTCTGTGGATATGCTGTGTATAGCTGACTTAAAGGGCTATTTTAGGCGTGTTAATCCTGCTTTTGAACGTACCTTAGGCTACACGACTGAGACCCTCTTGACCGAGCCTTTTTTGACCTTTGTCCATCCGGATGATCAGGCTAAGACGCTATCAGAGCTAGGCAAACTGGCAACCGGGGCTGAAACCATCGCCTTTGAAAATCGTTATCGCTGTCAGGATGGGACTTACAAGTGGCTGATGTGGACAGCGCACCCTGATTTAACGCAACAGGTTGTCTATGCCTCAGCACGGGATATTAGCGATCGCAAACGCACTGAGCAAACCCTACAAGAGCAAGCCGCCCTGTTAGACATTGCCACCAACGCCATTATGGTATGCGATCTAAATCATCAAATCACCTACTGGAACCAGGGTTCAGCTGCTTTATATGGTTGGAGCGAGACCGAAATCAGCAACCAACCTATCCAAGACCTACTGTTTAAAGACAGGGAAACAACCTTTGCATCCATTCAAGACAGTTTGGCAAAAACAGGCCAATGGCAAGGCGAACTCAGGCAAAGGGCTAAAACAGGCCAAACAATCATCGTCGAAAGTCGATGGCAAGTCATCCTGGATACAGAGGAGCGACCCAAATCTACGCTGGTGGTCAACACCGATATCACCGAAAAAAAACGCCTTGAAACGCAGTTTTTGCGCACCCAGCGCCTCGAAAGCTTGGGAACCCTGGCCAGTGGTCTGGCCCATGATCTCGATAACCTGCTGACCTCAATTATCGGCAGTGCCCAACTCTTGCCACAGATACTCCCAGAAATTGATGCCCCCGCCCAGCGACTGATTGATCTTGTCGAAACCAACTCCATGCGAGGGATTGACCTGATCAAACAGGTCCTGCTGTTTGCGCGAGGTGCCCAAGGCCCCCGCCATAAGCTCTCTATGGTGCCCCTAATAGACGAACTCAGCCAGATGGTCCAGGAAACCTTTCCGAAACCCATTGACTTGCAAATCAATGTCACCTCTAACCTTTGGCATGTAAAGGGTAACCCGACTCAGCTTTACCAGGTGTTACTCAACCTTTTCGTGAATGCCCGAGATGCCATGCCCTCCGGCGGGATGATAACCCTTGACGCAACCAATCTGATCATTGACGTAGCCCAACATCGACCTCATCCAGATGTCCAGACTGGCAACTATATCCTAATCACCGTCACCGACACCGGCAGCGGCATCTCCCCCGACGTGCTCGATAAAATTTTTGAGCCCTTTTTTACCACCAAACCACCTGGCAGAGGCACCGGACTGGGGCTCTCAACCAGCATCGGCATCATCAAAAGCCACGGTGGCTTTGTTGAAGTGCATAGCGAAATGGGGCAGGGTACCGAGTTTAAGGTTTACTTTCCAGCGGTCTAGTAGTCGATTTCTTGGGTTTGGTGAGATGGTGAGGTAGTGAGAGGGTGAGTGCGCAGCGCACTCACCCTCTCACTACCTCACCTCTCCTAATCGAAATTTTAAGCTTGACACAGAGCTTGGTGAAATCGACATCCATCGCAAATAAAGGCAAGATGTAATCTAATCAGCAGCAAAAACGGTTATCCTCCGTTAAAAAGTTACCTAAAAGTCATTGGCGTACCTGGTTAATAGCCTAAGGAGAAGCAACTATGTGCGGAATTGTTGGCTACATCGGCACCCGAGCCGCCCACAGCATTTTGGTCGAAGGGCTTCAAAAGCTCGAATATCGAGGCTATGACTCCGCCGGGGTGGCCACTGTCAGCGAGGGACAGCTCAACCGGGTCCGCGCTAAGGGCAAGCTGCAAAACTTAAAAAATAAGCTCGAAGGGCTCGAAGACCCCGCCCGCCTGGGCATTGGTCACACCCGCTGGGCCACCCACGGCAAACCGGAAGAATATAACGCCCATCCCCACACTGACCACTATGAGCGTATCGCCGTCGTGCAAAACGGCATCATTGAGAACTACCGCGAGCTGCGCGAAGACTTGAAAGCCAAAGGCCATGAGTTTCGCTCAGACACCGATACGGAGGTCATTCCCCATCTGATTGCTGAATGTCTCAAGCATCCGACCGAGCCAGACGGCCCTCTGAGTGGCCAGTCTCGTTTTCTAGAAGCCGTTCGCCAGGCCGTTAAGCGTCTGGAAGGAGCCTTTGCCCTGGCGATGGTCAATGCAGATTTCCCCGATGAGCTGATCGTCGTGCGGCAGCAGGCCCCCTTAGCCATCGGCTTTGGCCAGGGCGAATTTTTCTGTGCGTCAGATACCCCAGCCATTGTGCCCTACACCCGCGCCGTGCTGCCCCTGGAGAATGGTGAGCTAGCCCTGCTAACCCCTTTGGGGGCTTCGATCTATGACTTCTCAG
>JBCBQD010000039.1:0-29314 GCA_039820425.1 Cyanobacteria bacterium J06635_1
GCTGATCGCTTATGGGTGAAAACTCATCTCGAACCCGAGGAGGAAAAACTACGGGTCTCAACCTAGAGGGGGTTTAAACTGATTTGTCAGACAGAATGAAGCTCTGTTCAACTCCAATCCTGAGCATCAGGAAATACATTGGAATATTTCAAAGCATGTCGTGGTGCATCCATCATCTCTTTTACAGTTTGAACCCACTCTTTAAAGTGAGAGGTCTCCTTATGCTTTATCTGAGCCTCCGTAGTGCGATAAGCTTCCACTAAAACAAAGGAAGTCTGATCCTCTGTGGATTGAATAACATCAAAACGAGCGATTCCCGGTTCTTGAACACTATTTCGAGCATTCTCAAGAGTCGCCTCTTTAAAGGCTTCCACATAGTTGGATTTTACTTTTACGTGTACATGGGAAATGAGCATTTCTTCCTAAAATAAAATATTGACTCAGTGACTATCAGGGGTGAATTTCTTCAGTCCATTGAAAAAACTTTCCAGTATCCTCGATAGTTATCTTATTTAGAACATTATCAATCACTCCTCGAACCGATTGTTCTGGGGTCAAACCAGCATTTTGTCCACCCATGTCAGTTTGAACCCAGCCTGGATTGACTACGATCGCGCTGATCCACTCTTCTTGAATTTCTATAGAAAGCGAACGATTCAACATATTCAAAGCCGTCATGGAAGTGCTAAGGAGGAGTTGAGTTGATCTTGTGGTGCGTTAGCAACAGCGTAACGCACCACAAGATCATTTGATCGCACTTTGTGGACCCATTTGACGGTTGGGTTTCCCTAGCCGCGACCGATCTCGAATAAGATTGAATGCGATGAACGTTTCCGATCTCTCGCTTCTCATCGCCCTCGACGCGCTGCTGCAAGAAAGCAGCGTCACCCGCGCTGCTCGACGCGTAGGCCTGTCTACACCTGCGATGAGTCATGCCTTGGCGCGCATACGTGACCGCCTCGGCGACCCACTCCTGGTACGCGCGGGCCAAGGCATGGTGCTCACAACGCGTGCTCAGATACTGAAGCCTCGCGTGCACAGCTTGGTGGCCCAAGCAGAGCAACTGTTCACCCTTGGCGACACGTTCTCACCAGAGACCGTCGACCGAGAATTTGTTGTTAATGTGACCGACTATGTGCATTTCGTGATGGGCAGCGCGCTCGACCGCATGGCACGGAAACAAGCACCACAGCTACGTTTGCGCTTTGTCCCCGCCACAGGCGAAGACGCTGAGGCACTGCGACAAGGCAGCACCGATCTAGCCATCGGGGTCTACGACGAGCTGCCGCCCGAGATCATGACGCGAACACTCATTACAGATCGTCCTGTGTGCGTGCTTCGAAAAGGCCATACGCTGGCGGGTCAACGGATGACGCTCAAGCGTTTTGTTGGATTGGACCATGTTCAAGTCGCGCCGAGGGGCCGGCCGGGTGGGCGCATGGATGACCTGCTGCACGCGCGAGGGCTCGAGCGTCGCGTTCTGCGCGCCGTCCCGTCATTTCAGGCAGCAGCAGCGTTGGTCGCGGACTCCGACTATGTGCTGACACTATCTCGGCGCGTAGCGATCATACTGGCCGCCTCGTTCGAACTGGTGATCATCGAGCCGCCTCTCAAGCTCGAACCGTATGCGGTGAATCTCATATGGCATCCGCGTGTAGACGCCGACCCCGCCCACCGCTGGCTGCGGGGGCTCTGGGTTGCGGCAGCGGCCGAAGTCACTGGCGACAATCACGTTGGAGTGCGGAACGGCTGATCGGGGGCGACGCCACGTCGCGTCGGTGCCGCAATACGCGCGATCAATAGTTTTATGCTGTGCAATAATTCATTGCATAATATTTCATTTGACGCAACATGAAACGCTCTGCATGATGGTTATATCGACCAAGGAGCAAACCACCATGAGTGCCAACACTAACGTGAGCAGTGCCGATAAGAAAAAGACCATCCTGATCATCGCTGCCAACCCCGCCGTCGGCCCCCTCACCGGCTGGCCCATCGGTTTCTGGCTGGCTGAGCTCACCCACCCCTACGCCACATTCATCGAGGCCGGCTACGACGTTGAGATCCGCAGCCCTGAGGGTGGTACGCTGCAGGCCGATAGCTACTCCGACCCCGAGGACGATAGCGGCTACTCCGTCCACGATCTCCTCTCGTTGGGTTTCAAGAAGTCCCCGTCCCATGCCACTCTGCTCGACAATACCGCGAGCATCGCCGACGTGAACGTCGCAGACTACGACGCCATCCTCCTCGCTGGGGGCCAATCACCCATGGTCACCTTCACAAATAACCATGCCCTGCATGCCCTTGTCGCCGCATTCTACGAGGCCGGCAAGCCTACCGCTCTCCTCTGCCACGGCACGTGCGTCCTACTCAAGGCCAAGCTGTCCACTGGCGAGTTGCTGGTCACCAGTAAGACATGGACTGGTTTCTCGAATGAGGAGGAGAAGGACGTCGAAAAGTCCGTCGGACAGAAAGTCCAGCCCTTCTGGATCGAGACCGAGGCCCGCGCTTTGCCAGACACGACCTTCGTTGTGGCTCCGCTATGGGAGGCGTTCGCTGTCCGCGACGGTAATCTCATCACCGGCCAGCAGCAGACCTCCGGTCGCGTCGCCGCCGAGCTGGTGATCGAAGCCCTATCGGGCGTGCCATCGTCGGTACCTGCGACGCGGGCAGGGGTCTGAGAACCTTACTGTCCCAACACGATGAAGAGCAATGAAAACAGCGTATCGGTGGTCGTGCGACGACGTATCCACCCGGAACGCGTAGAAGCTTACGAGAAATGGTTGGCCGGTGTGATCGAGGCCGCTGAGACCTTCGAAGGCCACCAGGGCGCGCAAGTGCTCCGCCCGCCCAATCCGGCTACTCAAGACTATGTGCTCTTGTTTCGCTACGCGACGCCGGAGCAGCTCGCCGCCTGGCAAGAATCGGAAACGGCCCGTGATTGGCTAAAGCGAGGCGAGGCCTTCACGGTGGGCAACGTGCAAATCCAGAAGATCACCGGACTCGAGTTCTGGTTTCAGATCCCAGCCGGAGCCAGTCACCGCCCGCCAGCGAAGCACAAAATGGTTATTGCGACGGTGATTGGACTCTACCCGTTGCTTCTCTTTCTGGCCCCGAGCCTGGCCAATGCGCTCCAGGTTCTCCCCCGGCCGCTTGCCGTGTTGATGAGTACCCTCTGCAACGTGCTATTGATGACCTATGTAGTGATGCCGCGCGTGACGCGGGGCTTGTCGCGCTGGCTGTTCCCCCGCCGATTCACTGCATCAACGGGTACGGGGCGGCCAATGTTGCATTGAGGCTAGGAAATTCAGGCCAGAAATTCCGCAAGCGGGCCAGAGCACTGGTGACATAAGCTCGCCAGTGCACCACGACCCAAACAGGAGGATTTTATGCCTACTATCGCCATCACTGGAAGTAACCGCGGAATTGGACTTGAGCTTTGCCGACAGTTTCTCGCTCGGGGTGACGATGTCATCGGTATCTGCCGGGAGGCAACGGACGCAATGACCGCGCTCGGAGTTGAGGCGCTCACCGGCATCGACGTGTCTGATGATGGCAGCGTCGCGACGCTGCAAAATGCCTTAGGCAATCGGCTGATCGACGTCCTTATCAACAACGCAGGTATCATGGGGCGCGAGAAACTGCCTGAGCTCGACTGGGAAGGAATACGACGTCAGTTTGAGATCAACAGTCTCGGACCACTGCGAGTCACGGCGGCCCTGTTGGACAACCTTAATCGCGATGCGAAGATCGCTATCATCACAAGCCGTATGGGCTCGATCGTCGACAACACCTCTGGTGGCGGCTACGGGTACCGAATGTCCAAAGCGGCGGTGAACATCGCAGGGGTGTCCTTAGCACACGACCTCGCCGACCGTGGTGTAGCGGTCCTCATGGTCCATCCGGGATCGGTTCGCACTGACCTGACTGCGAGCGTGATGTCCGCCGGGCAGGGTATCGACGTCGAGGAGTCGGCGAGCGGCATCATAGCTCGCATCGATGAGTTGACCGTCGAAACGACCGGGCGGTTCATACACGCCAAGGGCGAACCATTGCCTTGGTAGGGCCGACCGTTGCCTACAACTCAGTCCGCTACCAACAGACAATTGCTCCACTGCCGGTCAGCTCCTTGACAGAATTTCTCTCTCGATTGCGGTCTAACTACTATGTATACGGAAAGTTTCTGGATAACACCCCACAGGCTGAAGTTATCCAGAAACTTTCTGGATAACACCCCTATAAGCATATCACCCAGAAATTTTCTGGATAATACCCTCAGCTTCGGAGTTATCCAGAAAGCTTTAACGCATCTTTATTGATTCAAATGAACTATTATTAGCATCGTCCTATGGGTTTCTGGCTTCTGGTGTCAACTGCAAATACAACCCTGGCACCACCAGCAACGCAATCAACGTCGCTGACATCAGCCCAAAAATAATCGCCATACACAGCGGAAACCACTGAGCATCGCTAAAAGCCAATGGCAAAAGACCAATAATCGTCGTAAGCGATGTCGTCAAAATCGGCCTTAACCGATCACTCGCCCCCGCTGCCGCCGCATGGCGCACGTCCATCCCTTGCTTGCGCCGTTCGTTCATGGTTTCTACCATCACAATGGCATCGTTAACCACAATCCCCACCAGCGCAATCACCCCAATCATGGCGGGGAAAGAAAAGGATAGCCCCAGCAAGAAAAAGCCAAACAACGTGCCAATCAGCGCAAAGGGTATGGTGAGAATAATAATCACCGGCTGGGTGTAGGAGCCAAACTGGAGCACCAGTACCGCAAACACGAGAAAGATTGCGACCACTAACATTTGTCCCGCAGAGCCAAAGGTTTCACTACTGGTGTCGGCATCCCCGCCAAAGCGATAAGTATACCCCCCAGGCCAGCGATCGGCATTGCCCTCATCGTTCGGATCGGACTGCATGGCCTCAAGCTTGGGCGTTAGCTCAGCTAAGATTTCGGTGTCGTAGTAGCCCTGACCCGGAATCACCTTCGCCAGGACGGTTACACTGCGCTGGGTGTCTCGGTGGGTAATCGCCAGGGGGACAGCCCCTGGTACTTCTTCCAGCAGTGCCCCTCCCGGTAGCGCCTCACCGTCGGCGGTGATAAATCGCATGGTGGCAAATTCATCCAGTCGGGAGGGTCCCCCAATGCGTCCCTGCTGGGATGGCCAGCGCGTGCTCAGACGAATTTCGAGATCTTCTTCGCCACTCCCCACCGAAAAGTCCCCGATATCATTATCAATCATCAAATAGCGACCCTGGGAACCCATTTCATTCTGACTGATGCCATAAAAGTCCAGGGCCTCACGCTTAGGGACCAATTTATAATCTTCCCGCAGGTTACCCAGATCATCTCGCACATCGTCTGTGCCTGGAATCTCTCGTAGCGCCTGCTGTACCTGGCTAGAAATTTCTCTCAGGGTTTGTAGGTCATCACCATAAATTTCTATCTGGATGGGATCGCTGCCCCCACCCGACAAGGGGTAAGCCGTACTCAAAACGGCCCCTGGATAATTGCGAATAATGTCTCTTTCTAGCTCGTTTTTAAGCTCACGCACATACTCAAAGGAGTCTTGTGCTCGCTGGTTGCGATCCACAAACACCGCCGACAGCCCCACAAAATAATCGGCGTTACCCGGTTTGATTTCGCTAGATGCCACCAGATTACTGCGCTGCCCCACCAGTTTAACCACACTCTCAAAGACCTGGTTGCCGTTCGGGTCACTATAGTTGCGCACCACTTCACCCATGCGATCTGCCACCTCCTGTGAGGTCTCCAAAGTCGCAGCCGGGGGCAGCTCTACATTCAGGCTAAGTTTGTTGTCGTCGCTGACGGCAAACAAAGAACTGGGCAACTGGCTAAATAAAATAACCGCACAGACAAACAGGGCAATGGCCCCTGTGGTCCACAGACGGGCCACGTGTCGATTGCGGACCGTGGTGCTTAAACTCCAGTGGGAAAATCGCGCCGAGACGACCTCGGTGAGGCGGTCAACGTAGGTTTTTGATTCACCGCTACCGCCCTGATTCCCCAGGAGAAATTTTGACAGGGGCACCACTGCCAACAGGGCCAGGACATAGCTCATCACCAGGCAGGTAATGGCACTAATCGGGATCAGGCGAATATATTTGCCCAGGATGCCGGAGATCGCCATCAAGGGAGCCATGGCTAGAATAGTTGTGAGCTGCCCGGTAAAGGCAGGTGATGCATAGGTTTGAACCGTCTTGATAGCCGCCTGGGGAAAGCTCAAGCCCTGCACAAAGATGCCGTCATGTAACCCCTCTAGCATGAGGATAAACACATCCACCAGCAACCCCAGCGCCAAAATCATCCCCACGGTGACCATGGTGTTGAGGGTATAGCCCAGCATCCACAGGATAAACAACACCCCCGCAAACGTCATCGGGATGGCCAAACCTGCGATCAAAGCCTCTCGCCAGGTCAGGGCCACAAACAAGATTGCAAAGACCAACAGCGATGCCTGCAGCACGTTGCTGCCCAGATTCGCTAAATCGCCGCGAATCGTATTGGCATCGTTGTTGAGCACCTGATAGTCCATGCCGTAGGGCCAGATGTTGGGGTCCTGGCGCACTTGCTCCATCTCCGCCAGGACATCGTCGATCACCTGGATGGTGTCGCTCCCGGCGACTTTGACCACCTCTAAATTGATGGTGGGGCTAAACTCACTCCCCTGCCAGCTCAAAAAGGCCCGCTGGGTTTCTCGCTCTAACCCCTGGTAGACCTCTGCCACCTCCGACAGACGCACCACTCGGCTGTCTTCCAGGCGTGTCACCGGCAAATTCTTGAGGTCTTCAAGGGTGCGAAAGCGGCCATACAGCCTCACCTGCGCGCCAATTTCATCATCGCGTACCAAATCCCAGGAGGTGTCAACATTGCCCCCCTGGATGGCATCGCGGACTTGCGTGGCCGCAATGCCCAACGTAGTCAACCGACTGGGAATCATCTGGACATGGATGACCTCGTCACGCTGACCGCCCAGATTCACCTCGCGGACGTTTTGGACAGACTCCAGTCGTTCTTGCAAGTCTTCAGCTGCCTGACTCAGCAAGACAATGTCTAAATCTTCTCCCCTCAGGGCCAGGGTGAGGACTGGGGCATCTTGCTGAGAGAGCTGTTCAAAATCAGGCTTCTCTCGACCGGTTGATTCTTCGGGGAGTTCTGATTCGGCATCGTCTACTTTGCCTCGCAATGCTTGAATCGACTCGGCGACGGGGGCCTCAGCTTTAAAGGAAACATTAACAATCGAAAATGAATTGAAGGTGGCGCTAGTAAAGTCGTCCAGCCCCTGGAGACTTTTGATCTCTTCTTCGAGCTTATCGGTGACCTGGTTTTCGAGGGTTTCTGCATCGGTACCCCCCCAAGGGGTGGTGATCATGGCGCGGGCAATTTTAATCTCGGGGTCGCCCTCTTTGACCATGGAGAAATACCCCATTACCCCCCCCATCAGCAGCATAAAGCAGAGGAGAATGGCAAAAATCTGACGGGTAAAAAAGAATTCCATCCAGGCAGGGACCTGAACTGACGGGGCGTCCTCTTTTGGGGCAGAGGGCGCGATCGATCGTTGATCAGTTTTCATAAGCGGGTTAGCACAATCATTTATAAGATAGAAAACCAGATATCTGGCTTCCTCGTATAAGCCCCCAAACCCCCAATACTGGGGGCTTTGAGTCAAGTCCCCCCCAGTATTGAGGGACGGAAGGGGGCCTCGGTATCTGAAGCATAATTGGGATGACCTACTTAGCCCCTATTCCCGATTGACCATCTCAACCGGCGTCCCATCGACCAAGCGGTTTTGACCTTCAATGACAACTTTTTCACCGGGCTCAACCCCCGAGAGAATTTCAACCCCAGATAGGCCTTCAATCCCTCGGGTAACCCGTCGCCGCTGAACAGTGCCGTCGGCTTCGTTGACGACAAAGGCATAAAATTGTTGGTTTCTGGAAAGTAACGCCCCTAACGGTAGGACAACGGCTTCGCTATTGCTGGCTACCTCAATCCAGACATAGACCCGGCCCCCCACCTTGAGGTTACGGACCTGCTCTAGATCTCGGATGGTGATCTCGGTGCCCCGACTCCCGGGTGTCTGTGAAGGGCTGACGGCAAAAACTTGTCCCCCACTACCTCGCTGTTTAGCAATCTCAAGCAGCCCCTGGGAACTGGTCCCTGCGGCCTGGGCGGCGCTGACTTCTTCTTCTAACACCACGTAAGCCTGCTGACCGGGCTGAATTTCTCCCGCCTGATCGGCCTGGAGTTCTAGCTCCACTTCAAAGGATTGGGGATCGACCACGACAATAGGGGCGCTCTCAATCACATCCTGGGGACTGCTGGTGTTGAGATATTGGGTACTCCAATATTCGCCCTCCCGAATGTTAATGTAGGCCACCACCCCATCAATGGGCGACACCAGTTGGGTATCTTCTAGATCCACATTGGTTTCATTCAGTCGGGCCTGGGACGCTCCGATTTGGGCCTCTGCCGAGCGCAGGCCATTCTCAGCGGTGAACACATCTTGCTGGGCCGTTTTGAGGGCTGCTGCTGCCTGGTCGACCTGGTTTTGCGCCACGTCTCGATCGCTTTCCGCCAGGGCTCCCTCTTCAAACAACGTCTGGGAGCGGCGCAGCTCGGTCTTAGCTAAGGCCAGATCCGAGTCTGCCTTTTCTAAATTGGCCTGGGCTTTTAAGAGGTCGGCCTCAGACTGGTTGCGCTGACTAACTGACACTTCAATATCGGCGGCTGCGGTGTCAATACTCGATTGCTGCCTGCGGGCATCAATCGTCGCCAGCAGTTGGCCCTGTGAAACTAAGTCCCCCTCTTTAAGCTCCACACCGTTGACTTTGGCTATATAGGTAATATCACCACTGGCCTGAAAGTTGAGCAATCGCCGTTGGACGGGCCAGACAGACCCTTCATCAAACACCCACCCCTGGGCCAGGCCGGTTTCTGCTGTGACTACCCGGACAGGTAAACGGGTGGGGTCGGTGACTGCCGTCGTTTCATCGGCAGGGGTTGCCGTCAAAGCCCGATATACTCTCCAGCCAACGAACCCAGCGACGACCAGCATCGCCAGCGCAACCGCTGGCCAGAGGGGCTTTTTGGGCTTACGAAAACCGGGGAGGGCCAACCGCTCAGTAGGGGCTGGCTCGCTAGCTGGAGCTTCTGTTATTTGGGTTTGTGCAGGTGAAACCGCAACGATTGGGCGATCAGTGGATTGATTAGCAGGTAGATCAGGATTAGCAGGTAGATCGGGCCTAATATTCTCTGGAGGCATTGAATTCAGGGGAATGAATAAACAATCGCTGGAGAATAATTTGTGAAAATGACTGAGAGACAGAAGAACAGAGAAGGAACACTTATGTCATATGGTAATCAAAGTTCAAACAGTAGCTCGGTATTCTACGAATCATTAATTAAAGTTTAGAGAAATAGTTTGGTTTCATCCCCTGACGCGGCCTGAAAGATAGCCCCCCACTAAAATGGCAATGAATACTGTTGAGTACATTTGACCTATGATCGCTTCCAGATTAGTGAGTACCAGGGCGATGTCACTCATGGGGACAATATCCCCATAGCCTAGAGTGGTGAGCGTTGTAAAACTAAAGTGCAATGCCTTGAGGTAAGAGTCTTGAAGCAGCAATGGTTCAGAGAATGCTCCGGCATCTAGGGTTGCTACCATGCCATACAACAATGCCCAGACAAAGCCCAGCAACAGATAGACACTGATGCCGCCCCGGACGGTATCGGCTGTGACCTCGGGTGAGCGAAAAATATCACGCCCTACCCAATAGGCAGCTCCCCCCAGATAGAGGGCATAGATTGCCTGGGCCAGCAGGGCAAACGGTTGATTCAGAAAAGGTATCCAGTCTAGATTGGCTGCCAACTCCAGGCTAAAGGCCATGAGTGCGATCGCACTATAAACAGAAAAAAGCAGTCTGGGTAAAGCCAACCCTTTGATAATTACAATAATGGTATACAGCAGCAGCAAAGCTGAGAAAACGTGACCAATTCCTGCTTTGAGAAACGGCGAGATAAAAAAGGTGACAATTAAAACAATCAGCAATTGCTGATATTTTTGGGCTTGGGACCTGGCGACAGATTTCATATAGGGTGCTTGGTGATTCAGATGCGATTTTCTCATCTGACCCTATAATGACGCCGAAGCATAGTGCCGGTGTGCTTGGGAATAATTGAACCACTCCACTTATCGTATCTTCGGTAGGTCGCCTTTCGGCCAAAAGCAGGCACCTAGGCAATCGGTAGCGGTTCGATTCTGGCGGGATCAAACTCTCCGGCCTTGATCTGGTACTCCATGCCGGTGCCCAATGGATACTGAACCTCACGCCGAAACTGCATTCCGAGTCGCTTCATTACGGCAAACGACGCCTTATTGGGGGCGTCAGCGCCTGCCCAAATTGTCGATACCAACCCCGCTCCAAAGGCTCGCTTCATTACGGTGTGCGCCATACGGGTCGCAAATCCAAGACCCCACAAGCTGGGATGCAATAGGTAGGTGAGCTCCAGGTCTCCGTTGTCGTCACCAGCGAGTCTAACCAGACCGTCCACACACAGGTCAGCTCCATCAACAAGAACCCATAGCCCTCCACCATATTTGGCAAAATCGGTAGCCGCGGAATTGACCCACACCGATGCAATGCTTGGCGGCGGTTTCTTGCCATCAGCCAAATATTCAAAGACTTTGGGTACACAAAAAAGCTGATGAATTTTTCCTTCGTCTTGTGGCGTAGCGCTTCGCAAACGCATGTCGGTTAAGTATCTTCACGGATCAAAACAAGGCCCACTGCCGCAAAATCCTCATTACCTTCAAGCCTACCTTCAATATGCTTGATAACCTTAAATCCTTCAGAAAGATTGCGTTCTATCTTGTATCTAATAGAGACTCATCCCAGAAAAATTCTTGGTCAAGTTCGAGAGTCAGTATAGAGAGAAAGCTATGAAAATCCGCATTCCGCTTAGCTGAGTTGGATAAACCATTAAGGACCATCACAATATTTGTAAAAGTTCACCAAAAAAGAGGCAGCTCGATAGTATCAAAGCAGGCTCCCATTTAAGGAGTGTCCTCTAATGGTGTCATCTCCTGATCTCTATGGTCGATCTGAATCCAGGACGGTTTCCTCTGGGCACAGCTCAGCTGGGACGGTCATCGCCATTCGGGGTAGTGTGATTGATGTCCAGTTTCTCCATCATTTGCCTGAGCTGCACACCCTGCTTAGGACAGAAAATAACATTGCCATTGAGGTCCTGAGCCACCTCAGCGAGCAGACTGTGCGAGGCATTGCCCTGACCCCCATCCAGGGGCTCTCTCGGGGCAGCCCTGTAACTGATACCGGCAAGCCGCTGCAGGTCCCTGTGGGGCCTCAGCTGTTGGGGCGGGTGTTTAATGTGTTTGGTGAACCGATTGATGGTCAAGCGGAGATGAGCGGGCCGTTGCGATCGCTCCATGCCACCCCTGTGCCTTTGAGTCAGCGGGCGACCCAGACCGATATTTTAGAAACCGGCATCAAAGCCATTGATCTATTAGCCCCCATCGAACGGGGCGGCAAGGCAGGTCTGTTTGGTGGGGCCGGGGTTGGCAAGACTGTCTTGATTACCGAGATGATCCATAACGTGGTGCGGCAATATCAGGGAGTCAGCCTGTTCTGCGGCATTGGTGAACGCTCCCGAGAAGGGGAAGAGCTCTACCGCGAGATGCACGAAGCCGGGGTGTCAGACAACACCGTGATGGTGTTTGGCCAGATGAATGAGCCCCCCGGTGCCCGCTTTCGGGTGGGCCATGCCGCCCTGACCATGGCCGAATATTTTCGCGATGAGATGCACCGCGATGTGTTGTTGATGATTGATAATGTATTCCGGTTTATCCAGGCCGGGTCTGAGGTGTCGGGGCTGATGGGGCAGCTGCCGTCTCGGGTGGGGTATCAGCCCACCCTGGCCACAGATTTGGCCGCCCTAGAAGAGCGGATCTGTAGTACCCGAGCAGCGGCGATCACTTCAGTACAGGCGGTTTATGTCCCCGCTGACGATCTCACTGACCCGGCGGCGGTGCATACGTTTGCTCACCTGTCAGCGTCGATTGTGCTGTCTCGCAAGCGCACCAGCGAGGGGCTCTACCCGGCGGTCGATCCGCTCCAGTCGGGGTCTAAACTGCTCACGCCAGCCGTGGTGGGATCACGCCACTACCAGGTGGCCCAGGCCGTGCGCACCACCCTGGCCGACTATGAAGAACTCAAAGACATCATTGCCATGCTGGGCCTCGAAGAACTGGCCCAACAAGAGCGAGAAACCGTCTACCGAGCTCGCCGACTAGAGAGATTTTTGACCCAGCCTTTTTTCACCACCGAGTCCTTTACCAACTTATCGGGCAAGTGGGTGCCATTGTCCCAAACCCTGGAAGGTTGCGAGCGGATTTTGTCAGACGACTTTTCTGACTTCCCTGAAAAGGTTCTCTATATGATTGGCCCCATTCAAGATGTACAGCTGCCTCAAACCAATCCCGATCAAGTGGAGGCCAACCGATGAGCCAGCTATCGACCATGGATTTACAGGTGATTTTGCCTCACCATTTGCTGGTAGAGACAACCATGACTCGCTTGGTGGCGGAGGGGACCCACGGTTCATTTTGCCTACTGCCCAACCACATCGACTGCCTGGCTATTTTAGTGCCGGGCATTTTGATCTACGAGTCTATGACAGCAGAAGAACACTATCTGGCCGTCGGGCGAGGAATGCTCGTCAAGCAGGGCGCAACCGTCTCTGTTTCAGCTGGGAATGCCATTCCTGGGGATGACCTGGCGCAGTTGCAACACGCTGTGGAAACGCAATTTCGGCAGCTAGATGAGCAGTCTCAGCTAATCCTCTCAGCCCTGGTCCGCCTGGAAGCAGGATTAACCCGTCATTTTACTGTTTTGGTGGAAGGTCACTGAGTCTATGGAACGCGATCGCCCCCCTGCTAACCCCCAGAGTTCTAATGGCCAGAACCCTAATGGCCAGAAGGCGGATTTTCTCAAAAAGATTGATCGCAAGGCCCAGCGTAAGCTCAAGGCCCGCCACAGTCGCACCCAGGTTTGGCGAGGCATGAGAATGTTTGGCCTGGTGGGCTGGGCAGTGACGATCCCCACACTGCTAGGGATTGCCCTCGGGGTCTGGATCGATCGGCGAGTGCAAAGTCAGTATTCCTGGACACTCATGTTGCTCCTGATTGGCGTGGCACTGGGATGTTTTAACGCCTGGTATTGGGTAGACAAGGAGAGTCAACGTGATTGATAGCATGATTGCGTCCCCGCCTCCATTGATGGACAACCCATGGGAAATTAGCCTGATGATTCATTTAATGAGTGTGGCAATATTGCTGGTTGCGGGCCTGGTTTTGGGTGGGCTCTACTTTGGTGGGTTGTGGATGACCCTGCGTCGCCTGCCCCGATGGCGTCGTCCATTTCTGGGTGTTGGGGTAAGTGTGTTGGTCAGACTCACTGTTTTACTCGGTCTGGGCGGCCTGCTGTTGCGATACCCAATTGCTTCACCCTTACAGACAATATTACTCATGGCCGTTGGCGTATGGCTGAGCCGGATGGTGCTGATCACGCTGCTGCTAAAGACGTTAGAACCCGTCTCAACTCATCCAATCGGGTCACCTTGAGACTGGGCTTTGACAATAGGCATGGAAACTATTGAAGTGCCTGCGCCAAACCCTCACAACATCCTCATATTTTCACCTTAGGGTGCAACATTGACCCATGTTTTTTCTCTCAATGGATCCATCCTCCTCGCTTACCCCTGACCTAATCCCCATTCACCTTGGGCCGTTTACCGTCAGTGCTACCATCTTTTTTACCTGGCTAATCATGCTGTGGCTAGTATTAGGAGCCTGGTGGATAACGCGCAAGCTGTCGGCGTCCACTCACCTCAGTCGAGGGCAAAACCTGTTAGAAGTGCTGGTCTTAGGCATCTGTCGTCAAATAGAAGAGATCAGTGAACAGCCTGCCGAACCCTTTTTACCCTTTATCGGGACGCTGTTTATCTTTATTGCGGTTTCCAATGTGCTGACGATTTTGCCAGGATATCAGCCCCCTACCGGGTCGCTCTCAACCACCGCAGCCCTGGCCATCTGCGTATTTTTGGCGGTGCCCATCTACGGCATTAAGCAACAGGGGCTGATCGGCTATCTCAAAAGCTACCTGCAGCCTAACCCCATCATGCTGCCCTTTAATATCATTGGTGAGTTGTCTCGGACGATTTCGCTAGCAGTGCGATTGTTTGGCAATGTCATGAGCGGTACGATGATTGTGGGTATTTTGTTATCGGTTGCGCCCTTGTTTGCACCCGCACTCATGCGAGGGTTTGGGTTGCTGACTGGGATGATTCAAGCCTATATTTTTGCGATCTTGGCGATGGTTGCGATCGCAGCCGCTACCCAAGTTCAAAATGGCCAGGCCCAGAACGATTTGACTCAAAACGGCTCAGCTCAAATGGCCTCAGCTCAAACGGCCTCAGCCCCAACGCATCCACTCCAGCGGTCTACCCCCGAGGAGAGAATTCATGGATAACGTGATATTGATTGGCATGGCCTCCATCGTGATGGCAGGTCTTACCATTGCTGTGGGCTCGATTGCCCCCGCCCTGGGGGAAGGTCGCGCCCTCGCTCAAGCCCTCAGCGCTTTGGCCCAACAGCCCGATGAAGCCAATACGATTATGCGTACCCTGTTTGTGGGCATGGCTCTGGTAGAGTCCACCGCCATCTACTGTTTTGTGATCACCCTGATTTTGCTTTTTGCCAACCCCTTTTGGACCTACGTGACCACGTCAGCAGGAGGCTAGGTTATGCTGCCCCAACCCTGGATTGTCCTGGCTGAGATGATCAATTTTTTAGTGCTGGTGGCCCTGTTGCAGCGGTTTCTCTATAAGCCGATTATGCGGGCCATGGCCCAGAGAGAACAGTCTATTGCAGATCGTCTCCAGTCGGCGGATAACCGAGAAGTCGAGGCGCAGGAAACCACTGAGCAGTATCGGCAATTGCAGCATGACTGGTCTGCCCAAACCAAAGCCCGACAGCATCAGATGCATGGGCAGCTCGAGGCAGAACGCGCTGACCGCTTAGACCAAATTCGCACTGAGCTAGACACTCAACGGACTCAGTGGTACGAAGCCCTTCACCAGGAACAAACTGTCTGTTTGAACAGTTTGAGGGATTACGCGCGATCGCAACTCATTCAAACCATTAGAGTCGCCCTTCAGGCCCTTGCCAATATGCCCCTGGAGCAACAAATGGTAGAGACCTTTCTGCGTCAGCTACCTGACTTAGACCCGTCAGCTCAAGAATCCCTACAAGCCGCTGTTGTTCGTCAGCAAGAGCCCCTCCATTGGACGATTGGAACAACGTTTCCCCTGGACGAGTCCCTCCAACTCCGGTTAATCGAGGCGGTTCAAACCCATCTGCTCCCCCAAAGCCCCCCCGAGGCCTTCACCTTCGAAATCCATCCTGAGTATCTTTGTGGCATTGAGCTGCGGACCCAGGGTTATAAGCTAGATTGGCATATTGAACGCTACCTTGACAGCTTAGAAACCCAGTTTAGCAAAGCCCTCGAACAAGTTTCAGTCTACTAAACTATCCATGCTAGACACCAATCGCCTACCCCCAGACCCAATCATTGATCAAATAACAACACCTGTGACTAAACTGTTTCAGGCGATGCTCAACACATTTGACAAGACAGTTCTCGAACAGGCCTCTTTGCAATTAACCCTCGAAGAAATTGGCACCGTCACCTCTGTAGGGCACGGCGTTGCCCGAGCGAGCGGCTTGCCCAATGTCCAGGCCGAAGAACTGGTGCAATTTCCGGGCAATCAGGTCGGCATTGCCTTTAACCTGGAGCCCCAGGAGGTCGGGATTGTCTTGCTCAACAACGATAGTCAACTGAGTGCTGGATGCAATGTTGGGCGTACCGGGCGGGTGATGGATACCCCGGTGGGAGAAGGGCTCCTAGGCCGTATTCTGGATGCGACTGGGCGTCCGCTGGATGGCAAGGGGCTGATTGCCTATGCCGAACGTCGCGCCATTGAACGACCGGCCCCGGCGATTATGGACCGAGCCCCAGTCAGTGTGCCGTTGCAGACGGGTATTAAGGTGATTGATGCCCTGATCCCGGTGGGGCGGGGGCAGCGGGAGCTGATTTTGGGCGATCGCCAAACGGGCAAGACGGCCATTGCCATCGATACCCTGATCAATCAGCGGGATGTTGTCTGTGTCTACTGCGCCATCGGCCAGCGCAGCTCAACCACCGCCAAACTGATCGCCGAGTTGCGGCAGCGGCGTGCTCTGGAGCGCTGTGTGGTGGTGGTTGCTAGCGGCGAATCAACCCCCGGCTTGCAGTACATCACCCCCTATGCCGCCACCACCATGGCCGAATATTTTATGGAGCAGGGCCAGGACGTGCTGATTGTGTATGACGACCTCACCCAGCACGCCCGTGCCTACCGCGAACTGTCGCTGCTGCTGCGACGTCCCCCCGGGCGTGAAGCCTACCCAGGAGATATCTTTTACCTCCACGCCCGACTGCTGGAGCGCTCTACCCGGCTGCGCCCCGAGCTGGGTGGCGGCTCTCTCACCGCCCTCCCCATTCTCGAAACCGAGGCAGGCAATCTCTCGGGCTATATTCCCACCAATCTCGTGTCGATCACCGACGGTCAAATCTATCTCGCTCCCACCCTGTTTCAAAAAGGCCTCTTCCCCGCCGTGGATGTGGGTAGATCCGTCTCACGGGTGGGCGGTAAAGCCCAACTCCCCGCCTATCGTGCCGTTACCGGAGACCTGCGCCTTACCTACTCCCAATTTCAAGAGTTAGAAGCCTTTGCCCGCTTTGGCACCCGCCTCGATGAAGCCAGCCAAACCACCCTTGCCCGCGGCCAACGCATTCGAGAAGTGCTAAAGCAACACCAGTATCACGCTGTCCCCGTTACGACCCAAATTGCCCTCTTGCTCTTACTCAATGGCGGACGTTTAGACAATTGCCCCCTCGACAAGATTTCATCTATTGAAACCCAACTCATGCAAGAACTGCCGAAACGGTTACCAGAGATTTGCGATGGCATCCAAGCCGGTCACCCCCTGACTGCGGAAGACCGGCAAGCCATTCTAACCGTAGCTGAAGAGGTGCGATCGCAAATCTTCACTCATTCCCCTCAAACTGGTTGACCCTAGAATATGGTGGACAGTGCGCTACTCCCTACTCACCCACTACCCACTACCCACTACCCACTACCCTTTCCCCTTCGCCCTCTCTCCCCACATGCCCACCCAAGAAACCCTCCAACGCAAACTTAAAAGTGCCCAAGAACTCCAATCCATCGTCAGAACAATGAAAGCCCTGGCCGCGGGCAACATCCACCAGTACGAAAACGCGGTCAGGTCTCTGTCAGCCTATAACCGCACCCTCAAACAAGGGCTTCAGATTTTTTCAATCCATTTCCCCGAAGCCTTTCAACCACAGCGATCGCTGGCCCAAGGCCGCTTAGGGATTGTGGTTTTTGGCTCAGACCAGGGCATGTGCGGTCGCTTTAACGAGCAGATGGCCACCTACGTCGGGCGACACCTCAAGCATGGCCCCACTGACACCAGACAGATGCTCGTGGTAGGCAGTCGCATCGCTGACCTTTTAGAGATAGAAGGCTACCTGAGCGATCGACGTTTATCAGTGCCCAATGCCCTTGGCAAAGTCACCCAGCAGGTGCAGACCATTGTGCTGCAACTAGAAAACTGGCGACGTGAGCAACAGGTCAACCGCATCTGGGTCTTTTACAATCGTCCTCAACAAGGGTTCTCAAAACCTCGATTACGCCAGCTCTTTCCCTTTGATCAAGCTTTCCTCACACGGCTCAGCGAACAACCCTGGCCCTCTCGCTGTCGCCCGATGATTTTTCAAGAAAAAACCGCTCTGTTTTCAGCCCTGTTTCGACAATACTTTTTTGTCGGCCTCTACCGTGCCTGCGTCGAATCCTTAGCGAGTGAAAATGCCAGTCGCCTGTCCTCAATGCAAATGGCAGAAAAAAATATTGAAGAGCGTTTAGACAAACTGCATCGGCTGTATCAGCAACAGCGACAAACCATGATTACCTCAGAGCTGTTAGATATTGTCTCCGGGTTTGAAGTACTCAGGCGCGAGATCAACGAGTCATAAACGAGGTTAGTTTCTACAACGATGATCAATGAATATACAAGCAAAGATACAGGCAGCATCAGAGTCAGATTTAGACGATGTTTTATTTGTAGAGCAGACAGCGTTTGGCCATAATGACGAGGCGGAGCTGGTGAGGGCCCTTTTAGGAGATCCCAGTGCCCAACCTGTTTTATCTTTGCTTGCTTTTCAAGACGAGCGGGCCGTGGGCCATATTTTGTTTACCACGGCCCATCTAACAGCAACTCAAACTACAACAGTAACCCAAAACAAAATCTCGGTCGCACTTCTAGCGCCCCTGGCCGTCGTGCCCGATGCTCAGCGGCAAGGCATTGGCGGTCAGCTAATTGAGAGGGGATTACAACTTCTATCGAAATCAGGCATTGATTTGGTCTTTGTGCTCGGCCATCCGGACTATTATCCACGCCATGGCTTCCAACCAGCGGGTCAGCTTGGATTTGAGGCACCCTACCCGATTCCGGCTGAGCATGCAGGTGCCTGGATGGTGCAAGCGCTTCGTCCTGGCGTAATTGGTGCGGTCTTAGGAAAGGTTGTTTGCTCAGATGTGTTAAATAGACCCGAATATTGGCAAGAGTAGTTTTGAGGGAGTACCATGATTACCCAAATGCCCTGTGTACAAATCTTTAAAGATATTCCTGAAGAAATCAGTGGCGTGAGTCTAAGACGCGAACCGTCGACAGGTATCCACGTTGCGGTGATGCGATTTGAGGCCCTGGCTTCTATAGAACATTTCTTGAGTTTTAGAAAAAGTTCTAGGAATGCCTTACACCTGATCGACACCGAAGGCGAAATCTTAATTGAACCCTCTGGCGTTAAGTTGTTTTATGGTGGACCAGAAGGGGAAGATCTCAAAGCTGTCGAGTGCAAACTTGAGATCGATCAAGAGGATCATTGGGCGCGGTTTATGCGGTTTATGCATCGTTATGCAGAAGCCAATGGACTGGCCTATGGGGAACCTGAAGGAGACTCTGAGTTGGAGTAGGTCAGTCAGCCACAAAACGATTACCCCGCGACATCAGCCAGGGCACAATGGCAAACAGGTAAAGCATCACATAATAGACCGCGCCTGATACCGGGTCGCGAGTTGCAAGATATTCGGCCAGCGGTAAATGACGCAGTCGGAGCACAATTTCAAACTCCGCCACAAGTAAGCAGCCTAACGCAACCAACCCCATCCCTAGCCTGGCCCACCACCTGGGGGGGATAGCCAATAGACTAACCACCCAGCGCGCGGTCAGGATGATGGCGACAAACATAAAGGGCGTTTCCATCAGTTCAGCGGCTCTGGTGCCAAACAGAGGGACTGCCCATAATATTCGACCGATGCCCAATACAAAGCCGACTGAAAAGACCACTGCAAAGTAGAGGACACCGGCTTTGATAATCAGCCACAGTGATATTGGTTCAGTAAAACCTAAGACTGATTTGACATCAGTAGGCGGGAGACGACTTCGATTTTTGTCATTACCTGGACCTGATTGACTCACCATAAGTATTAAGCCCCTTCAACTCACCAATGCTACTCTCAACCACTGCACCAGGCGTCATATTCGCGATCTTTAAATGCCTCTGGATATTCATCCTGGAATAGTTCAAAAGCTGTCCTTTCAAGCGGTTCAGCACGTTGGTGGGCAAACTCTGCCTGGAGCGAATCGACCACCGACCAGGCATTTTCACAGGCGGCTGAACCCGGTCCATTTTCCTGACAAATGTGTCGGGCGGTCTCAGTCAAATGCTGAATCTTATCGGCCAGCTCTAGCTCTTGGGGTTTCTCAATGGCGCTGCTGCGTTCCAAAATGTCGGTGATCGACAAAATGCCCAATAGCTCTGACTGAATCACGGGCGCACTGTGCAGGTTGGCCTGGGTCAACAACTGAGCCGCATATTCAACCCCCAGGTTAGGGTTGAGCACGATGCAAGGTTTGGTCATAATCTCATAGACCCGCATCCGCTTAGGGTTGCGACCAAAGGCAATCACCTTGCCCACCACATCCCCGACGGTGACAATGCCATAGGCGTCGAGAGCGTGGCTTTTCTCAACAATCACGGCCTGTACCCCACGCTGCTGCATCAGTTTAGCGGCCTCTGCCACCGTTGCTGAGTTGCGAATGGTGACCACGTCTTGCGTCATAATATCGGCAACTTTCATCATCACAAACCTCTCGCTTAATCAAAACGCCAGTCACATAGCTGAGTTGGAGATGTCATTCGAGGGCTGTCATAACTTGTCAAGAGTAGCGACCCCACTAGCCCAACTAGACCAACAGAACGAAGCCAGGTAGACCGCATCAAGTCCTCCGGCTGTTTTCTATGTTTAGCCTATCGCGACAAGTTGGTGAATTTGTGAGGAACAGTAATGCGAACAAATCTTGAATGTGGTCCCATAGACTTTTGGCGTGGGCAGCACTGACCTTCAGCTCATCTTGCAGCAGCACCTCGGTCGGTGTCGGCTCAGGATGACTGGCATGGGCCGGAATTTGCAACGCGCTTGGGTCACCCTGGGGACTCAAAATACCCTCTGGAGGCGGTGAACCTGAAATCTCATGTCTGGGATCAAGGGGAAATTGCCAGGCAGGGTGGGTGGGTTCGGGCTCAGACGGCAGTGTTTCTTCCCACGGGTCGGGCATCGTATTATCCGTAGATTTAGGGGTGTTATCTAGCATGGCTGTTCCTCCTGGTTATGGGGTGTAGCGATTGTGTAGGGTCACGCAGCTGGAGGGTATCAACGCTTGCTTATTGTTGCGGTTTGCAAGCACCTCCTCGCTTAAATCATATCAAGTTGATTCCCCGTCCAAAGTAAAGAATCTAGAAGGCACCTGCCCTGTACCCAGGAAGCAACAAAACATTACGCTGAGGAGATAAAAAATTGTAGTCTTTTATACTGAATAGGTGTTAGGTTTTGGGTGTTAGGTGTTAGGTTTAACGTCTCTTCCGTAACACCTGACACCCCAGAGATAGCCACTCGCTTCAAGTCGGTATCCCGTATCTATAAGGAGAGTTACGATGGTGGACTCAATGACCCGTTCTAAGGTTGTGATTATGGGGGCTGCCGGACGCGATTTTCATAATTTTAATTGGGTTTACCGCGAGAGTCCTCAACATGAGGTGGTTGCCTTCACGGCGGCCCAGATTTCAGGGATTGCGGGGCGGTGCTATCCACCCGCTCTGGCTGGGCCATTTTATCCTGATGGGATTCCTATTGTTGATGAGAGTGAACTAGAGGGGCTCTGCCTGGCCCATAGGATAGACCAGGTAGTGTTTGCCTACAGCGATGCGCCCTATGCTCAGGTGATGCATCTGGCCTCTCGGGCGCTAGCTGCCGGGGCAAACTTTTTGATGCTAGGGCCAGAACAAACCATGATCAGGGCGCAGGTGCCGGTGATTGCGGTGTCGGCGGTGCGCACCGGCTGTGGTAAGTCGCAAACCACTCGCTGGCTGTCAAAGCGACTGCGCCAGAAAGGGTTGCGGGTGGCAGTGATTCGTCATCCGATGCCCTATGGTGACTTAGCGCAACAGGCGGTGCAGCGATTCGCAACGCGGGCTGACTTGAGTGCAGCCCAGTGTACCGTCGAAGAGCGGGAGGAGTATGAACCCCATCTAGATGCGGGCAATATTGTCTACGCAGGCGTTGACTATGCTCAAATTGTGCATCACGCTGAGCAGGAAGCCGACATCATTTTATGGGACGGTGGCAACAACGACTTTCCGTTTATTCGCCCCGATTTGCATCTTGTCCTGGTAGATCCCCTGCGAGCCGGCGATGAGACAACCCACCATCCTGGGGAAGTTGTCCTGAGAATGGCCGATATTGTGGTTGTTGCTAAGGTAAATGCGGCGGCAGCAGCCGATATTCAACGGGTGGAGGCCACCGCCAGGCGGATCAACCCAAAAGCCGCGATCGCACGCGCCGCCTCTCCCATCCACCTCGAAAATCCGGAGGCTGTCTGTGGCCGATCAACCCTGGCAGGTTGCACCGTGTTGGTGATCGAAGATGGCCCCACCACCACCCACGGTGGCATGGCCTACGGGGCGGGCTATGTGGCAGCGACCCAGGCCCATGCTGCACAGATTATTGATCCGCGCCCCTACGCGGCCCCAGACATCGCCGCCGTTTATGGTACCTACCCTCACATTGGGGCGGTGCTACCCGCGATGGGCTATTCGCCCGCGCAGTTAGAGGCGCTGCGCCAGACTATCAATGCCACCCCTGCCGATGTCGTAGTCTCGGCTACCCCCATTGACCTGACCGCGCTGATCCAGGTTAATAAACCAGTGGTACGCGCCCGCTATGAGTTTGCCGAGGCGGGCACCCCTTCCCTGGGCCAGCACATTGACACGTTTCTAGCAAAGCTGTCGTTGGAGGCTACTGCCACATGCTAGTAGTGGCCCTGGGGGGTAATGCCTTGCTGCGTCGAGGACAGCCCCTGACCGCTGAGGTGCAGTTACAGAACGTACGCCGGGCTGCGATCGCCCTGGCTGACCTCACTCACCATAACCAAATTATCGTCACCCACGGCAACGGCCCCCAGGTGGGGTTGCTGGCCCTCCAGGCCGAAGCTTACAAGTCGGTTCCCCCCTATCCGCTGGATGTCCTGGGAGCCGAGTCTGAGGGCATGATTGGCTATCTGATCGAGCAAGAGTTGCGCAACTGTCTGCCCACCCAGCCCATGGTCACCCTCCTGACCCAAATTGAAGTCGATCCTCAAGACCCAGCATTTCAAGGCCCGACCAAGTTTATCGGCCCACAATATGATGAGGCCGAAGCCCGGCAGTTAGCTGCTGAGCGGGGATATGCGATCGCGCCCGATGGCGATGCCTATCGTCGGGTGGTGCCCTCCCCAGCCCCCCAGACCATTTTAGAACTGTCAGTGATTCAACAGCTGGTAGGCATGGGCGTTCTAGTCATTTGCGCCGGGGGCGGTGGGATTCCGGTGGTGCGTGATGCCGACGGCAAACTTCACGGCGTTGAAGCTGTCATCGACAAAGACCTGGCCGCTGCCCAACTGGCGATTGAGCTAGGGGCAGAGACCCTGCTGTTGCTCACCGATGTAGATGCGGTGTATGCCGACTGGGGGCGGCCGGAGGCTCAACCGCTGCATCAGGTGACCTGCGCCCAGATGCGTAGCTATAGCTTTGCCCCCGGCTCAATGGGGCCAAAAGTAGACGCCGCCTGTCAGTTTGTGGAACAAACCGGCGGCAGGGCTGGCATCGGGTGTTTGGAGCAGGCGGCGGATATTCTCCCGGGCAAGGTGGGGACACAGATTTGTAAATTTTAATTTTTGCAGAGTGGTCGGCGATTGCGATCAATCCTAGACCGGGCAGGCATAAGGCCAGCCCCTACATTTGACCATTGTTTTTTTAACCACCCAACTAAAAATCTCTCCCCGCGTCCCCGCGTCCCCCTATCTCCGCGTCCGTCTCCCCCGTCTCCCCCCCTCCCCGCTCCTTGTTAAAACTTGTTCCTTCTCCGTCTTTCCCTCGCCAAAGCTTTCTACCATAGAAATAGGAAGCGTCCGCTCAAGAGGAGGCGTTTGCCATGGCTGCAACACGCCATCAGTTAATTCCGCTCGATGTCCAGCGACCCATCTGGGATCGGTTTTTCTCGGTTGCGCCGCTGGTGATTGTAGGGACCCGTGAACCAGATGGAAAATATGACCTGGCCCCCAAACATCGGCCATGTCCCTGGGCGACAATAACTATTTTGGGTTTGTCTGCACGCCGCGTCACCGCACCTATCAAAACGTTGTGCGAGAACGTACCTTTACTGTGAGCTTTTTGCACCCTAATAGGTGTTAGCTGCGAGCCTGGCCGCCACCACCCGAGATGCTGACAACCAGAAACCCGCCCTGCAGACCTTGCCCACGGTTTCAGCAACCGTTATCGAAGGTCGGCTATTAGCGGACGCCGTCCCTCTCCGGGGCCACCTAAATATCTTTGACGCGGGGATGGGGGGACACGGAGATCGCGTATATTGAAGTTTGCCGCATTGCCGCATCCGTCCTAATCAACAGTCTTGTAATCCTAGATGGCATCAACCCGTAATACTTTAACCCGATCGGCTGACTTGCAGCTGTCTTATCTAACCTGGGGGACAGGAGCCCCGGTGATGTTGTTGCATGGGCTGGCGGATCATGGGTTGGTGTGGCAAAGCCTGGCGGCAGCCCTAGAAAATCATTACTTCTGTGTCGCTCCTGACTTAAGAGGTCATGGGGAAAGCAGCAAGCCCCGTGAAACAGAATACAGTACCGACCGACTGGCGGCGGATCTGGAGGCCCTGGCAGCCCATCTCAATCTGGCGCAGGTGCAGGTGGTGGCCCACTCCTGGGCGGCGAAAGTGGCGCTGGTGTGGGCACGTCAGCAGCCCCACCGCGTTCGCAGTCTGATACTGGTCGATCCGTTTTTTGTAAATCGACTGCCGAGATTATTTCGCCCCACTTTCCCAATTCTGTATCGCACGCTGCCGTTTCTAAAGCTAATCGGCCCCTTTCCAAGTCACGAAGCGGCAGCGGCGGTGGCACGAACCTTGAAACAATATCGAGGGTGGAGTAACCTGCAAGCCTCGGTTTTTGAAGCCGGGATAGAACAGAAACCCGATGGTCGCTGGGGCAGTAAGTTTGCGATCGCAGCCCGCAGCGGGGTCTTCCAAGATACGCTGCAACGCTCAGGGCTGACTGAGGAGATCGCCATCCCCACCTGCCTAATACTCCCAGAAAAAGGCCTCAACCGTACCACCTTTCAGCTCAAGCCTTACCGGCGGTATTTGCCTAATCTCACCCTTACCCAGATTCCCGGCAATCACTGGCCGCATCTGGTCGAGCCCCAGATGTTTAATCAGGCAGTGACGAGCTTTTTGGGGTAACTGCCTAAAAGAGGACAAAGCCGTCAGGCTGTTAATGTGGGTTACTCTAATGCCTAATAACCCGTGCTTGAATAGCGAGAAACGTCACTTATGAAAAAGCAATGGTCGGTTATTTCAGGACTTTTAGCAGTCTTGTTTATTAGCTGTAATCAGGCAGTTCAAGACCCAACAAACCCAGACTTAGCAGTCAAAGAAACCGTGGATACGGAAGCAGGGTCAGAAGGGACCGAAAAGACAATAGGTGGAACAAAGCCTGCACCTGGGGTCGATAGATCACAGTCTATAGAAGACGAAAATCGCCAAGGTGAATTTTTGTGGCTTAAAGTTGCAACCACCGAGGGGCAAGAAGGTTATGTTGAGGGGCAGTTTGTCCGCAGCCCCATTGATTATCGTGCGCTCTTTAAAGAGGAAGAAGGTCAGTGGGTAATGACCTTCTTTGCAGCCGGTGATTGAAGTATAAAGCCAACCACTAGACTGCCCAATTTTCTGACTCATCTTCCTCATAAAATCCTCAAATTATTCTTTTATCCTACAAATGGAAACGACCTGAGTCTTTTCAACACAAGGAGACATGCATGAATATTGAAGACAAAGCCAGAAAAGCTGCAGCTCAGGCCCGGCAACAAGCAGAACACCTGGAAGAAACGACTTTGCACCGTGCCGAAGAAACCATCGAAGCACCCAAAAACGAGTCGCTCTCAGCAGAAGCCCGTGAGCTGGCAGCGCGACAACGGCAGCAAGAAAAAGAGGCCAAGGAGAAGCTGCTAAATCGAGCTGAAGAGGAAATGGGTGATAGGTAGAAAGTAGAGGGTAGAGAGTGGAGGGTAGAGAGTAGGAAGTAGAGGAAAACACCCTTGTGTCCGAGATACTTTCGCCGCGTATTACCCACTACCCACCACCCACTACCCACCACCCGTCCTTTACTTCTCTCCTAACACCTAGCACCTAACACCCATGCCCTCCACATCGACCCTAAAAGACAAACGCTGGCGGCTGTTAGAGGCCACTATGAAGCGTCATCAGTATCAGCCCGATGCGCTGATTGAGGTTTTGCACAAGGCGCAGGAGCTGTTTGGCTACCTCAGCCCAGCGTTGCTGCAATCCGTGGCTCAATCGCTCGGGCTGCCGTTGAGTCAAGTGTATGGCGTGGCGACCTTTTACCATTTCTTTTCGCTGGCCCCCAAAGGTCGCCACAGTTGCACGGTATGTTTGGGGACGGCCTGCTATGTCAAAGGCGCAACTCAACTGCTCACTGCCCTGGAACAGCATTTGGGCATTCACACCGGGCAAACGACGACGGATGGGGAGGTGTCTCTATCAACAGCACGTTGCCTGGGGGCCTGTGGTATTGCGCCGGTTGCGGTTGTGGATGACGATGTTGCTGGTCACCAAACCGTTGAGACTGTCATTCAACGAGTTGAGGATAAAGTTCACCCTCAAACAACCACAATAGTCAGTTGAGTAAATACCAATACGGCTAAGCCCAGCCCCAATGCGGTCAGCAAAATCGTCACGCACCAACGGGCCAGCTTCCACCCGCCGATCAGGGCGACAATGCTGGCTTTGGTTAGGGTGTTGACCGCCACCGCAATCAAGATGCCCAAGGCTGCGATCGCATCTGACAACCCATTATTGGCAGACTCCGCGAGAGACAGACTCACCGCATCCACATCGGCAATGCCTGAAATGGCCGATAACAAATAGACTCCCGCACCGCCCAGCCAGGCTTCGGTGGCCCGCACCAGCACAAACAAGACCGTTAGCAACAGGCCGTAGATGAGGGCTGATTTTAAGTCTATGGGGTTTTTCAGTTTGACCGGGGCTTGACCTGCTGCCGCCGGTTGAAGTCGCCCGATCGCAATGGCTGCCAACAATGGCACAATAGCCAGACAAGCAAGCGGGGGGACCAGTAACCGCAGCAGCGCCGGATTCACCACGGCAACTTCTAACAATAAGCGCACCGCCATGGTGCCCGAAGCCAGGGCAATGCCTGCCCCTAAAACAGTGAGGTTGCCCTCCCCCAGCTTGGCCCGTCGAGAGAAGGCCACGGTGACGGCGGTGGAAGAGACCAATCCCCCCAGAATGGCGGTGACCAACAGCCCCACTCGCTCTCCTAGCAGCCGCACGGCAAAGTAGCCCACGTAGGAGATGGTGGCAATCAGCATCACCAACAGGCCGACGGTGCGGGGGTTAATCGCCTCCCACGGCCCCATGCTTTGGTTGGGCAACAGGGGCAGCGCCACCATCGCGATCAGCAACAGCTGTAGGGTGGCGAGCAGTTCCTGACGGTTGAGCTGTTCGAGAGACCAGTGGAGCTCTTGCTTAAAGCTGAGCAGGGTGGTGACAACGACTGCGATCGCAACCCCCTCGGCCTCATACCCGCTCACCACGAGTGCCCCCAGCCCAAAGGTGAGCAACATGGCTAGCTCGGTGGTCAGGCCAAAGTCCTGGGTTTGCTGAGAGGTTAGCCAGTAAGAGACCGCGACGGTCAGGGCAAACCCTAAGAAAATCAGCCCCAGGAGCGCAGTTCCCCATTCCAACGCTAGCAGTGCCCCCAGCCCCCCCAGCAAGCCGATAAACCCAAAGCTGCGAATTCCAGCCGCAGATCTCTCTTCCAAATTCTTGCGAATTTCCCAGCCGCGCTCAGCGCCAATGATCAGCCCCAGGGCCAGGGCGATGGCTAAGCGGGTCATGATGGTCCAATCCATAGATTAAAGGTGGGGAGATGGAGGAGTGGGGGAGTGGGGGAGTGAGGGAGTGGGGGAGTGGGGGGGGGCCGAACTCAAAGCCCTCAATACTGGAGAGTCAAAAACTCAAAGCCCTCAGTATTGGGGTTTGGGGGCCTTTTAGCCGATTCGCTGAGGACATCCCTCATACATGCGAATCTTGAATCATTCCTGCCAGATATTCATCGCGGAAATAGCGGAGGGTGCTCAGCACCGGATTGGGAGCTGCCTGACCCAGACCGCACAGGCTGGTGTGTTTAACCATGTCGCAGAGGGTTTCGAGCTGTTTGAGGTCGGTGGGGGTGGCCTGGTGATTTTTGAATTTAGTCAACAGCTGATAAAGCTGAACGGTGCCAGCGCGACAGGGAATGCACTTCCCGCAGGACTCATCCATGCAAAACTCCATGAAAAACTGGGCCACATCGACCATGTGGGTGTGTTCATCCATGACAATCATGCCACCGGAGCCCATAATTGAGCCCAGGGTTTGCAGCGATTCATAGTCTACGGGGGTGGCAAAGGCTATCGCTGGAATGCAGCCCCCCGAGGGGCCTCCCGTCTGCACAGCCTTGACCTGTGCCCCTTCGGGAGCGCCCTGCCCGATCTCTTCAACAATCTCCTGGAGGGTGATGCCCATGGGCACTTCGATCAGCCCGGCATTTTGGACCTTGCCCGTAAGCGAAAAGACTTTGGTCCCTTTGCTGCGCTCGGTGCCAATGCTGGCAAACCAGTCGGCCCCATGGCGAATAATCGGGGCAATGTTGGCATAGGTTTCCACATTGTTAATCAGGGTGGGACAGCCCCACAGTCCTGACTCCGCCGGATACGGAGGCCGAGGTCGGGGAATCCCTCGTTTGCCCTCAATAGACGCCATCAGGGCGGTCTCCTCACCGCAGACAAAGGCCCCTGCCCCAATCCGAAGATCGATGCGAAAGTCAAAAGAAGAGTCAAAAATCTGGCTGCCCAACAGCCCATAGCGCTTGGCCTGACGGATGGCGGTTTGCAAATGGCTGATGGCCAGGGGATATTCGCCGCGCACATAGATGTAGCCCTGGTTGGCTCCGACGGCGTAGGCTGCGATCGCAAGCCCCTCTAACACCCGATGGGGGTCACTCTCCAACACACTGCGATCCATATAAGCGCCGGGATCCCCCTCATCCGCGTTGCACACCACATATTTTTGCCCCGGCGGCATTTTTGCCACCGTCGCCCATTTCAGCCCAGTGGGATAGCCTGCCCCGCCTCGCCCCCGCAAGCCGCTGCGGGTAATCTCATTCACGACCTCTTCTGGCTGCATCTCTAGCAAACTGTGGTGCAGCGCCTCATAGCCTCTGGCGGCGATGTAGTCCTCGATCCGCTCAGGGTCGATTTGGCCACTGTTTTCGAGCACGATGCGGTGCTGGCGGGTGAAGAATGGGAGGGTGTTGGGTAGTGGGTGGAGGGTGGAGGAGAGAGAGGAAGAGGGGGTGAGGGGGTGAGGGGGTGAATGGATATTGGA
>JBCBQD010000040.1:0-29046 GCA_039820425.1 Cyanobacteria bacterium J06635_1
GAGTAGGGCATGATGATTGGGTTTGGCTGCACAACGAACACTACCCTCTATTATAAAGATGTCAAATCGGCTCTATAAAAGCAAAAAAAGTCACATCCGCTTACAAAAGGCGAAAACACGATAAAAGGGGCCTCGCCACACTATCAGAAAGCGGTATCATTTTTCTATACCTTGCAAATATTTATTCTAGATTTAGCGTCTTTAAATTTGCAGCGCTAAAGGCAGATCCAGAGATTATTAAGGAATATTAAAAGCTGCTTCAAGCTGCCATATTGGCAACTTTTACTATGTTCATACAGTTACTCTAAAAGAGACAACCAGACAAGGTTGTTTGTATTAACTAAAGTTTTGCTTTCAAAGGAGTACACAATGCATATCTCTGATCTGAACTATGTAGAAGCTCTCAATACCTCTGAGGTTGTGGGTGGTTCCTATCGCGGCGTTAAATTCGACTTCAAAAAAGATCTAGATGTCGATATTGATATCGATGTTAGGGACAAGAAGTACTTTGATATTTACGCTCGCGTATACGGTAATTCTGCCGTTGCTGAAGCTGACGCTAAGGCTTTTGGCTATGATAGCAGCGCTGAAGGCTTCACCTTCACCTACACCGATGACTATACCTCAATTGCTGGTTCCACTTCTATTTCTGTGAGCTAGTTGCTTACAGATGGCAAAGGTTGGCTTAGGCATTATTTTAGGGTCAATTCCTGAATAGTTAATGCATTGCTAATCTTTAATTGAGCTTCTTAGCTCAGACAAATATAAAAGGCCACAGAAGCCCTATTAGGTTATTTAGTGGCCTTTTATATTTCTTTTATATTCATCAAAACCTCTAACTTAAATCAAATATTAAATTCAATTTATCCATGAAATAATCGTTGATTTTTTATGTTTATCAGTGACTTATAAAATCTATAGCTCGGGTCAAATTTAAAGGAGATATTTACAGAGCCTAGCAGACCCAATTTTCACTAAATTTAATGCTATTTTTGGGCATTTCAGTGTACCATTTAGATCATATTTATGAAAGAAGGAAAATAACGTCTGAAAGCTTGAGCCCAAGCTTTAAAATCTCTACTCTATGAACCAACGTGACTCAGCCATTGATCAAGAACATGATTCACTTTGCGGGTATTTCTATCCAGTCAGAAGATATCGTTGATACTTTAAAGCAGGAATTTAAGCTTCGATCAGTTTGTCAGCGCATCCTGTTTCAAGAGATTGTTCGTTCTGCGGCGGCGGAACACAACTTGGAAATTACGCCATCGGAAATACAGGCAAAGGCGGATGCCATGCGGCTGGAGTATAAATTAGAAAGTGCTGCCAAAACCTTTGAGTGGTTACATCACCAGTTAGTGAATTCAGACGATTGGGAAGACGGCATCAGATATAAGTTGCTGTCTCAAAAGCTGGCGGATTATCTATTTAGTGAAGATGTTGAAAAACAATTTGCCCAGAGTCGTCTAGATTTTGAACAAGCTAATTTATACCGGATTGTGGTGCCCTACGCGCAGGTGGCCCAGGAACTTTACTACCAGATCGAAGAGAACGAAATTAGCTTTTTCGAAGCTGCCCATCTATACGATATTGATGAGCGTCGACGGCTCCAATGTGGGTTTGACGGGCGATTATCGCGCTGGCAGTTGCCCCCTGAGTTGGCGGCGTCTGTGTTTGGGGCGAGTGCGCGAACTGTAGTGGGTCCAATTAAAACAGAGGCAGGCTATGAGCTGCTTTGGGTAGATGAGTTTATAGAACCCGAATTGTCTACTGAGACCTACGCCCAAATCCGCGATCGCATGTTCCAAACCTGGCTAGAGCGAGAACTCCAGCGGCTTGAGGCCAACCAAACGGTGTAAGCCAGCTACACCCAAGCCATGAGGCAACAACGCACCCAAGAGGAGGTGTTTTTATGCACAAACCACAGTATTCCAGTGCTTCCAGTCAATCAACCGCTTACGTAACCACTGAAGGAGCCGGTGGTAACAGCAGCTCATCCGCCACATCACCCACGGGTGAACCGAGTAACAGTCAGGACGCTAACTTTGTCGCCGGGGCCACGTCAGCCAGTGCTAGCGCGGAGGCCGATGCATCTGACCAAGGGACCACGACGTCGGCTCAGGTATCTGTCCCTGCGGAGAGCAGAGAAAATACACCTGATCAGACTTCTGAGGAGTCTGGATCGGCGTCTGGAGCATCGGGCTCTGAGGCGACAGACGCCGATCCCCCTGATGCCAACCCGTCCTCCAGTTCTGTCGACTCCCCCCAGGCTACACTAGAGACTGATATCACCATCCTGTTAGGTACCCCTGATGCCGACAGCTTAGCGAGCACCGCCCATCGAGATCTCTTCTGGGGGGGCAACGGCGCAGATATCTTCCAGCTCCCATCTACGGGGGTGACTGACCTAGAGCAAGCTGATGTTGTTCTAGACTACAGCAATATTCACGGCGACCAACTTGCCCTGGCCGATGGTCTATCCCCCCCAGACATAGCCTTCGAAGTCGTCGATCTAGACAACAACGGAGTTGCCGATTCCACCGTTATTCGCTCATTAATAGACAACACCCTCTTGGGCGTTGTCATTAATACGGTTGACCCAACCCTTGACGGAGCCTTTCAAACCAGTCTCTCTGCCACTGACTTTATAGACACAGCTGCCCCAGAAACCATTGATTCAGAAACAGGGGAGCCCTCAGTTGTTACCCACGCCCACACCCATACCGACACAACGAACATTAGCAGCTCATCTGCCTCATCATCTTCCGGAGTTGATGACACCGGGGCAGGCAGCAGCAGTTCTGCCACTGCCACCAACCCCATTGGCGAAACATCAACCAGCCACGAAACGGTCGACACACCGGGGGCATCTTCTAGCAGTGGCAGCGCCAGCGCAGTGGCATCATCTGAGGGGGTAAACACCGCTGCTGCTGCTGATGCCCCAGCCTCTAACACAGCCCCCCTCTCAGAAGATTCCTTTCTAGAATCAGAAACGTCCGCGTTGAGCCATCGGGTAGATTTCCTGATTGGCACCGTCAATGACGATACCTTGAAGGGGGGCGACAACCGAGATTTCATCCTTGGCTATGGGGGTGCAGATACGTTCGCCCTCTCTGCCATGGAGCAGACGGCCGTCCAGACTGATCCACAAACCGTCGATATTCTCGTAGATTTCTCATCTGCCCAGGGGGATCAAATCCAATTGCCCGAAAACATTAACTTCATCGATATCACCCTTGAGGCATTGGATATTAACGGCGATGACATCCTCGATAGCAGTGCCATCAAGGATGTCAATACCGGTGGGATCTACGCCGTTGTGTTAAATACCGTTGATGCTTTGGGTAACACGACGCTGCTGCCAGGCGATTTTGTGATGTCACCCGGTCAACCCACCACTGGCATAGCCTAAAGCTAGGCCAGAATCGGGGCGATCGCAGACTCAATCGCCTCTGCTTTGAGATTATGCCCAATGATAACCAGCTGGGTTTGGCGGTCTTCATCCGGCTGCCAGGGACGATCATAAAAGGTGTCAAAGCGTTTGCCCACACCATGTAGCACCAAGCGCATGGGTTTATTCGGCACCGCCACAAACCCCTTAATGCGATAGATCTCTTGGGTAGTCACCAGGGCCTCTAGCCGTTGCACCAGCTGTTTGGGGTCAATCTTTTGATCGAGCACAATTGGGACCGACACAATGTCGTTATCGTGGTCATGGTCGTGGTCACTGTCGTGGTGACTGGGGCGACTGTCCAGGTTGTCTTCGACCGCAGCGTTAAACCCCAGCATCAGCTCAGGGCTGATGCTGCCGCTCTGGCAGGGAACGATCTTGACACCAGCGGGTAGCTGGGTTTGGAGCCAGTGGGTGACGCGATCGCAAGTTGCTTTATCCACCAAATCCGTCTTAGTCAGCAGCACCAGGTCAGCGCAGTTGAGTTGGTCTTCAAACAATTCCTCAATCGGGGTCTCATGTTCCAGGCTGTCATCCGCCTGTCGCTGAGCTTCGAGCGCATCGAGATCGCCCACCAGTCGACCGTTGGCCAGGGCTTCGCAGTCCACCACAGTGATCACCCCATCAACGGTGGCGCTGGTGCGAATTTCGGGCCAGCGAAAGGCTTGCACCAGCGGTTTGGGAAGGGCCAGTCCCGAGGTTTCAATCACCATACAGTCGATCTGATCGCGCCGTTTCATCAAGTCTTGCATGGTGGGCAAAAACTCTTCTTGCACTGTGCAACAGAGGCAACCATTGTTGAGCTCGATAATATTGTTGTTCGGAATGTTACGACCTGGATTGTCAGCCACAACAGCTTCTTCATCGCAGATCTGGCATGAGCGCAGCAATTCACCGTCAATACCGACTTCGCCAAACTCGTTGACCAGCACCGCAATCCGGCGACCCTGATTGTTTTGCAGCAAATGACGCACTAGCGTCGTTTTGCCCGCCCCGAGAAACCCCGTGACGACCGTAACTGGAATCTTATGCATTTTTTTACTCCAAGATATTTGTTTGTTGCTATCGGAAAACTCACGCTGCGAGAAGATCACCAGACACGCAGCGGCTAGTGCTAACCAGACTCGCTTAGGCGCAAGCACTGAACAAAATGCCCAACTTGAATATTTGCAAGATGGGATAACCTATCCCCTCCTGGGAGGGGTGACGGGGTGGGTTGGCCGTTGACGCTAGCTATTTAAAGCCCCATCGCAGACGAGAGAAATACTGCCCCTGCGCCACAAATCACAAACCCGGCATAGCGTATAGCCTGTCCCTTCTTTAAAACCTTTTGCCCCAGCCAAAATGCCGACAGGGCGATCCCCAGCTGGATCACACTAAACCCGAGCAAATACGACACCACCGGCGTCATCTCAGCGCCCACAATCGCCTCACCGTAGGCGTAACCGTGGAATATTCCTGCTAAAACCGCCAGGCAGGCTGCGATCGCAGGCGATGTTGTCTTCGCCTGGGCTAGCAAAATACCAAAGCCCAGCACCGAGGCCGAGATTAACAGTTCAGGTGTGGGCAAGTTCCATTCCAGTAAATGCATGCCAGTGCCTAGCAAAGCCGCACCCACAAAAGCAATCGGCGTCAATAGCCCCCAGCGCTGGGTGGCTGCCAGCAGGCCCACCGCCATCACAAAGGCCAGGTGGTCTGGCCCAATCACAGGATGGCCCAGGCCTGACAAAAAGCCCTCTAACCCATTGCTAGGTGTCTGACCGCCAAACGGGTGATGGGCAAACGCTGGAGACGCCAGGGCTACCAGGGCCACACAGGTGAGGGTTGCGATCGCAGCAATCACCGTAAGTTTATTGACTTTAGGCCGTTTTAATGGGGCCAGCTCATTCACATTTAAGTCTTTCATCTGTACCTCGCAGATGTAGGTTTTCGAGATGGATGGCGGGCATTCTGACTTAAGTAATTTTGGATTTTAGATTTTTGGACAATATCCATCCAAAATCTAAAATCGCCCATCTAAAATCACCATCACAGCTGCGGGACAGCGTCGGATTTACACCGACTTTCCCCCTTACCTCTAACGGCTGCTCCCCGTTAGAACCAACCTAGACTGCCGATCGTATCATGGTTGATTGCCAGCCCTGATAAAGCCTTACATAAGGATCACTATTGGGAATTCACGGAGGTATCGACTCAAGGCAGGGCCTTCTGATTAGGAGTCAGGAGTCAGGATTTAGAAGGTCGCTGGCGATCAGGCATACAAATTTTCTCAATTGATTGCTGTATCCTGAACGGTTGAGCAACTGAATTGACCTCCAAGCCTCTCAAAGGCGTATGGGGAGCCCACCCAAACGTCAGTGAAACTCAAAACTTAGCATTCAAAACTTAGAACCCCAAAAATGCTCCAAGCCATTCTTTTTGACCTAGATGGCACCCTTGCCCATACGGATCCGATTCATTTTCGAGTGTGGCAGTCGATGCTAGCCCCCTATGGACTTGTCTTTGACGAAACTTTCTACAAAGCCAACTTCAGCGGACGCCTTAACCCCGATATCGTCCGCGATCTGCTGCCGCAGCTTTCGCCAGCGGAGGGTGAACAGCTCAGCACCGAGAAAGAAGCTCAGTTTCGCATCGCCGCCGCCGATCAGCTCCAGCCGCTGCCGGGGCTGATGGCCCTGATTGCCTGGCTCAAGCGACAGCGCCTGCTCAGCGCTATCGTCACTAACGCACCTCGGCCTAATGCTGAGTTTATGATCCAGACCCTGCGACTGACGAATCTATTTGACACCGTCGTAATCAGCGATGATTTGCCACGGGGTAAACCAGACCCACTGCCCTATCAAACTGCGCTGCAGCGACTAGCGCTTGGCCCCGAGCAGGTAGTGGTGTTTGAGGACTCTCCGTCAGGAATCAGGGCTGCGATCGCAGCCGGCATCACCACCATCGGTGTCGCCACCACCTATACCCCCGACGAACTTTACGACCTCGGCGTAACCCTGGCGATCCAGGATTTTACAGACGAACGACTCCAAGATTTGGGAATCGGCATCTAAAGGGCGAAGGGGGCGGGGCGAAAGACGAAAGGGGGTAACCCTTTAGCCTCAAAGACCCCCTACAAGGCAGCAGAATCCCACCCCTTTCGCCCTATAGCCCTGCGAGCATGGCTGACGCTAGCGCCTTTCGCCCTCCGCCTTTCGCCCTTCACCCTAACCCCTCCAATCAACCCGATAGATCCCTTCCGACCCATCCACAAACCGAGCCCGAAAGGCCAATCCCTGATTATGCAGGCCATATTGACCTAGCATTAGATTGCGAATGGGCTTGTCTTCCAAAATATCGCCCACGCCAATCACTTTGATCAGTTCGTCCTTGAGTAAGACAAACAGCCCTAAATGGCCGTGGCTATCTCCCGCCAAACAGGCAAGGGTCTCTCCCTGGACTGAAAACGCATGGAATCGAGCAAAGGTTTCAAGACTATCTGGAATCCGTGTTTGGGTATTCACTAATGCCTCAAGGCCATCCGCCGTCAACCGATAAAGCCCCTGCTGAAAAACATTGCCCCGGCCACAAAACGTCACTTGGCCAGCGGATACCAACGGATCGCTAAAGGAAGTAAATGTCCCAATTCCTTCAGGAATCGGTGTTTGTGCCGTTACGAAAGGGCTCAAATCACCGTCAAGGTAGCGGTACAATCCCATCTGATACTGGCTATCATGGGCGCGAAACACCACCTGCCCCGTGGTTCCGTCAATGGTGGGGCGGCCCAGATCAACAAACGGCGTTGGGTAGTCTGCCCCAGCCTGGCGGGTAATCATTTGCACGGTGCCGTCGCAATAGCTAAAAATCCCCTTCTGCTGATCGGACATCAGTCGTCCTAAAAAAGCAATCTTGCCCGCCTGCACCGACGGATTACTGAAATTAATAAAGCCGTCGCCGTTTTCTAAAATCGGCTGCTCAGTCAGCAGTAATGGCTTAACCAAAACTTTGTCAGCTGAGGCATCCGTATCTGCCAGCAAATCAGCTTGGAAAATAGCATTTTGCCCAGACTGGGTTTGACCACAAAATAAAATTTTGCCTGCCCCATCAAATGCAGGAGCTGCCCCAAAATGGGCAATCGGATCGGTCCCAACGGGGTGCGATTGATGGGCACGGACTACCGCTTTGATCGCCTTCAAATCGGCCCGATAAATGGCCGACGTCGCCAATGTCTGACCCCAAAATACAACAGCGTCCCCCCATAGGGCTGCCTGGGTCAACCCCAAACCATTCAGGCTATTGCGATCGCCCGACGGTGAGGCAGGTACCGCCACCAGACGAGTAAACTCCAGCCCTGAAGTGGATGATGCAATCTCAGTCTCTGGGGCCGACGTCTGCCGCCAAGCAGAGGGTAAAAAACTGTCTAAAAAAGACGCAGTCTGGGATGAGTTAGTATTCATAAAATTAACCTGATGGCTGTCAAAGCAAGCTGCTTAGACCACTCCGCCGACTAACCAGGAAAAACACAGACCGTCAAGGGCAACCTAGCCTCTCAAAGGACTGGGTTATTTTACGTCTCTAGATTATCGCGCTCAGGGTAAAACGCAGGTCAAAACAGACGTAGATTGGACAATCTACCAGGGTATTATTGACCAGGCACTTAAACCACATCCTGTTTGAAAACCTGAGGTTTTCCCGTAGGGCAAACGCCAGGTCTGGATGTGGCGAAGGTTTATTAATCGGCCATCTTAAACAGTGCCCGTCTGGGTGCCAAGGGGCAGTTCCAGGGTATCACCTAAGGTTTCTCCGGTATGAAAAGCCGCTAGCAAAACATCGCTGGTCTTACCCCAGCCAATTGTCCCGTTGCGCGCCAGGCTAATTGCCCCAAAGTCACGGCTGTTGCGGGTTGCCTCGGCAAAGGACTTATCGAGGGCCTGCCGTAGCGATAGACCATCGCTAACCCGAATCACTACCCGCGCCGCCAGGCATTCATCAATAATGTCTTCGCCAATGCCGGTGCAGCTCACCCCCGCCTCAGCATTAGCATAGTTGCCCGCTGGCATGGCCGAATCACTCACTCGACCGATGCGCTCCAAGCCTTTGCCTCCGGTGGAGGTGCCTGCGGCAATCCGACCAGTGCTATCGAGGGCCACGACACCAACCGTGCCACGCCGGGCCAAACTATCATCCCCCCCGCCTGACTCGGCCACCACCCCCGCCATCGTTTTGCTGAAATTGTCTTTGCGCTCCTGCATCCACTCGGTTAGGCGCAGATCTGTCGTCGGGTCAAAGACCGGCATCTGCAACGCCCGCGCTAGCTCGGCCGCCCCATAGTCAGACAGCACGCGATCGGTTTGCTGCTGCAAAAATGCCGCCATCTCAATTGGATGCTCAATCCGCGACACGTTGATCACCCCCCCAAAGGCTTGGGCCGCCCCATCCATTAGCGCTGCACTCATGCGCACCTGTCCATCGGATTGCAGCACCGATCCCTTGCCCGCATTAAACCGGGGGTGGTCTTCTAGCAAACAGCACCCGTGGATCACAGCGGTCCTGGCATCGGCCCCCGCCCGCAGTTTTCGATAGGTCTCTTCGACAATCGATTGCAGCGCCTGGCGCACGGCGATCAGCCCGTCTTTGCCCTTGAGAGAACTGCCCGCGCCGCCGTGGATGATGAGTTTGGGTTGGGTGTCTGTGGGCATGGAAGGGAGGGCCTGGTGGGTGGGGAGGTGGGGAAGATGGGGAAGATGGGGGAGGTGGAGAGGATGGGGGAGGTGGAGAGGATGGGGGAGGTAGTGGGTAGTGGGTGGTGGGTGACGCACCTAGAACTATTGTACGGAAGGTGATGGCAGGGCAATGGCGGATGTCAGGGGCTCAAAATTTGCCGAACTCAAAATTTGCCGAACTCAAAATTTGCTAAACAGGGTCAGTAGCACGCTCAGCAAGACGGTTTGACCGACAATGGCAATCAGGCCCCACAGGACGAGCTGCCAGCGATAGTGGGTCCACATATCTACCAGGGCCGATTTAATCAGTGCTTGGGTGACCTGCTTGACCTCATCAATCACGGCCTCACTTTTGCCCTCCATTGCCTTGATAGCATCTTCACTCTGGGCGTGCAATGCTCGGATTGACTGTTCTCCCTGTCCCCTCACATCCTCAATTGAGGCGGCTCCTAAAGATTGGATGTCATCAATCACTTCCTGACTTTGGACTTTGAGTTCGGCAATCAAGGTTTCACTCAGCGATCGCACCTCACCAATTGCCCCCTGACTTTTATCTTGGACCTTATCTAAAGACTCTCGAACCAATGCAGTTAAATCAACCATAGGGAGCTCCTACAAATTCTAAGTTTTGAGTTTTGAATTTTGAGTTTTGAATTGAGCCGCTCACCCACAACTCACAACTTAAAACTAGTTCATTCTTAAAGTTCCATGATGGTCTTTAAGATAGGATGAGCGAGACATTGCTTAATGGTTTGCAAAAATTGTCATGCCCACTTGGATTAAAGAAACAGACCAGGCTTTCTACCTGATGGAGGGTAGCTTTTACATCGACAAGCTGCCCAAGCAGCCTCGCCCAGCAAGCGTCGGTGAAGCAGGCGAGAAAACCGTTACTCTTGAAAAAATCAAAACCTGGTTAACGCGCTTGGATGAGCCTCCCGGCGCGATGGTGATCGCCACCTGCATCGATATCGAGGAACCCATCGCTCGACCTACGATTGAAATCACCCAAAAACCGGATGCAGTGATGGTGGGCGAAGAAGTCATCATCAAAGGGCGGATGCCTGCCTACGTGGGGGAGTCTATCGACCTGTATGCCGAGGCCAACGGCGTTTTTTATCTGCAGACCCGTGACCCAGCTAAAAAGCCTAAAGTCCAGGAAGATGGCACGTTTGATATTCGATTTCGCTTTTTTAGCCCCGGCAATCGTCGCCTCAAGCTTGAGATTGGCCCCTTGGACGAAATCTTCGCGGTGACGGTTCGTTCCGGCTTTCGGATTACCAACATTCCTGCAGCTGTCACGGCTGGGGATGTGTTTGATATTGCCGGCTCTGCTCCTGTGGAAGACGCTGGCAAATTGGTACAGCTGTTTGTGGATGATCGCCCACAGCCCTCCTCCATCAAAGTATCGAGTAACGGCTCGTGGCGACTGCGGTTTGGATTATATGGTCTGGGCAATCGTCGCCTCAAGGTGGCCATTGGTAATAGCAGCGAGACCAAAGTCGTTCAAGTTACATTGCGGGCCATTTTCCCTGACTTCACCGTTCCTGAAAGGCAGCTGCGCAGAGCAACCGGCTATCCCACTACCGTTTCCCCTGTCATCGGCAGTATCACCTTTACAGGTGGATTTATGGAGCCCCACGGCCACAGCTTCAAATCAGCGAAATATGCCATTTTTGATGCCAGCCCTAACCGTATCCAGACCTTGCCGTCTAGCGATCGCAACCTCGGCATCGACTACGTTGTCACCAGCAGCGGCAAGCCTATCCGCAACTGGTATCCCGGTCGGGTGACAAAGGTTGGTGACGAAGGCGGCTATGGACTGCGCTGCCACGTCTCTTTTGCCTATTCCTATCTTTACGGGGGCCAGACCTATCCGGTCAGAGGGGCCTACGCCCACGCCGCCAGCTTCTCAGTCGGGGTCGGTGACTTTGTTAAGCAAGGCCAAACCATTGGCGTCATGGGCAACACCGGAGCCAGCCAAGGTCCCCACGTTGACTTTCGCCTGTGGATCTATGTCAATGGCAGGATCATTGACCTCAGCCCAAATGCGTTTGAGGCCCACTTGAGGAAGATAGAGAGTAATTGAGGGTCCGGGTTGCATACACCAGCGTCAGGACTGGAGTAGGGGTAATGGGTAGTGGGCTTCAACGTGAGCGCTCGGTTCGGCTGAGCTCACCGTCGAAGCCAGCCGAACGGTAGTGGGTCAATCAACTCCAATCACAACCTATTCATTGGCCTGATTTTTTCTTCGTCGGCACCGCTCTGAGCAGTATTTCACCTCAGCCCAACACTCTGCCCACTTCTTGCGCCAGGTAAACGGACGCTGGCAAACTGGGCAAATTTTGCTGGGTAAATCTGACTTTGAGCGCTGTCGAGCCATTGAGGTTTTTCAAGCTTAAGGATGGGTGTAAAGCAGCGTATAATCCTGTCTACCTTAACCTAACCTAAAGCCCCCTTTCGGCTCAGAGGCTTGACTTAGATCTATCAGAGATTAAGCAGGCGAGACGCCCGCCACCCTTGCTCCCCTGCTCCCCTGGCCCCATCTCCCCCGCCACCGCAATATATTGCGCCTCTACATCACCCACCACCCACTACCCTTTCTCCATGCCCTCCAACCTCCGCATTATCCTCGTCGAACCTGCTGGCCCGCTCAACGTCGGTGCGATCGCACGGGTGATGAAAAATTTTGGCCTCTCCCAGCTGGTGCTGGTTAACCCCCAATGCGACCCACTTGGGACCGAAGCGACCCAGATGGCAGTCCACGCCAAAGATGTGCTAGCCCAGGCCCGTATTACCCAGACCCTATCCGAAGCATTGGTCGGTTGCCAGCGCGCCATCGCCACCACCGCCCGCCCCCGTGAGCTAGACGACCCGTTAGAATTGCCCGAAGCTGCACTGCCCTGGCTGGTTACCCCCCCCAGCATTAACACCGCCTTAATTTTTGGCCGCGAAGACCGAGGGTTAAGTAATGATGAACTCTACCAAGCCCAGCGATTTATTAAAGTCCCCACCGACGCTGGTTACGCTGCGCTAAATTTAGCCCAGGCCGTCGCCATCTGCTGTTACGAACTCGCCCGTATCAGCCACTCTACTCCCCCACTCCCCCACTCCCCCAACGCCCTCCCTTTACGAAATGCCCCCCCATCTGCTAAACAGTCTGCATCACTAGACGATCTAGACGGGTATTATCAACATCTAGAATCGGTGTTGCTCAGCATCGGCTACCTGTATCCCCATACCGTCCCTAGCCGCATGCGAAAGTTGCGTCGTCTACTGTACCGAGCCACCCCCTCTGCCCAAGAAGTGGCGCTATTGCGCGGGATTCTGAGGCAAATTGAGTGGGCCACCCGACAAGTTAATTCAGGGTCACCGCGTGATTAAGTGCACCGAGACGATCTGTAATAGGTTGAGATCATGACAGAGCCCCAAGTTCCCTATCGCAAGCCGCCCCGCCCCCCCTCCCGACAAACGGCAGCACGCCCAACCACAGCGCGTCAGACATCACGACGTAATCGGCGGCGGCAGCGCGATCGCTCCGCCAGCGACAGCCAGCGACGTCCCCAGAGCGAGCCTGTCTATAGCAGTCTGCCCCCCGAGCGGCCTCGCCGTAGAGGCCGCTCATCCACGCTGCGGGGGACCTCGGGTCGGTCAGGCCACACCACTTTACCCCCGTTGCCCAAGGCTCCAAAGCCCGTCCTCGTCGGCATCCAATTGCTGATCATTGGGGTAGGGGTGGCCGCCCTGGCCGGTACGCTGTTGTCGGTGCTCACCCCAGCCGATGTCCAAATCGGCAGCCCTGACCCAGCCCCAACCGCCTCCCGCACAGAGTCAGTGGTGATGGCCAAAAACCGCTCCACAGAGGCCACCGGGCTCTCTGTTAGTCAAGAAATCACCTCCCTTAAAGCACAGCTAGAAGCCTTGCCAGAGCTCACCCCAGGGCTCACTCCGGCGGTTTATTTGTTTGATCTTGACACTGGCAAATATGTTGATATGGCAGGTCAACAGGCCCTACCAGCAGCCAGCACCATCAAACTGCCGATTTTGCTTGCTTTTTTCCAGGAAGTCGATGCCGGACGTATCACCGTTGAGCAAATCATGGCCGCACAGGCCACCCAGGTGGCTGGGGGCTCAGGGGATATGCAGGGGCAACCCCCCGGCACCCAATACACGGCCCTGGAGGTGGCTACCCAAATGATTATCAACAGCGATAACACGGCCACCAATATGATGATTGATCTGCTGGGCGGTGCAGAGTCCCTCAACCAACGCTTTCAAGCCTGGGGTCTGAGCCAAACCCAGATCACCACCCCCCTGCCTGATTTAGACGGCACCAATACCACCAGCCCCTACGACTTGGTCAAGGTCATGGCCATGCTCCATAAGGGCGAGCTACTTAGCCTGAGATCCCGCGATCGCGTCTTGAATATTTTGCAGCGAACCTACAACAAAAACTTGCTGCCCTCTGGCATCGAAGAAGCCGCTCTGACTTATAACAAAACCGGCGACATTGGTGCGATTTTAGGGGACGTGGCCATGGTGGATCTGCCCAACGGCAAGCGCTATGCGATAGCAGCGCTGGTGCAACGCCCCGAAAACGATGGCCGAGCCCACGAGCTGATTCGCCGCATCTCCCAAACCGTGGCCCAAGAGATGGCTAAGGCCATCAACCGGACCCTTCCCCCCAATCCAGAAAGCGGCCTTGACGCTTCCGGTGAAACCGCCCCCGAAACTACACCAGAGGTCATCCCCCAAAGCGACGACCTCGACTCGACCGAAGCCGTGGTACCGGACGATCCGACCGCAGGCGGGTTCTAAACTGCGCTTAATCAAGTGGGCACGTCCAAATTCGTGGGCATGACTTAGTTGACAAGGGGTACATCTCTGCTAGAGTCTGGGGAACGATTGTCTAAAGAATAGTTGTATCTTGATTCCCCGTATCGTTGGCACTTTGGGTCAACGCTTTGTCCCGTAGGTATTTCAGCATGGCCAGTGCAGCGAACAGTCCCACCCCTCCCAACAACGCGGAGACCTCCCCCACAGACTTTGCCCACGTCAAACAACTCGCTGCCACTGGCCATTATCGAGCCATTGCGCTTTGGCTCAACCAGGCCCTGATTCCCCAGGGCGTCTATGCCCATGTACAAGCGGACGACCGGCCAGGATGCCTGCGCATTCTCATCGAGTTTAAGCGTCGACCCAAAAAAGAAGTCCTGATGCGACTGATTTGTAGCCGCGTTTGGAAACTTAACTCCGATATCATCGAAGGCATCCACGTCACCGCTCGTTTTATTGGCCAATCGCGCCATCAGTGGAAGCGCCGGGTCCGAGTCCTGTCCCCGGCCTTTCGCCAAAAGCACGAAGTCAAAGCACCTCGCCCCGTAAATCAGGCGGCCAGCCAGCCTACCCCCATCGACATCAATGCCCTCGCCATTCGTCGCCGCGATGCCCGTCGCCATCGGATGATTTTCAAATCTCGCGCAGTCATCGACCAGCAGTTTAAGCTCCTGCGGGCAGTGGTGATTACCGGCTCAGCCACCGCCGCTTTTATTTTGGGCTGCATCACTGAGATTATCCTCTCAGGCCATGGCCCTAACCTGCCTCAGTTTGGCCTTCAGCCCAGTCAACACATCGAGAGCCAAACAAATACCGGGCAAGCTGACACACTTCCCGAAGACCCGGTTCCTGACGCCACAGAGATTTCCTTTGCACGCCAATATCCAGAGCCACGCACCGTCATGGCCCCTCTGGAGCCCGTGGCCGTGGTCCCCCACACCCAGGTCCTTAACCCTACAGACCCCAACATTACGCTGCTGTTTGGCGGCGAGGTCACCCTGGGCGATCTAAATATCAAGTCGCAGGAGAGCGCCGACCAGCTGTTTGGCGATATCAACGCCTATCCCCAAGCTGATATCGCCATGGTCAGCCTGGGCAAACCCCTGGCCACAGCCGGGACCACTCTGCAAGAAGAATATCACCGACGCACCCACCTCGATGCGGTGGCGGCCCTGCGCGAAGGCGGCGTAGATATTGTCGGGCTCACCAGCGATCGCACCCTACACTACGGCGAACAAGGCCTGTTAGAAACCCTGGAAACTTTGGACCAGGAGGGCATTTATCGAGTGGGGGCGGGTCGCGACCACCGCGAAGCCAGACGACCTGAAATTTTAGAAGTCAAGGGTCAACGGATTGCCTACCTGGGCTATACCCCCGACGGCGTCAATGCCGCTCAGACTGACAAGGCCGGCATCAATGTCCAAGATAAAGTCGCCATCACCGAAGATGTCACCGCGTTGCGCAACGACGTCGATTGGATTGTGGTCAACTATCGCTGGCTGGGGGAATTAGACCAAACCCCCAGTCAAGAACAGGTTAAGCTTGCCCGCATCGCGATTGATGCCGGAGCTGACCTGGTTGTAGGCTATCACCCCGAGCAGCTACAAGGGGCCGAGCTCTATAAAGAGCGCCCCATTGTCTATTCCTTAGGGGACTTCATTTTTGCCGATGCCCCCCTCGACGATCGAGACACGGCGGCACTCAGGGTCTCGCTGCGCGCCGGGCAAATGAAAGTTGAGTTTTTACCCATTACTGTCCGCAAAGCCCAACCCCGCGCTGCCAGGGGAGAAAAGGGAGAAGCCATTTTGCGCCAGCTGCGGGAGGCCTCCGACCCATTAGAAGCCCCCTTGGTTTTTCCAGCCATCTTGGATGCCCAACCTCATCCCAAGGCCCCCAAACCTAAAAAACCGGCTCCCCTGGATCGGGCGGTGCCAGCGCTTCCAACTGAGGCAGACGTGCAAAAACTCGTCCCCCAGACCCCAGACAATCTAACGCCAGACAATCTAACGCCAGACGACCTGACCCCAGACGGCTTCCCCCCAGATGGCCTCCCCCCAGATAACTTGATTCCAGAAACTGCTGCCCCTGACGAGACCGCACCTGAAAGAGGCATCCCCTCCAGAAAAGGCCCAGAAAACGGCCCAGAAAACCGGCCAGAAGACCAGCCAGCCCCCCCCCTGCGCGACCCGGTTGCCCCCATTCAAGAACTCGAATGGGCCCCGTTTCCAACCAATCCTTCCCAGGAAACGCTGCAACCCAAGTCCCCTGATCAGGGAACTCGCGATCGCACCGATAGCTTTACTGAGGAAGACTTCATCGACCCCGATGCCGCCCCAAGTCTCTCTCCCTCTGAGTCATCACCCGATCCATCTGGGATTGCCCCCGCTGCAGAAGATGAGGCCCTCGATGATTGGGGGCCTAAAACAGACTCCAACGATCTTGAGTCGGGTCGTGATTTTCAGGCAGGGCCGGCTCTGTCCCCCCAACCAACGCCTCCCTCCATTGGCGAAGTTGTGCCGACTCCAGCCCAAATCCCAGCGGCAGAGGGGTCCATTAAGCCCTACAGTGAGCCCTTGATTGGCCCACTTACCCAGCTCCTCACCCAACCAGACCGTGAGCAAACCGCAGCCCTTCCCCCTCATCTGAGTCAGCTCACAGAGGACAATTTGCCTGAGTTCACCCTCCCGACAAAGCCCCTCACAGTAAAGAACAACAGTGAAAGATGAGGTGGTGAGAGGGTGAAATTAGTTGCAAAGTTAAAGGGTAAAGGGTAAAGACTCTCAAAGAGCGAGGTGTTTTCACCAGCGCAGCGCCCTCACCAGCACAGCGTACCCACCGATTCGCCAGCGCAGTGCCCTTGCCCTCTACTCCACCAAAACTCAAGCTTGACGCCGCCCTACCCTGTCCCCAAATCAACGATCAAGGGTACGAACTGGGTAAGCATTGGGAGGAATCTTGATTTTTTATACAATCTTCGTTATACTTACTGCTTACTTCATACTATTTTCATACTCAGGGCAACTTGCTTTATAGCAACAGCTTGGGCGCATCTCGTCCCTAGGGGACGTTTCTAGTTCTATCGATGTTGGTCGGTCTCCCCGCAATTTGATGTAACCGATTTCATTTCCGTGATTCCCAGCTTAGCTGCTTAGATATCGGCTTAAACCACCGTAATAGAAACGTTTGAAATGAATCCAATCCACTCCGGTTTGGGCGGATGTACTGTGAGATCAGTGATATCCCCTAAATTTTTTTTTTTAATTCGGTATCAATATCTTCAGGATCTTGATGGGATAGGTCAGTAATTAAGAACAAGGAGGTCGTTGGTCTATCACCAGCACTACCTCCTACGTATCGTCTATTCAACTTGAGATATCAAACAATGGGAAAGGCAGGAAAAGCACTCAAATCAGTTCTCACGCAATATGGCATAAGTCAAAATCGCCTGGCTGTCACTATGGGTGTCGCTCGGTCAACTGTAAACCAGTGGGTAAATGAAGTGAGCGATCCACTCGCTGACTCAGTGCCCGCCATCATGATTGCCCTAGAAGCCCTAGAGCCATCTGCAGCTAGAAACTTCCTCAATCTCTATCTAGATAGAGGTTAACCAGATAGAGGCTAATTAGATAGAGGCTTATCGTCTCTAGCCTTCTCCCTACCATCCATCTACTTCATCTACAGATTTCATTAAGGACCACAGACCCTTTAAAGATTTTTGACTGCGGCATTTGCCCTAATACCCCCTTGCTTGTCTCCAAACAAGCCAAGTGCATACAGCCTTCACACTCAAATTGCCTCCATGGTCAATCCCGGCTAGCTAACTGCAATATCACACAATTTTTTGACGCTACTTTTTGACGCTACGGCAACCAAACAGGATGTAACCCTGAGAAGGGTAGCGTCTGGGGCTGGACGGGTGACGGGGTTTTAGCCAACCGATCTTCTAGACTCTTAAACAGCGGTAATAGCCATAGACGCCCTGCTGAGATTACACGACCATCCTCAGCTCGAATCGCACTTCGCTCGTCCAGATTGGCGCTGTCCGCCGCCACAGTTTCATCAAACAAAATCGCCAACCCATCCGGCGAAATGCTCATATTGACTGAGGGCTGGGGTGGCATTGCAATCAGATCAACTTTTTTGCCTGTTTTGACATTCACTGAAATTAAATAGGGTTGCACCTGATAGGTTTCACCCGGCAACAGCTGGCTAATCAAGCAGTACAACAGCTCGTTGGTCGGATCAAACTGCGCATCTAAGATAGACCCCGTGGCATCTAACAGCGGCTTTTCTTCGCCCTGACTTGACACCCAAAATAAGGTTTGGGTAAAGCGCTTTTCGGGGTCATTTTGGTTAAAGCTAACCATGGCTGCCGCCGTCCCATCGCTGGCCATGTCGAGTACCAGCCCATACTCCGGTAAAAAGTCCAGGGTCTCGCCAACTGTCTCCTGGACCGTTGGGTCTTCACTCAGGGCAATAATGGCCGTGCCCTCCCCTTGTTGGAGCAACAGCGACTGGCTATCTGGGGCAATCACAAAGTCCCCCCCGGGGTCAGTCTCAAGGGGACGGGGCGCAGTGCCCTCCGTCAGCACCCAGGGGCCAAAATCAGAGGGGTTCGTCATGCTCAAGCGCTGCACCACAATCGTTTTGCCATCGGGGGACAGATCAAACTTGAGATTTTGGTACTCCTGGCTATCCAGCACCATTTTCACGTCGCCTGCGACCGGAGCAGCTGTTGAGGGTCGCTGCCAAAACCGTCGGGTTTCTGGTACAGCAGCGGGTAAACCCGTGGTCACGGTGTAAAGCTTTTGGGCTTGTTGCCCCTGCTGATAAGCCTTATAGTCTACTGCCGAAAACAAGATCCGGTCTCCAACCGGATAGGGTTTGAAATCAAGCACGACCCAGTCCTTAGGTGTCAGGGGCACTTCTTGCTGCTGGGTCAGGTTATAAAGCACCAACCGACCCTGGTTTTCGCCCTCGATGCCAATGTAGACCAGGCCGCGATCGCGACTCTGAAACGTCGTCTTGAACTGATCAAAGTTAGCCGACTGGCTAAACCGATCCTGTGCCTGGTCCAGGCTCATCTCAAAGGTTTCCCCATAGGGAATCGGGAAATCAAGGGTATAGGCCATGCGGCGACCGGCCCAGCTAAACTTGCCCGGTAGCGGCGGCTCAATTTTCAGATTTTGCTCGACGCTGGTCTCATCCATAGGCCGACTAAAGGTCAGCAAGAAGGCGACCTCTTCGGCCCCCACCCGCTGCGCTTGCCACGAAAAGTCGCGCACCCGCGCTGCCGCCCTATCCCCCAGGGCAACCAGCACCACCACCGCCAAACTCAGCCCCACCATCAGCGTCAACGATAGCCGATCCAGGGGCTGTAGTCGTGAACGCCTGGAAGCCCTCTTAGCCTCTGATTTTCTAGCGCCTGGCTTAATACTCATAGGGATTTCGAGGTTCGTCAATGTTTTCGAGGTCGGTGGGTTTAATCACCAGCTGACGACGGTCGTTGAGGGTCTCCGTCATCATATTGCCAGTCACCTCCAGCCAACCATCCACCGGGTAAGCCTTACGAGAGCCAATCACCTTAACCGGCAACCCCACCGGGTAAGCATCCGCAGCGCAGCAGGTGAGTACAAACCGAGAAATCATTAGATAGTCATCGGGCCATTCTTCGGGATGAATCACAAACCCCTTCACATTCACCCCTTGGTCAGTGTAAGCATCGGGCTCGGGATACACATTCAAGGTGCGCACCCAGTCAATAATGGTGCGCTCCTCTGGCTGGGTCTGGCGCACAAATCGCTGGGGTTGCGATCGCGTCAACGATAGTGTATCTGACACCCCCCGTTGCAACGCCGTATCACTGGCAAACGCCCGGGGTGTATAGATTAATCCAAAGACGGCCACCGCCAACAGCAAAAAGCTACTCCACTTTGCGGGCAGCAACATAAAATGGCTCGGCCCCGGTGTCGTCGGCAGCGGCTGCCTGAGTTTTACAATCAGCTGCAACAGCTTAAACGTCGCCATCAGTAACAGCACCACCGCCGCTGTGTTCGACAACCACTGGTAGTCAGGATGCAGCAGCACGTATAACTTGCCCGTAATCCAATATTTCACCAGCATGATGCCCCAGGCCCCCAAGGCTAATATATCGAGCAGGTCTCGACCATAGGCCCTCAGGGGTAGGGGTTGTTTAGAAGGACGCTTTCTTTTTGCCATAATCACAAATACAGGTTAACCAACAACGTCAGCACAAAACACAGCTGAGCTGCCAGCACAAACATATAAATCACCGCCCTCGACTTAAACACCGTCATCATCAACCCCAGATTTTTGAGGTCGATCATCGGGCCAAACACCAAAAAGGCGAGCAAAGACCCACTGGTAAACGTAGACGCAAACGACAGCGCAAAGAAAGAATCCACCGTCGAGCAAATCGACACCACCGCTGCCAGCACCATCATCGCCACAATGGACGACACCATGCCCTGGCCCAATCCTAAAATCACCTCACGGGGCACTGCCACCTGGATCACTGCGGCCAGGGCACTGCCTAAGATCAGCACGGCACCCAGTTCCCGCAGCTCCTGAATCATGTTATCTACCATCAGCCGCAGCTTCACTGGCCAGCTTTTTTCTTTGAGCGGATCGGCCACCAATCGCTGAGCAGACGGGACATCTAGCTGCGTCGTCTGCCCCCCCTCCTGCATCAAAAAAGTACCTGACTTGAGCAGCGTCGGCGTGTCTGACTCGGCTGGGGTCGACCATTGCAAAACACTGCGGGCCACCTTGGGCTGCAGCAGCGGGCGCATATCCTTTTGGCGACTAAACACCCACCCAATGGTGGTGGCAATCAGCAGCGTAAACCCCACCCGCAAAAAGACTAGCTCTGGCTGATCGCGAAACGCCACCCAGGTTGCCCAAAACACAATTGGGTTGATGGTGGGGGCTGCAAGCAAAAAACCAATCGCGACGGGGGACGGGGCTCCCTGCACGATCAATCGCCGTGCCACCGGCACATTGCCACATTCGCAAACCGGGAAAAAGATTCCCAGTAAGCTCCCTGCCAGGGCACCCAATAGGGGAGTCTTCGGCAAAACACTAATGAGCTTTTGTTCACTGACGAAAAACAGTAAAAGGCTGGAGAACGCAACCCCAATCAACAAAAAAGGGATTGCCTCAACCAGCAAACTCAAAAAGAGCGTAAAGGCATTATTGAATTGAGCCATGGTGTGTGAACGAACAGAAACGGCGGTCTATCGCCATTGACCTGACATTCTACCTCACCAAAGCCGAATCTCTGTCACCGTAATCTTGCCCGCAAAACACAGCTCCACATCCGCTTGTGGATCGCGGGACCGGCTGCCATAATCACCTGTGTAGTGAAACTGCCCATCTCGAATCTCATAGGCCGTGGGCAGGGGCTGGGTGCAGGGCTGGCAAAAAACAATGTCGGGTTCCGGCTCACCGTAGGGCAGATTCACATTCCAAAAGCGACCGGGCTGGTGGGGTTCTTGCATCAGCTTGGTCAGTACGCGGGCAGCCAACCGAGCGGCTCGATCCCAGTCAACGGGCTGACGCTGATGAATGTAGTGGGAGATGGCAATGCCGTTGACCCTCAGCAGCGCCGCCTCCCGTACCGCCGCCACCGTCCCTGAGACATAAATATCTGACCCCAGATTGCCGCCTGCATTAATGCCCGAGAGCACCCAATGAGCTTGGGGGTACAGATGACTCAGGGCTACCCGCGTGCAGTCGGCGGGGGTGCCACCGATAGCATATTCTTGCTCACCACGGGCATCAATGCCAATCGGGCCACCGCGATTGATCTGGTGGCTGCACCCCGATAGGGGCTGATCAGGGGCCACAATGGCGCTGGGCTGACCGTGAAGCGCCCGCTGCAAGGCTCGAATCCCGGGCGCGTCGATGCCGTCATCGTTGGTTAGGACAATTTGGGGCTGCATAAAGCAGAAGGGTGGGTAGTGGGTAGTTGCGTTGTATGCAACGCCTGTATAAGTTTGGGGGATGGGGACGGTGGGGAGGAAATTCAGCTTGGGCTACTGAATAGGCTCTATTGACTGGTTATGCCTGTGAAGGCGAGTTCGGCTGGGCCGGTCATGTAGACGTGATTGTCAGTGGCAGACCATTCAATCTCCAGGGGACCGCCGGGTAACTCCACCGTAGCTTTGCGAACTGACAAGTCAGCGCTTGCGCTATTGCACCTCCTATTCAGCACCGTTGCCACCAGCGACGCACAGGCCCCGGTGCCGCAGGCCAGGGTCGGTCCAGCCCCCCGTTCCCAAACTCGCATCTTTAAATAGTCAGACCGCACCACCTCAATAAACTCGGTGTTGATCCGCTGGGGAAACACCCCGTGGTGCTCAAACTGGGGGCCAATCTCCGCCAGGGGCACCGCCGCCACATCGGCCACAAAGGTAATGCAGTGGGGGTTTCCCATGCTCACACAGGTCACCGAGTAGGTCTGCCCCGCCACCGTTAGCGGCATATCAATTACCTTCTCCTGCTCCCCCGCCAGGGTGGTAGGAATCTCCCCCGCCAGCAGCCGCGGTTCCCCCATATCCACCGTTACCTGGCCATCGGACTGCAGTTCGGGCACGATCAGCCCTGCCAGGGTATGGATTTGGTAGCGATGGGGGGTGGCGGGCGGCTTGCCATCGGCGGTCTCCAGGTTGTCAATAAACTTAGCCAGACAGCGGATGCCGTTGCCGCACATCTCTGGCTCAGACCCATCGGAGTTAAAAATCCGCATAGTGTAATCGGTGCCGTTTTGACCCGGCAAAGCAAAGATTACGCCGTCGGCCCCAATGCCAAAGTTGCGATCGCACAGCTTCACCGCCTGCTCTGGCGAAACCACCGGCTCCGATTGATGGCGGTTATCCACCAAAATAAAATCATTGCCAAGGCCGTGGTATTTGCTGAATGAGATCGACATATTAGGACGTGTGAGTAGCTAAAGGTCTGGGTTAGGAGGGGTAGGAGAGGCAGAGGGGGCAGGGGAGGCAGAGGGGGCAGAGCGGGCAAAAAACCTTACCTGATTAGTATCGCACAGCAGACTTTACTCACCGGGACTTGACCGGCAAGCAGGGTACAGTCTTACAGAAGTTAGAAACCGCTGCTAATCTTTCGGGTGAAGTGATAGCCTCCCCATCTCCCTCTGCCTCTCATCTCCCTCTGCCCCTCATCTCCCTCTGCCCCTCATCTCCCTCTGCCCCTTCCCCTAGCACCATCAACCGGGTAATTTAGGACAGTGACACCACTCTGTGAGGAGATCCTATGGCTACTGACTTTGATACCGGCCTACCCAGCTTTCGCCAGGTACAAATGCTCATCCGTGATAAGCAACCTATCGAAATCAAGCTCACGACGGGGGACGTCTACAGCTGCAGCATTCGCTGGCAAGACCAACACGCCATTTGCATAGAGACTGAAGGCCAGGCCCTGACGATCATGCGCGGTGCCATTGTTTATTTGAAAACAAATGCCTGAAGATTTCGGTTTGGGTAAGAGAAGACGCGGGGATGCGGAGATCACCCGATTAACATTTCTGTATCTCCGGTTTTCTCGACCATTAAAACAATTGAAATGCTTTAAGATCGCAGTTATGCAAAGCTTAGGGCATCTCCACAAACCGTTCGCTCATCCCAAACATCATCACTATCATGTTGACTTCTATAGATTCATGGCTGCCCTGGGGGGCAAAGCGCCTCCGCTGGTTGGCACTGACCATTTTAGCCAGCAGCATCGCCACCCTTGCTATACTGAGTCGCCCTGTCCAGGCCTATCAGGTACAGTTTATTCCTAACAACCCTCAACTGGGCGATACCATTGCGGTCTTGATCCAGGGCGATGCTAGCAGCCACCCACCCACCGTAACCGTACTAGACAAAACCTATCAGGCTTTTCCCATCACAGGTAACCAGTTTCGGGCACTGGTGCCCACCAGCCCTGTCAACACCCCAGGACGCCTGAATGTGCAAATCACGGGCGAAGAGGGCACCCGCAATGTGGCCGTGGGTCTCAGAAATCGCAGCTTTCCCACCCAGTACATCACCCTCTCCCCCGGTCGTGCCGGGTTAGAGGGCACCGACTACGAGTTTGACCGCATGGATGCCCTCAAAGCCATGGTCACCCCCGAGAAATATTGGAATGGCCCCATGAGCCGCCCCAGCAATGGACGGGTCAGCTCTATCTACGGCCTGCGCCGTTACTACAATGGCGTCTTTGCCGAAAACTATTACCACCGGGGCGTTGACTATGCCCAGGGCAATGGTGCCCCTATCTATGCCCCCGCCGCTGGCCGCATCGAATTGGTGGGTCGAGTAGAAGACGGCTTTCAGCTCAATGGCAATACTATTGGCATCAACCACGGTCAGGGCGTTGTCAGCGTCATGATCCACCTGTCAGGGTTCAACGTGCAAGAAGGCGACTTTGTCCAAGCCGGTCAGCTAATTGGTCGCATGGGGTCCACCGGCTTTGCAACTGGACCTAATCTACACTGGGGTCTTTACGTGAATGGCGTGTCGGTTGACCCGGTGCCGTGGCGGTATGACGGGGTTGGATAAGGGTAGTGGGTAGTGGGTAGTAGACGTCTTTAACGCCCCTCCCCATCTCCCCTACCTTCCCCATCTTTGCCCTTTTACCCTCCACTCTCCACCCTCTACTCTCCACCCTCCATCCGCTGCCATCAAGAAAAATCAAATATCCGTAGAAGCGCTGTTGTCGATTTGGCTGATTTTCAACGAAAACCGAGATGGTGATGAATTCGTCATGCATATCGTTTCTCTTTAAAGCGAGTGTGTTTGCGGGGTCACCGCCGGGAATACTAGCCCTAGATTGTTAGAAATCAACTAGATAGTTAGAAATCAAATTTTTCCAGATTCCTCGACATAAGAACGAAACGGAGCCGATCAGTAGGATGAGTAGTATCGAAAAGATTGTTGAACAAGCCCTGCAGGATGGTTATCTAACCCCTGCTATGGAAGCTGAAGTGGGTCGCATCTGCGATACTGCTTCTGAGCTTTCAATCGAAGAATATATGGCCCTAGACCGTCTCATGGGATCACTGTTGACCGGTGAGGTGGTTGCCGTTCCTCGTAAGCAGTTTATCAATGTCATGGAGGAACTAGTCCTAACGGAGGCGATTGCCCGTGTGGCTGAGATCGAAGCCAACAACGATTGCACCCTCGACCTGGGTGACGTTGCGGCTTATGCACTCAACCGCTTACCGCCCCTCTATGCCACCACTGAAGAAGGGGCTAGCTATCAGCGTGATAAAGCTCGAGCCGAGCTGGCTGAGCTGATCGCAGGTCAGGTGCAAGATGCGATCGCACACAACCTCAACCGTCCTGATTTCTTCCCCGAGCGTCAAACCATCAAGCGCACCAATGGCGAAGGCAGCTTCTTAGGCCAGATGAACGATCTGCTCAAAGACTATGCCCACAAGTTTGAGTTACAAGCAGGTGCCGCCTAACAAAACAATTGTTATTTTCTCCCTTGTTTTGACTGAATTATCTTCCTTTATAACAGAGCTGCTGATTGATCTCAGCAGCTTTTTTATTGGGTTGGTTCCTCAAGGCTCAACCGTTACCAGCGTCCCCAGCACCAGCTGGGCGTAAAGCTTTTGAATGTCCTGGTTACGCATCCGAATACAGCCATGGGAGACCGCCTGCCCGATGAGATCTTCTTGATTGGTGCCATGGAATCCAATCTGACTGGTGCCATCACTCCAAAACCCAATCCAACGTGCCCCGAGGGGATTATCTGGCCCCGGCTCAATCACATCCTGGGTGATCGGATGCTGCCAGGCCGGATTTTGCTGCATTTGCAGCACTTCGAAAACCCCCACCGGCGTTTCCCACTCATCCTGACCAACCGCCACCGGATATTGATCAACCAACTCACCCTGTTTGTAAAGCTCAACTTGTCGCATCGCTAGCTTTACTCGCACCTCAACCGGATGCGCACGGGGAATAGCAGCCTTAGCGTCTGATCGATTCTCTGACGGCTCCTCTAATTGACCGGCTGGCTCCATCGAAGTCTGTGCCGCTCTGGGACGACGCCCAGCTAATCGCAGCTTTGTCGGTCGCGCTGCTGCAAACTTTCGCGGGGAGGGGGTTGCTCTTGCCTGCTCCGCCGATTGAGCATCTACCGACTGGACATTTGTCGAGTCAGCCTCAAGGGGGTTCCCCACAACTGCCGCCGCCTGTGCCGAAACCGGCTCACCCGATGGGTCACCCGCCAACACCGATAAAGGTGACAGCGATGTCACCACTACATTCTCTTCTCTCAGCGCCAGGGGATCAGACCATTCAAACACCAACAACCCCATCGCTGTGCAAAAACACAGCAAGACAAAACATCGAGTAATAGGCTGCTGATCGCTAAGCATCAACGTGTTCTGGCGGATAAACCACATCCAGTTTAAAGACTTAAGTTTTTCCTGTAGGGCAAACCACAAGTCTGGATGTGGCCAGGGTTTAAATGAGCAACAATTGACAGGATAGCGCCGATTTAGAAAAACGGGAAATCCACACCATGGCACTCCAATTTCAACCCGCCCAGCTATCCGATCTAGAAACCCTCCTGGCGATGATGGCCGACTTTTACCAGGGCCAACAGCTCCCCTTTAGCGCCCTCGACGCCCAAGTTGCGATCGCAGGCTTAATCCAGGCCCCCCACTATGGAGGCATTTGGCTTATCCAACTCCACACCCAAACCATCGGCTATCTCGCCCTCTGCATCGGCTATAGCCTCGAGTACAAAGGCCCAGACGCCTTTCTCGACGAAATCTATATCCAACCCACCTATCGCAGCCAGGGCATCGGCACCCAAGCCATTGCCTTTGCCGAAAATATTTGTCGTGAACGCAACATCCATGCCCTACACCTGGAAGTTGAACATCACAATCCAAAAGCCCAGAGGTTCTACGAAAAAACGGGTTATGTCTTACACAATCGGGCGCTAATGACGAAATGGCTCTAACCTTGAGGTGATTCCGCCTGCTTTGACCTATTGATACGAAGTCCTGGTTGGCTACCCTCGACACCGTTCCATTCTTTTGCCATGACGACTCAAATCGAATCAGCTCGACTGTGGGAACCTGGCTTACCTGGCATTGAACTTTTTGAAGCGCGATTGTTTCGCCATAGATTCAACAAACATTTTCATGAAGCTTATACGATTGGCCTTAATGAGACTGGGCGGGGGTGCTGTCAGCATCAGGGTGAAGATTATTTCCATATTCCTGGCACTTTCAATCTGATTAATCCGGGGGATGTTCATACAGGGCAGGTGGCGTCTAGCGATGGTTGGGCGTTTCGTAATCTTTATATCAGCCCGCAACTGATCGAGAACACATTGGCCCAAATGGAATGGACAAGGCGAGGCAGTCCCTACTTCCAAGCCCCTATTGTGGGCCATCCTTGTCTGCGTCCTGTTTTCTATCAGTTGTTTAATGCGCTGAACGAAGGCACCTCTCGGCTCGCCCAACAGTCTCTTTTGCTCGAGTTACTATCCCAGTTGTTTCAAGTAAATGCAGAACATCGCCTTGATTTGAAGCCGGTCAAAGCAGAGTCAAAAGCAGTTGCCCAAGTTCGCGCTTATCTACAAGCTCACTACGCTGAGAATATTTCCATCGATAACCTGGCACACCTGGTCAACCTGAGTCCTTACTACCTGATCCGGTGTTTTCGGCAACAGGTTGGTTGCCCGCCCCACCAGTATCAGCGACACTGGCAACTGCTGCAGGTTAAACAAGTCTTAAGGACACAGACCCCCCTCTCTGAAGTGGCAGCAGAGCACGGTTTTTATGACCAGAGCCATTTAAACCGGGTATTTAAGCAAACCTTTGGGGTCACACCGGGGCGCTATCGAAAGGACAATTTTGTCCAATACCGGGGCAGATCAGCTGACATAGCCTGATTGAGTATCCAGATTTCCATAGCCCATGACGCTCATTAAAGACTTCTCCCTGTCTGCTGTCATTGCAGGCTTTGTCACAATCTTGGTCGGCTTCACCAGTGCTGCTGTAATTGTTTTTCAGGCAGCGCAGGCCCTAGGAGCCTCACCCACTGAGGTGGGCTCCTGGCTATGGGCGCTGGGCTTAGGAATGGGGTTAACGAGCATTGGGCTGTCGCTATGCTATCGGGTGCCGATTGTGACGGCCTGGTCTACGCCCGGTGCGGCAATGCTAATCACCTCTGCAGCCGATGTCTCAATGGCGGAGGCGGTGGGGGCTTTCCTGATTTGTGCCGGGCTGATTACGATGTTTGGGTTTATAGGCTGGTTTGAGCGCATCATGCGTCACCTGCCCCTCTCCCTGGCGTCGGGAATGCTGGCGGGGATATTGCTGCAGTTTGGACTGGATGTGTTTACGGCCATGCAAACCCGCTTTGTGATGGTCTTTGTCATGTTTTGTGTGTATATCGTCCTGCGTCGTAGCGTTCCGCGTTATGCGATAGTAGCTGCGTTGATCTCAGGGATCTTGATCGCGGGGAGTCAGGGGTTAGTCCAGCTTGAAACGGTGCAGCTACGATGGGCTCAACCGGTGTTAACCCTACCTCAATTTTCAGTCAGTGCCCTGATGGGCATTGCCCTGCCGCTGTTTCTGGTCACGATGGCGTCCCAAAATGTGCCTGGGGTGGCTACAATTCGGGCCTTTGGGTATGGTGTGCCAACCTCGCCTCTAATCGGCTGGACCGGCGCAGCCACCCTGCTACTGGCCCCATTTGGGGCATTTGCTATCAACCTGTCAGCGATTACGGCGGCAATTTCGATGGGCCGCGAGGCCCACGAAGATCCGCAAAAACGCTACGTCGCGGCGGTTACAGTTGGCATACTTTACATAGTAATTGGGCTGTTTGGCGCAACGGTGGGATCTGTCTTTGCAGCGCTCCCCCCAGAGCTGGTCCTTGCGATCGCAGGACTGGCGCTACTCGGCACCATTGGCAACGGGCTGGCCATCGCCCTGGCCCAAGATAAAGAAAGAGAACCCGCGCTCATCACCTTTCTGGTCACCGCGTCTGGTGTGACACTGTTTGG
>JBCBQD010000041.1:0-28459 GCA_039820425.1 Cyanobacteria bacterium J06635_1
GCCAGTATGGAAACCGGGCTGGATCAGCCGCCAGTGGGCCTATCTGGGCATAGACAATGGGTAGCGTTGGCTGGGCAAGGTCTGAGCGCAGATCGGTAGCAAATTGGGTAAAGCGGGTAGCCCAGGCATCAGCGGCGGGTTGCAGTGCGACAGCGGATTTGGGATCTAAGGCATCGGCCTCTCCCTGGAAAAATAAAACCCCGCTGACTTTCCCCATCGTTGAGGCAGCTTGGATGCGCTTTAGACAAGACCCATATAAGGTCTGATCGCTGCGATCGCGCTGCCATGCCGTAATCGTTGAGCCCCCATTAGCACAAGGAATCAGGCCAATCACCAGATCAGGGTTGTCAGCTAGCATAGCTTTGGCAAAGGCAACACTGGGTCCGAAGCCTGCTTCAGGATCCAGGGAAACGAGATCCACCTGCCCGATAGGGCTATCAACTGGTTCCTGGGCCGGCTGCCAATGGTAGTCATTGCCGAAGGTAAAGACTTGGGGATGGATCGTCTGATTAGCAGGGAGCTCTGCCAGCCCTGACATATTTGACTGCCCGGCTAAGACAAACAGGTGCAGTTGCCCGTGATATTGCTCGGGGATAACCTCTGATTGGATCGCGTCTTGAATGGGAGATACGGCAGAATAGGCATAGTGGAAAAGCCCGACGCTGCGCAACCAATCCCCGATGTGACTGCTGATATCGCCGTACTTTTGCAGGATAATGCCCGCAACGGTCCCCGTCAGGAGAGCGCCTGTCATCAGTAGGCCAGACTTGAATAGCGACTTCATAGGAGCTTCGTTGGGTCTGCGGTTTCAGTATATTAATGACTGGTGTGGGGCGTTGGAGGTTTCGGAAATGGGGTAATGGGAAAGGGGAAAGGGGATGGTTGCACTTTGGATAACGGGACCGACGCGGAGTGGGAAGACGGCGCGGCTGATTGAGCAGATGCGGGCGGTGGGTGAAGCAACGGCGGCTCAGCCCTGGCTGGTGTTTGCGGCGAATGGGGATAATCGGATTGCTCTGGCCCATCGACTGACGGAAACCTTACAAGGAGAAATCCCCCATACAACGGCGACTCCGGCAGGGTTTATTCAAAACGAGGTTGTTCTATTTTGGCCGCTGCTGGTCAAAACCTTGTCTTTGCAGGCCCAGTTTCCGCTGAAGTTGCGTCCTGAGAATGAGCAGCTATTGGCAACGCAACTCTGGGCTGAACCACTCTCAGACGGCACCCTGATGGTCGAGGGCTGGCGCGAATCGCAGACGGTACGGCGGATTTTAGACTTTTGGCAGCTGGCGGCCTCAGCGGGGATTAGCCTTGAAGAAATTCCAGTTCTGCTACAGCAGGGAATGCTGCCCAACCTGGCACCACCAGAGGTTTGGCAGGCGATGGGGTCAGCCCTGGTACAGTGGCGAGACTGGTGTTTGGCGCGGGGGCTGTTGACCTATGGGCTGATGACGGAGCTTTACTGGCGGCATCTGCGACCCCAGCCCCAGTATCAAACCCAGCTACTCGAGCGATTTTGCGGGGTGATGGCGGATGATGTGGATGAGTATCTTGCGATCGCAACCGACCTGTTCCAAATCTTCCTCCAGGCGGAACGCCCCTGTGCGTTTACGTATAACCCCGATGGCAAAGTGCGCCTGGGGGTCGGGGCCGACCCAGACGCCACCAGTACCCTGGCAGACAGCTGTGAGATTTTGGAGTTGCCCCACCCGACGGAGGCGTCTCTGGGTTACGCCTGGGCCGATAGCTTTGTGGATTGGGTGAGTGATCCCCTATCGCTGCCAGAGTTGCCCGACTCGGTGAGTCTGCTGCAAGAGACCACACGGGGTAAGCTGTTGCGAGATGTGGCGGAGTTTATTGCCGAGGCAATCCATTCTCGTCAGGTGACCCCGCGGGAGGTGGCGGTGATTGGGCCAGGTTTAGATGCGATCGCCCGCTATAGCCTGATCGAGATTTTGGGCAGCAAAGGCATTGCCATCGAATCGCTCAACGACCAGCGACCGTTGATTAGTTCGCCCCTGGTGCGGGCGCTGCTGACCCTGCTGGCACTGGTGTATCCGGGGGTGGGCAGGCTGTGCGATCGCGACGCAGTGGCCGAGATGCTGGTAGTGCTCAGCCAGGCCCCTGATATGGACGCGGGCGAACCCTGGTTTGAGCTAACCCGCATTGACCCGGTGCGGGCCGAGTTGATTGCCGACCATTGCTTTGTCCCCGATATCGAAAATCCCCATCTGCTGCCGGTAGACAACTTCCCCCGGTGGGATCGCCTCGGCTTTGAGGCCACTGAAGCCTACCAGCAGCTGCTACAGTGGCTCGAACAGCAAAAAGAACAGCGCCAGCAGCGCCTCATCTCTAACCCGGTGATGCTAATCGATCGCGCCATTCAACAGTTCCTCTGGCGAGGCAACTATCTCCCTTTTGACCAACTCGCCGCTCTGCGAGAGCTAATGGAAACCGCCCAATATTTTTGGGAAGTCGAAGGTCGCCTCAAACTCTATGACGGGCTCCCCAACGCCACCCAGCCCAGTGATGTCGGTCGCTTTATCGCCCTGCTTCAGCGGGGGACAGTCGCCGCTAATCCTTACCCGATGCAGTCCCTTGACCCCAACCGTCAGGGCGTTACGCTGGCGACGGTGTTTCAATATCGCGCCCAGCGACTCACCCACCGTTGGCAGTTTTGGCTTGATGCCGGCTCCCCCCGCTGGCTCACTGGCAAAGATGAGCTATTCGGTGCTGCCATCTTTCTCAAAAGCTGGTCAGGTCGACCGGTTACCGCCGCCGACACCGAGACGATGCACGAGGAGAGACTTAAACGGATTCTCAAAGACCTGCTGGGGCGCACCACTGAGCGATTGTTTCTCTGCCACAGCGATCTGGCCCTCAACGGGCAAGAACAAGTCGGGCCGCTGTTAACCCTGGTCAATGTGACCCAGCCTGTTGTGGAAATGCTTCCTACGGTGGAATAATAAATATCTGTTGCGCTGAGGCGACCACAATAAATCCTTCTTGTACCCTTGTGGCTGAGCGAGCTGGGCATTGCAATGTACCAGAGCCGCGAAACCGGTCGTTTTCAGATGGACAATCACTCGTCGCGGCCCGGTGATTGCAGACGTTATATCTCAAGGTAGAAGAGTCCATGTATGACCAAAAGTTCTGGAATGAGCGCTACATAACTGAGAAATATCTTTACGGGAAGGAGGCAAATACGTTCTTGGCAGACAACATAGATTTGCTTAGTGGGCCAGTTCTTTCGCTATCTGAGGGCGAAGGACGAAATGCTGTTTTCATGGCGTCACAGGGTCTAAGTGTTCTCGGCGTTGATTGCTCGAAAATCGGATTAGAAAAAGCGCAATCACTTGCCAAATCTAAAGGCGTAGTGATCGAAACCGAGGTAGCCGATCTCGCCCACTATCAGCCTAAAGAACAACATTATGGCTCCGTTATTTCCATCTCTGCACACTTACCCAGCATTATCCGCTGCCGGTTATATCCACTTGTCGAAGCAGCGCTTAAACCAAATGGTGTTGTTCTACTTGAGGCTTACTCAGAAAACCAGTTAGTAAAGGATACTGGCGGCCCAAAAGATATTGATATGCTCATGTCCATTGTAAAACTTCGTCAAGAATTCCCAAATCTTACCCCAATTCTGGCTCAAGAAATTGAACGTGAAGTATTCGAAGGGGAAGGTCATACTGGCATGGCATCTGTGGTTCAATTCATTGCTAGAAAAGAGGCCTAACCATGCCTTGCAGCCGACCTGTCTTCTGCTACTTCCCTTCGATTGTTTGCTCTATTGGGCGGCTGAAGGAAACCGTTAGGCGTCATTTATATGACTGCTAAACGGATCGTTCTTATGTGGCACGCCGGACCACCCTGCGAAGCGAGGTTCAGTATCCATTGGGCACCGGCATGGAGTACCAGATAAAGGCCACAGCGTTTGATCCTACAAGAATCGAACCGCTCCCGATTGCCTAAGTGCCCAATGCACATCTACAGTCTGAATCTGGCTTTGACCGCCTCGACAGGTTCGTGCCAGAGGTTTTCAGGTTGCCAGGTGTCGGGGTCAAAGCGGCTTTGGTGACCCCGATAATACGCCTGCCGCAAGCGTTTGCCTACGCCCTGGCGCGAAAGACTATCCCCTGAGTGTCGGATCTGACGAGCAATGGCACTCAGCAGGCCAAAGCCAATCACCAAATGTACTGGGCTAAACTTAGCCCCCAGCAAAAAGGCTTGGACTTCAGCCTCTCCGATGGGGTCAACCCCATAGCCCGTGAGCACATGGATGCCATCGTGAAGCTGCTGCCGTCGGGGGCCAGCGGTCAGCGGCTTCAGCTGATGGTCATCTAGCATATCGGCCCAAAGGCGACCAAAGGTCCCGATGGGGAGCTGTCTCAGGCTGGCAATATCGACAATCTGAGGAACGCTCAGCCCCAATTGCTCACTGACATGGGTTGTCACCCAAAGGAAACGCTCCGCTTTCTCACCAATCGCGTAAGTCATGGATAGGGGCTCCCTAGCTTTGAACCTGACGAAGACCCCTGAAGCCCTGGGCACTCTGGCGGCCCTGACGACGGCCTTGACGACGGCCCTGACGACGGCCCTGACGCATCTCTTGCAACTGTTGTTGTTGTTCTTCGGTCAGCACATTGCTCACCGCGTCTCGGGAAGTTTCCATAATCTCGCGAATCTCAGTCCGCTGTTCATCTGAGAGGTCCAGATCGCGCATGGCCTGCCGGAGCCCGCCATCGCCAAGCTCGGTCGTCTGCAGCGCGCTGCGCTGCTCGTCGGTGAGCACCGCTTCTACCTGGGTGCGCGCATTTGTCCGAATCGCATCAATCTCAGTCTGCTGCTGTTCGTTCAGATCCAACGCTGCTAACGCCTGGTGAGGCCCTTGACCCTGCCGATTGCCCCTCGCCGCTTGCAACTGTTGCTGCTGTTCTTCGGTCAGCACGGCCCGAAAGTCTTCGCGGGTGGATTGCATAATGCTGCGAGCCTGCTGCTTTTGATCGTCTGATAGATTCAAACTGCGAACCGCCTGGCGAAAAGGCGTACCGCTATCTAGACTGGTCTGGAGGGAAGTGCGCTGGTCTGCGGTCAGAACGTCTTCGAGCTGAGCGCGGACATTGGCTTGGAGGGTATCAATCTCAGCCTGCTGTTGCTCGGTAAGATTCAGCGACTCGATCGCCTGGGGGGGTAAGGCATGAGATGGGGATGCTTTGAGCATCGCTGGCAAAGCCACTAGGGTTGCCAGTGCAATGCTACCGGTGATTAATGCACGTAAGTTGAGCTTCATCGCAATTTCTATGTGTAGGATGATTTCATCGTAGGCGGCTAACCCTCTGATTGACTGCTGGCAAAGGTCACGAGTGAAACCATGACTTTCGTCACGGGTTGAGTTGAAGGCTAAAAGTTAAAAATGAGATAAGGGTACAATCCTACCAACCAATACCGCAGGGCAACCACAAGGGATTGCCCCTACAAATTATTGATTCAACTTTTCCGTGCCCCTGCGTTCCCCCTCCCCATCTCCCCCACCTTCCCTATCTCCCCTCCGCCCTTCGCCCCTCGCCCTTCCCCATGCCTCGTCCCATTCAATTCCAAAACCACCCTTTCCGGTTTTTGCTGTACCTCGAGTGGGCGCTACTTGCGATCGCAATCACCGGTTTCCTCACCCCCAACCCACCGCCACCGCCAGGTCCCTCTGGCTTACAGTTGCTACTGCCCCAGTTTCCGCTGGTGTCACTAAGCTGCATTTTTCTATTTGGGCTGCTGGGGCTTTATTTACCCACAGGGCGGTTAATCCCTCGGCTAGGGCATGTCACGTTGCAAGTATTGCTGATTGGGGTGACGTCGTTGGTGGGGTTATCCGGAGGGCGGCTGTTTCCGTTTATGTATCTGGTGCTGGTGATCCGCAGCTGCTTTATGTTTGGGCTGCCCGGGCGAATTGCCACAACAGGGTTTTCTTTTTTATTGTTTATGATTGCCCTACGAATGCGCATCCAGCTGATCTCTTCAGCATTGCCCCCTCGAGCAGCCCGACGACTAGGGGGCATCATCGTGAATGTGCAACTTAACCTGGTCTTTTTATTTGGTTTGACACTGGTATTTGTGTTGTTGCTGATCAATGCACTGTTGACCGAGAGACAAAGTCAAGAAGATTTGCGCCGCGCCAATGAACAACTAAAAAGATCTTCTCGAGAGATCGAGCGATTGGCCATGGCTCAAGAGCGTAGCCGCATTGCTCGAGAGATTCATGATTCGCTAGGCCATTCCCTGACGGCGCTGAATATTCAGCTGGAGGGGGCGCTTAAACTGGCCCAGAGAGATCCGGTGCGATCGCAAGGCTTTCTGGTTGAGGCCAAACGACTGGGCTCGGTCGCCCTGCGAGATGTGCGCCAATCGGTTGCGGCCCTGCGAGTTGATGCGCTGCAAGGGCAGTCCTTGGCAGTAGCCATCAATACGCTTCTCGAGAACGTCCAGCAAGCCACCAGCCTAAGCCTGAGACATGACATTCAACTACCAGACCAGGAACTGCCTGGCCCGCTGAGGGTGGCCCTCTATCGGATTTTGCAGGAGGGATTGACCAACATAGTCAAACATGCCAACGCCACTCAGGTTAAGGTACAGATCGCAACCCACGCCCAGACGCTGCTATTGACCTTAGAAGACGATGGCCGCGGCTTTGACCCCGCCCACACATCCACAGGCTATGGCCTACAAGGCATTCGGGAACGAACCGAATCCGTGGGAGGCGTCTTTAATCTGGACAGTCAACCAGGACACGGTAGTCGTCTATCAGTGAGTTTGCCAATGCCCACTAGCTCCTAGCTCCTGTCTCCTATCTCCTATCTCCTAGCCCCAACTTATGCCCCAAAGAAACCATCATGATTCGAGTCCTCATAGTTGACGATCAAAGCATTATCCGCCAAGGGCTTAGGGCTCTGTTGGAGCTAGAGGCTGATCTTGACGTGGTGGGGGACGCTGACAACGGCGAGACAGCACTGGCGTTGATTCAGACACTGAGCGATGGCGATCAGCTACCAGAGGTGGTGCTGATGGATATGCGTATGCCGGTGATGGATGGGGTGGCGGCCACGGCCCAGGTCACTCAGCAATATCCGACGATAAAGGTATTGGTGCTGACCACCTTTGACGATGACGAGCTGATTATGCAGGCGATGCAGATGGGGGCCAAGGGTTACCTGCTCAAGGATACGCCCTCAGAAGAACTTGCCGATGCGATTCGGGCTGTGGCAAAGGGGTACAGTCAGTTTGGGCCAGGGATTATCCAGAAAATGATGGCGGCTAGGCCAGCCCCAACCCCTGAGCCAGTGGAGATACCCGACGGGTTTTGGCACCTGACGCCCCGTGAGAAAGAGGTCTTGCAGCTGATTGGTCAGGGGGCCAGCAATCGAGAAATCGCCCAGGCGCTTTATCTCTCGGAGGGGACGGTGAAGAACCATGTGACAAACCTGTTGAGTCGTTTGCAACTCAGGGATCGTACCCAGGCGGCGATTTTGGCAGGGCAGTTGCGAGGGTGTTTTTAGACATCTCTCTTCCTGTCCCGACAATAATTGTGACAAGTACTGACTCACATCAGGTTTGCAACACGGATGGAAAGATCTCCTGGACGGCGGGATGAACAATTTTCCCCCTGGCGATATTTAACCCCTGAGCCAAAGCGGAGTCTTCCTTTAACGCATCCTGCCCATGGTCGGCCAACTTGAGGACATAGGGGAGTGTACTGTTGTTCAAGGCCTGGGTAGCAGTCCAAGGCGTTGCCCCCGGCATGTTGGGGACGCCAAAGTGAACGACCCCTGATTCAATATAGGTGGGCTGACTATGGGAGGTCGGCCTCAGCGTCTCGATGCAACCGCCTTGATCAACCGCCACATCAATCATCACTGACCCAGGGCGCATCTTAGCCACCAAGTCCTGCTTGACGAGGGTGGGAGCCTTGCGACCTGGCACCAAAACCGCACCAATCAGCAAATCAGCATGGGGGACCGTTCGCTCGATTTGAGCGGTCGTACTATACAGCAACTCTACGCGGGAGCCAAACAGGGTTTCCAGGTAGGCGAGACGGTCAAGGTTAATCTCTAAAATCTGTACGTGAGCGCCCATGCCCACCGCAATCCGAGCCGCTTCTGTCCCGACGATGCCACCCCCTAAAATCACCACACGGCCTGGTTGCACACCGGGTACGCCGCCAAGCAGTACGCCACGACCGCCCTGCTGTTTTTCTAGATAGCGGGCCCCAAACTGCACAGACAACCGGCCTGCAATAATACTCATCGGGGTTAACAGGGGTAATTTACCGTCCGTTGTCATTACGGTTTCATAGGCGATCGCAGTGATCCCGCTGGCCATCAGGGCTTTCGTTAATGTCGGTTCTGCCGCTAAATGGAGATAGGTAAATAACAACAGGTCATCTCGGAAATAGCCATATTCAGTGGGTTGAGGCTCTTTAACCTTGACGACCATGGCTTGAGCCCATGCGATCGCAGGATCTGACACCAGGGTTGCCCCAGCCGCAGCATATTCTGCATTGGTAAACCCAGCCCCCAGACCCGCCCCTTCTTCCACGATCACCTGGTGGCCTCTATTACATAATGCCTGCACACTCGCAGGCGTTAGCCCAACTCGAAATTCCTGATCCTTGATCTCCTTGGGCAGTCCAATTTTCATGGTGTATTAACCTCCACGTGGTTAAAGATTTTGGTTTAATTCTGTTGTTAAGGAGCCGCGATTAAATAACATTCCACCAGTGGGAATATCTGCCATCAAGGCTCCCTAGCGGAACACTCGCAAGACCGCCCCCCTTAGGCTATGGTCTTTTGCCCCAGCGGTTTGATAGACGATTTGATCGCGTATCCCCTACCAGGATGTACAGTTCAAAAACTTGCAATGTGTGAATATATACCGTGACGTGAAATGCCGTGACGCACTGAATTTTGAGGTAGAACTGTGGGGAAACCTACCTGCCCCATCGCGTGCTGACAACAGAACACTATCACTAATTCTCATCATTGATCAACTGAATGGGACAATGGTTATCAACATTTATGGGCTGCCCATAACAAACTGGAAAATTCATCAATAGTGTAGACCAGTATACAAAACATCAATCTATCTCTTGCTACCTTTGCGATATTGAAGAAATGCAACCTAGGCCTTGAAAGATGCTAGTGCTATCTATCTACTTTTCATCCTTAAGCCCAGGTCATGTGCCCTCTAACTTGAACACAAAAGAGGGACGGCTTCACAAGCATTTGCTCAAATGGAATGGTGTGGGTTCGCCCTATACTGCAGTGATTTCGTAAGCCTACGTGACCTTTTCAATACGCTCAGCTTTTAGGGTGTTGTACAGTCCTATCCTAAATGGGATGACTGTTTTTTTATCCTAACTGTTTAAGGCGTGCTCCCGATTGTGGCCTTGGATATTGTATTTGAGACGCATTGGATTGGTTTTTAGCTGTCGGCCTCGAGAGCGCAGGTACTGGATCTGAGTGAGTATCTGCTAAGCTTCTGCCTCCATCTGTTCATATTTGTACACTTTTTCAAGGGAGTCTTCTGGGGCTCAAACTTGCTTCTGCCGAGCAATGTGGGGCGGGTAGACAAGTCTGGACTTCAGAGTGAGGACGCTGAGGATTTCTTGTGGGAAGAATACCTCTGGGTTCGTCGCAGGCGACCCCTTTAGTTTGCCTTGCATGACATGCTTTCCAGAGGGGTTCTCTAGGGGCTACTCTGGCAGGCTCAAAAGCAAAGTGGTCGTAAGGGTATACCAAGACAGGCTGCCCTTTCGGGCGGAAGGGGGGGAGTATCTGGATGACAGTTTTAGCCGATAAATCTCGACATAAGGAGTTAATTCAGCTTTATGACAACACCTCCCCTAGCCAACCAAGTTGTTCTGATTACCGGAGCTAGCAGCGGTATTGGCGCGTCCTGTGCCCATTTTTTTGCCCAGGCGGGGGCACGACTCATTCTTGCCGCTCGTCGTCAGGAGAAACTGCAAGCTTTATCAGACAAATTGCAGAAACACCATCAAACCCAGACGCAACTGCTGTCTCTGGATGTACAAAATTACACTGCTGTGACGAGAGCCATTGAGGGCCTTCCGACTAACTGGCAACCCATTGACGTGCTGATTAACAACGCTGGCCTCAGCCGAGGGCTTGACAAGCAGTATGAGTCTCCTATCCAGGATTGGGAAGAAATGATTGATACTAATATCAAAGGGCTACTCTATATTACCCGTGCGGTTGTCCCGGGTATGGTGGCCCAGGGGCGGGGCCATGTGGTGAATATTGGGTCTATTGCGGCACGACAGACTTACCCGGGCGGGAGTGTTTATTGCGCTACCAAAGCGGCCGTGAAGTCTCTCTCTGAAGGTTTGAAAATAGATCTGTTGGGTACCCCTGTGCGGGTGACAAATATTGAGCCAGGGCTAGTCGAAACCGAGTTTAGCCAAGTGCGATTTCATGGCGATAATGATCGCGCTCAGTCTGTCTACAAGGGAATGACACCGCTCACGCCAGATGACATTGCTGACACGATTTTGTTTGCGGTTACGCGCCCTGCCCACGTTAACATGAGCGAAATATTTGTCATGCCGACCGATCAAGCTTCCGTCGGTCACGTTCACCGGAGATCGACATGACGATAGAACTCATCATTGTCATCACCACGTTTGGCGCGGCGTTTATCCAAGGGGTGGCAGGCTTTGGTTTTGCACTCATTGCCATGCCGATTTTGTCTGGATTAACCAGTATCCAGATGGCCGCACCCCTGGTCGCCCTGACCACTCTGACCAACAACCTGATTTTGTGCATCTACTACCGACAATCTTTTGATCGCAAAGTGGTAACAACCTTGCTAACCGGCTCAGTGTTAGGGATTCCGATTGGTTTTCTCGCCCTGGGCTATCTGCCAGCAACCTGGATGCTGATTACGTTAGGTCTGATCATTGTCACCTACGCAATCTATTCTCTAGCCAGTCCGATGGTGCCTATTGTGAAGTCCAAGTTGTGGGCCTACGGGGCTGGGTTCTTATCAGGAGTTTTGCTGGGCAGTTTTAACCTGCCTGGCCCCCCAATTATTTTGTATGGCAGTAGTCAGCGCTGGTCTCAAGAAACCTTTAAAGGGAATCTCACGAGTTTTTTCTGGGTGAGTGTTGCGATTGTTGTTTTAGGTCATGGCCTTCAAAATCGAATTTCAAGGGATATTATTTATCAATTCTTAATGGCTATCCCTAGTTTGATATTGGGATTATTTTTGGGCGTTACCTTCGCAAAATCATTTGATCCTAAAATTTTTCGGAAAGTCATTACTGGGATATTAGCAATGATTGGCGTGCGACTTATCATTCTGGGAATTCAGTCATGACTAGAATCTGTTTGCCTGAAAAAATTTTAGTTGGCTGGTTAAAAACCACCCCTATCTACACAAAGTTTGTCTGCGCAGAATAGGTCTTTCAAGGAGGTTTTCTCTAATCGGCTCAGGACGATTTTGTATGAGCAGAGATGACTTCTAGTCGCTAATTGAAATTTAATCGTAGGTTTTATAACTTCTTTCAGTCGATCAGAACTCTAGTCTATAAAATTAAATCTTAAAAGCACCATAGTTAGAAAAATATGAATTTTTACATTATTTTACCATGCCATTTTTTTGACAAACAAAATATAAAAATTTAGATTTCATTGGAATTTTATTGCTTTATTAAGCAGCTTTAATTAGATCGTATATAAAGATACAGCAGAGGTCTATAAAGTAATTTTATTGTATTTGAAATAGCTGCATAAAATCACTTCATGACGACAGCAATTTAGGTTTTTGAAACGCGCTCTTTCACTTTGGGAATCTTTTTTATGGTTGCGAGTTTGAGTCCAGAGAAAGCTGATCTAGGTAAGATGGATGCTGAGTCACTCTGGCATCCTTTGGTACAACATAAGCCGTTCTCTAAAAAGCCGCCTAAGTGCATGGCGCAAGGGGTGGGCTGCTATGTCACGGATACAAACGGCATAGAGTATTTCGATGGTATCTCTGGATTGTGGTGCGTCAATATCGGCTATGGCCGTCAGGAACTGGCAGAAGTGGCCTATGAGCAGATGGTAGATTTGGCCTATTTCCCGCTCACCATGAGTCACGAGCCCGGGATTCGGCTGGCCCATAAACTGCTAGCGCTGCTGGGCTATCCGGGTAAGGTGTTCTTCTCGACGAGTGGGTCAGAGGCGAATGAAACAGCCTTTAAAATTGCCCGTCAATACCATGCTCAAACGGCCCCGGCTGGGTCAGGGCCTCGCTATAAAATCATTTCTCGGTATCGAGGCTATCATGGCCACACCATGGGGGCCTTGAGTGCCACGGCCCAGGCCGAACGCAAGCTTAAGTATGAGCCACTGGTGCCAGGTTTTCTCCATGTCAGCCCGCCTTACCCCTATCGGTTTGGCGATGGGCAATCAGAGGCGGCATACAATGCCGCCTGTCTAAGGGAACTGGAGCAGACGATTCGCTATGAGGGGGCTGAATCTGTTGCGGCGGTGATTGTGGAGCCGATTATCTCAGGGGGCGGGGTAATTGTACCGCCAGATGGCTATTTGCGGGGAGTACGAGAGATGTGCGATCGCACCGGCATTCTCCTGATCTATGACGAAGTCGTCAACGGCTTTGGCCGCACTGGCCAGATGTTTGGGCACCAACACTGGGGGGTCCAGCCTGACATCATCACCTTTGCAAAAGGGTTGACCAGTGGCTATATGCCCCTCTCAGCGACGGTGGTCAAACAATCCATCTTTGAAGCCTTTCTAGATGACCCCGGCAGCGACAGTCACTTCCGTCACATTACCACCTATGGCGGCACCCCCGTCTGTGCGGCTGTCGGCCTGAGAAGTATTGAAATCTTGGAGCGAGAAAGTCTGTGTGACCGAGCAGCGGAGATGGGCGCATATCTGTTGGGCAAGTTGCAACGGTTGCTAGACCATCCCAACGTAGGGGATGTCAGAGGTAAGGGGCTGTTGCTAGGGGTGGAGTTGGTAAAAGATAAGGTTAGCAAAACGCCTCTTGAGAGTGCTGCGATGGCTTCGGTGACTCAGTATTGCCTGGATAAACAGGTGATCATTGGCCGCAACACCAACACTATTCCGGGCTTTACCAACGTCCTGATTTTATGTCCCCCTTTGGTGATAACCCGCGAAGAGGCCGATCATTTGGCCGAGACGCTCTACGATGCCATTTTTGCTTTGCCGGGCTACTGAGGCGGCTGAGCGCGGTTCGGCTGAACTCACTGTCGAAGCCTCACCCCTTCTCTGGCCAGTATTTTTATTTTTTGCGCTGCTCCTTAACTGCTTTCAAATCAACCTTTCATTTGGAGTGAGAAACCTCATGAACAAAACGTTGTTTAGGCTCAGGTACTATTTTTATGGGCTCGTGTTTTTGACGATTTTGCTGCCCCAGGTTGCCTTCGCCCAAGAAGACGCGGCCCCGGTTGGTTTTCTAGGATCGATTGAAGCGGCTGTCCAAAGCGTGGTAGACGTTCTCAACCTGATCTTTTATTTCAAGATTGGGGGTGAAAATGGGATGCCCTTTATTGTTCTTTGGCTGGTGGTAGGAGCGATCTTTTTTACCTTCCGGTTGAAATTTATTAATGTGCGCGCTTTTAAGCACGCCATTGATGTAGTGATGGGAAAATACGACAGTGACGAAGACGAGGGGGATGTCTCTCACTTTCAGGCGCTGGCAGCTGCCTTGTCTGGCACGGTCGGGATTGGGAATATTGCTGGGGTTGCGATCGCAATTCGGTTAGGCGGCCCAGGCGCTGCGTTTTGGATGACCATGGCAGGGTTCTTGGGCATGTCGAGTAAATTTGCCGAGTGCACCCTCGGTCAAAAATATCGGGTAATTAAGCCAGATGGCACCGTTGGCGGAGGGCCCATGTATTATCTGTCTCGGGGCTTGTCGGCCATGGGTATGGCTCCGGTCGGTAAAGCCTTGGCCGTGATCTTTGCGGTGCTTTGCGCCATCGGCAGTTTGGGCATTGGCAACATGTTTCAGGCCAACCAAGCCTTTGCCGCCGTCTCTAATGTCTTGCCGTTCCTAACCAATCTGAGCTGGTTGTTTGGCATTTTTTTGGCGCTGATTGTGGGTTTGGTCATCCTAGGGGGCATTGAGCGAATTGGGGCGGTGGCGGGGGTGCTTGTGCCTGCCATGGCGGTGATTTATGCCTTAGCCTGTTTTTGGGTGATGCTGGTCAAACTGCCTGAGATTCCAGGCGCAATTGGCACCATCATTGGCACTGCATTTAACCCAGAAGCCCTTGCTGGCGGAGCCATTGGGGCGCTTGTGATTGGGTTTCAGCGGGCTGCTTTCTCCAATGAAGCCGGGTTGGGGTCAGCGGCCATTGCCCACTCTGCCGCAAAAACAGATGAGCCAATCAGGGAGGGCATCGTTGCCCTGCTAGAGCCTTTTATTGATACCATGTTTATCTGCAACCTGACCGCGATTGTGATTGTCCTGACTGGGGTTTATGCCGACCCCACCGCCGTAGACCTGAATGGTGCACAGCTTTCTGCGGCCTCTTTCGAAACGGTGATTAGCTGGTTTCCCTATGTGATTGCGGTTGCTGGGTTTCTGTTCGCGATTTCGACCATGATCTCCTGGAGTTATTACGGTCAACAGTCTTGGGCCTATCTCTTTGGGGATAGCACCGTTAATATCTACAAAGGTATATTTTTGTTCTGTGTGTTTGTAGGTACGGTGGTGAACCTGGGTCCTGTTCTCGATTTCAGCGATATTATGGCCCTCGCGATGTCATTGCCAAATCTGTTGGGCTGCTTTTTAATGTCCGGGCTGATCGCGAAGGAGCTCAATGGTTATATGTCTCGTCTCAAGTCGGGGGAAATGCTGCCAGAGTCCCAGCCCGCCAGAGAAACTATTTTGAAATAAGCGGAGATAACTCATGAGCTGGCTTAAAAAGAAATCTGTTCTCATTCCGATTGATTTTTCTGACCTTTCTTATCAGGCGATTGCCCCGGCCAAAGAATATGTTGAAAATCTCTCATGTTTGAAGTTAATTCATGTGCTTTCGCCGCTGCACCCTGCCGACCCTGCCGCGATGTGGGATACACTGAGTGATGATGAACGAAAGCAAAAAGTGCGAGAATTTCTGCACAATAAGCTCAGTGAAATCGGATATGAGGGGGTTCAAATTGAGGTGGCTATCGGCGACCCGACTACGAAAATTGTCGACTATGCCAAAGAGACAGAGGCAGATTTGATTGTCATGCCTTCCCACGGACGCAAAGGGGTCAGTCGTTTTTTACTGGGTTCGGTGGCTGAGCGAGTGGTGAGATTGTCCCCTTGTCCGGTTTTGATTCTCAAGTAAGTGATGTTGTTCCTGGCTCCCTCTCCCATGATTGCTACTGTGTACACACAAGTGCTGGAAACTAGCGTTTGCGGCTGCCTCACCCCCTCTAGCCCCCCCTTGGTAAGGGCTACTGTGTATACACATCTAGAAGATAATGCTGGAAAGTAGCTCTAGGCCTCGACTTTGCCCTCATCCTAAATCCTTCTCCCAATTTTGGGAGAAGGACTTTGAGCCCAGGGGTTTACCTTCTCCAAATAGATTCAATAATGTCTGGAAGCTATGCCTGAAGAAGGTTTCACTCCCCTTCTCCCAAATCTGGGAGAAGGGGCGGGGGGATGAGGGCTTTTGGGATGTGGCTATGTTCTCCGACTTATGTGTATACGGTAGTTGGTAAGGGGGAGGATCAAAGTTTCCCCCCTTACCAAGGGGGGACTAAGGGGGGGCATGCAGGATTTTGGGCTCTTCTTCGAGATGTGTGTACACGGTAGCCCATGATTGGGAAAGGGCTGGGGTGAGGGCCTTCGAGCGCTAGGGCATGATGACCAGCTTTAGATAACGTCATTTACGGCACCCACTCCACCCCAATCCCCACGCGGCTGTCGGTTTCGCCGGGGCCAAACTGCCATTCGATGTCGGTGGCGACGCGCAGGTCGCGGGTGATGGCATAGCCAAACCCAAGCTGGGTGGTTCTCACCGCATCGCTGCCGGTGGTCCAGGTTTGGGTGTAGCCAAAGTCGGCCCCGCCGCCCCGAGAGGGAATCACCTTGATATGAAAGCCATAGTTGAGGCCATCCGCTGTGTAGTCTGGGGTTTCAAAATTTCTGTAGCCCACCAGGGGGGCGGCATTGACGTAGCCCCCTAGGGGCAAAACGTAGTAACGCACGGTGGCCCCAAAAGCTTCGCGGTTGCCGTCAAAGTTACGGTGGTAGTCGGCATTGAGGGTAAGGGGTGTCTCTCGAATAAACCAGTCTTCGACCCCAACCATGATGCCGCTGGATTGATTCGTCGAGGGAAATTGGGTGTAGCCTGAGCGCAGTCGGGTCTTAAAGCTGGGGTCGTTGCGAATGTCGTCCAGCACATCCGGGACAGACCGTTGCCATTGTTGTAACACCGGGCTTTGTTCAACCGTATCAGGCGGCAGTGTCAGGGTATCCCCGATAGATTCAGCAGAGTTGGCGGCGTCTGTTAAATCTGCATCGGCTGATTCATCTGCGATCGCAGGCACCGCAAAGCCCCATAGAGTAATCGCCGCCAGACAAATTTGCACCAGAGGCTGCCCAAGCCATTGGCGATTCAATTCAAAGGCCATCTACGGGTACTCCAAGCAGCTTCGTCGTCGGCAGAGAAAAAGGCCGCTCTATATTCTACAGAAACTCCATGGGGTTTACCGGGCTGCCATTGCGACGCACCTCAAAATGAAGGTGGGGGCCGGTTGATAGGCCCGTGGAGCCCACCTTTGCGATCGCTTGTCCTTGCTGGACGGATTGACCTTCGCTGACCAGGAGTTTGCTGGCGTGTCCGTAGAGACTGGTCAACCCACCACCGTGATCGACGATGACTGCGTTGCCATAGCCGCCATACCAGCCCGAAAAAATGACCCGGCCTGAGTCTGCGGCGATAATCGTGGTGCCGTGGCTGGCCCCAAAGTCGACACCGGCATGGAAGCGTCGATAGCCGAGTACCGGGTGGACGCGAGTGCCAAAGCGGCTCGTGATACTGCCTGCAGTTGGGAAAATCATCTGTCCGGTGCCGACAATGCCCCCCGTGGTGGCGGCGACTTTCTGACGGATCAAAGTCCCCAGGCTTTCGGAGTCTTTAGCCAGTTGGGCCTCGGCGGCCTGGAGGGCAGAGCGGTTTTCCTGGAGGCGACCGATCAACTGGGTTTGTTGCTGGGCCTGGGCTGAGAACTGATCGCGTTGAGCCAGCAGTTGTTGACGAAGCAGGGCAATGGAGTTTTTCTGAGCTTCGACGCTCTGCTGCTGGCGAACCAGTTCGTCGGACCTGGCTTTGAGATCGCTCAAGAAGGCGCGATCGGATTCATAGACGCGCTTAAGCTGATAGCGTCGGTCTAAAAACTCGTTGAGATCCTTGCTTTGCAGCAAGACAGCCCACCCCTCACTGCTTTGCTGACGTTGCATAAATTGCAGGCGACCGACCGCCGCCGTGCGGACTTGATCATATTCTTGCTGGGCCCGGATTAGCTTAGTTTCTAATGCCTTTAGCTCCTGCTCTGAGCGCTGGATGCGGTATTCGGTTTCTTCGATGCGATAGCTGGTGGTCTGAATCGTATCTTGTAGGCCGTCTAGTCGCTGTTCGGCAGCATTTTCAAGATTTTCAATGCGCTGACGTTCTTCGGTGATGCTTTCGCGCTGATCGTCGATGGCTTCTTGCTTTTTTTTGAGGTCGTCTACGGATTGGTTTTGGGGGTTGGCCTGGGCGAGGAGGGTAGTGGGTAGTGGGTGGTGGGTAGTGGGTAGTGGGTGGTGGGTAGTGGGTAGTGGGTAGCGTGCGAGGGTCGAAGATCGGCCTGCAAAGGCTATCGCGCCCGACATTTGCCCAGCCAGCCAGCAGCCTAGTAGCAGACTTACCAGAGGAACGCGGTATTTCTTAAGCTTCTTAGCAAGTTTCTTAAACAAGCCTCACCCTCTTAAACTCAAAGCGACGATACCGAACCCTAAAATGAGTAAGCCAAAAAAGCGATTGAGCCACCTGAGCCGCTCAGGTGTTAGCCATCGTCGAAACATTGAAACGCCTCCACTCAGGAAGACCCACCATAGGGCCGACCCCAAAAAGACGCCGCTCACCAGAATGGCCGCTTGCCCATAGCCCAGATCGGCAGGTGCAAATCCGGCAAAGATCAGAACAAAAGAGAGGATAGTCGCTGGGTTCGTTAGCGTCAAGATGACCGTAGATAAGTACGCCCCCAAAAGCCCTGTTTTCGTTGTCGGAGCTGCCTCACTCGCCGGTTTTGCTAAGAAAGTTGTCATCCCTAAGTAGCAGAGAAACAATCCACCGATGATCCGCAGCCAGCTCGACTGATTGACTAAGAAATCAGACACCAGCGCCAACCCAAAGGCAGCAATGCCCCCGTAAACACCATCCGCCGTGGCCGCCCCCAACCCCGAGAGCAAACCGCTCAATCGCCCATAGACCAGGGTCCGCCGGATGCATAATACGCCAATGGGGCCGACCGGGGCTGCGATCGCAAACCCCAGCAAAATTCCTTTCAAAAACAGCATAGATGCCTCCGTTTTCGCCCTTCGCCCCTCAAACCGGCAACGTGATGCCTTCTTTAATAGTCGAGAGCGCAATTGACGTCCGCGTTTGCACCACTCCGGCCAATCCTTTAATCTGCTCGCTGATAATCTGCTCCAACTCCGTCGTATTGCGACAGCGCACCTTGAGTAGATAATCCCCCTCCCCCGTCACGTGATGACATTCCTGAATTTCAGGGGTGGCCTGCACGTAGTCCAAAAAGCTCTGACGGTGATGGGGGCGCTCCAAACTCACCGCGACAAAGGCTGTGATGTCGTAGCCCAAATACCTGGCCGATAGCTGAACGGTATAGCCTGCAATAATGCCGCGTTTTTCTAACCGACGGACACGATCGGCAATCGCGGGCGCGGAGACGCCACATGCGCTGGCCAGATCAGACCAGGTGACGCGACCATCTGATGTAAGGTTTTTCAAAATTTTTGAATCAAGTTTATCCAACACTTCACATTTTAATAGAAAGAATTTATCCGTATTTTAGCTTTAAAAGAAAACAAAAATATCGCTTTTTCCTTTTAAAAGCAAGATAAAGTGACCCAAAGTTTAAATGGTACAGTAAGTCTCCGTAATCTTGCCGATGATGGTCTGACCCCTCTCCGAGGGAATTGGTAAGTAAGCGCACAAAATCGGACAAGCGATCAGGCGCTGTTCGGGAAACTTTAGGCTGCATCTGTTATCTATGCTGAATCTGCTGTCAGAAACCCTGCCAACGCTGGATTTGCCTGCCGACTGGGTGGGTATTCGGGTTCTTAAAGAGACCAGTACCAAGCGGGCGGTGCGGGATGGTCACCCGGCTTACAATGGTAAAACCCTGAGTCAGGGGGCGATGGTGGAGGTTTTGGCCCAGGGGCAGTTTGGCTATTGCGCTACGAACGTGTTGACCCCCGTCGGACTAAGGTCGGCGGCTCAGCAGGCCTATGGTCAAGCTGTGGCGGCCAGCCAGTGGGCAATTCATCAATTTACAACGACGGTGAGGCCCAAAGCGATGGGGGAGTATGTTGCCCCCTATCAAACACCGCTATCTATACTCACGGCGGCGGACATCAACGATGTACTGCTGCAAGTTTCCAAAGAGTTGCGGGTTTCTAGCCAGATTGTGCAGACCAATGCCCTGGCGCTGACCCATGAAATCGAGTCCTGGTTTGCTAGCACCAACGGCTCTGAGACTTATCAAAAGACGCTGCTGGTCGAAACTCACTTTGGGGCCATTGCCCAGGCCAACGGCGCGACCCAGATGCGCAGTGACCACGGCTATCTAGCCCACAGCTACCAAGGGGGCGGCGAACTGTTGGCGGCCCCTGCCCTGTGGCAGCGAGTGCAGACGGTAGGTGAACAGGCGGTGGAACTGTTAAGTGCGCCGGACTGCCCCACGGGGGCCACAACGCTAGTGTTGGCCCCCGACCAGATGATGCTGCAACTGCATGAAAGCGTGGGACACCCCCTGGAACTCGATCGCATTCTCGGGGACGAGCGTAACTACGCCGGGGGTAGCTTTGTGCAACCCGCCGACTTTGGCTCCCTGGCCTACGGGTCACCCTTGATGAATGTCACCTTTGACCCCACCGTGACCGGAGAGCTGGCCAGTTACGGCTTTGACGATACGGGCACCCCCGCTACGCGAGATTATTTAATTTATCAAGGGCAGCTAGAGCGGGGTCTGGGCAGTCTCGAAAGCCAGACCCGGTTGGGGGGCGTGCCAGGGGTCGCCACGGCTCGGGCCTGTGCCTGGAATCGACCCGCCATTGACCGGATGGCCAATATCAATCTAGAACCTGGGGAGACCGCCTTTGAGGAGCTGATTGGCAACATCGAGTCAGGCGTCTATATGGAAACCAATCGCTCGTGGTCAATTGACGATCAGCGCCACAAATTCCAGTTTGGCTGCGAATACGCCAGGCTAATTGAGAATGGCCGCCTGACCCAGACCCTCAAAAATCCTAACTATCGATCAACCACCCCCCAGTTTTGGCATAGCCTCGCCCAGGTGGGCGATCACAACACCTGGGAAGTCTATGGCACCCCATTTTGTGGCAAAGGGGAGCCCAATCAGCTGATCCGGGTGGGTCACGCGGCCCCAGTGTGTGCCTTTGAGAATATTGAAGTTTTTGGAGGGGCAGTATGATCCTGCCTCCTTACGAAGCCGTCTTTGGACAGCTTGCCGACGCGATCGCACTGAGCCTTCACAACACCGAGCACTTTACCCTCACCTTTACCGGAGAAGTCAGCCAGTTTGTGCGCTTTAACCGGGCTCGGGTGCGGCAAACGGGGTTGGTGCAAGATGGGCAGTTGCATCTAACCTTGATGACCGCCGATCGTACCTGCCAAAGCAGCGTGCCCTTTACGGGCCAGTTTGAGGCAGATTGGCCCTTGCTCAAAAATGCCCTGGTCGATTTGCAAGCCTCCCTGCCCCAGCTGCCGGTTGACCCGTATGTGGTACTGCCAACCGGCTCGGCCCAGAGCCACGAAACCTGTGTGGGGGAGTTATTGAGGAGTGATGCGATCGCATCCACCTTGTTACCCCCTGTGGCGAATATTGACTTTGCTGGGATTTATGCCGGGGGGCTCTCCTATCGGGGCTATGCCGATTCAGCCGGTCAGCGCCACTGGTTTGAGACCACCGCTTATACCCTCGACTACTCTCTGTTTGATGCCAATGGACAGGCCGTCAAAGGCACCGTCGCAGGTCACGAGTGGGACCCGTCCAGCTACCTGGATAAAATTGCGACCACTAAGGCCCAACTCGCAATGCTAGGCAGACCCCCTTGCCAGATTGACCCAGGAGAATATCGCACCTACCTGGCCCCGGCTGCGGTCGCCGAGATTTTACATATGTTTTCCTGGGGCGGCGTGAGTGAGGCCGATCTGCAGCAGGGCAACAGCGCCCTCGGCTTTTTGCAACGCGGAGACCGTCTGCTCTCTCCGAAATTTTCCCTCACTGAAAATTTCAAACGAACCGGCGTACCCCGGTTTAATAGTCTGGGAGAAGTCACCCCAGCCCAACTCCCGATCATCGCTGAGGGCAGGCTGGCTAATAGCCTGGTCAGCTCCCGCAGTGCCAAAGAATACGGCAAACCCTCCAACCACGCAGAACCCGATGAAACCCTGAGAGCCCCCGAAATTGGCCCTGGAGCCCTATCCTCCGACAATATCTTGAGCCGTATCGGCACCGGGCTCTATCTGTCTAACCTGCACTATTTAAACTGGAGCGATCACCCCAACGGACGTATCACCGGCATGACTCGCTATGCCTGTTTTTGGGTCGAACAGGGCGAAATTGTCGGCCCCATCGAGAATCTGCGATTTGACGATAGCTTCTATCGTTTTTTTGGCCAAACCTTAATCGACCTCACCGAGTTTCAGGACTTTATCCCTAACGTAGATACCTATAACCAGCGACAACTGGGCGGCATTTGGACACCGGGGATCCTGGCAGATGAGTTTATTTATACGCTTTAGGCAAACTTAGGGTGTCCATTTGAGCAAAAACGTTCTGGTTAGGACGGGGAGACGGGGACAGGGCGCTAGCGCAGCCATGCCCGATAGGCTATAGGGCGAATGGGGAAAGAAGACACGCAGATGGGGAGACACGGGGACGCGGAGACCTTGCCCTGAGATTGATCGCCATTCCCCATTCCCCATTCCCCATTCCCCATTCCTTTCCAAAATCCCCCCTTCGCCCTTTACCCTTCGCCCTTCGCCCGTTCCGCACTTACAATTAAAAACTAAGAACTTAAACGAGCCCCATGGCCTCCGAAGAGCGTTTAACCCTTTCTATGAGTAGCCTGGTCACGGTGATTTTGGCCGTACCTTTGCTGCTGCTGCTTTGGCAACTGAGGAGTTTGCTATTGCTGGTGATGATTTCGATTGTGCTGGCGGCCTCGATTGCCCCCGTAGTTGATTGGGCCGAAAAATATCGGTTGCCCCGGTGGCTATCGGCGGTGCTGGTCTATCTCACCCTGATTGGGGTGCTAACCGGCGTGGGAGTACTGATTGGTCCCACCGTTTTTGAGCAGCTAGAGCGGCTGGTAAGGCAGGTGCCGATCTCACTGCGTAAGCTGATTGCCGAGGCTGAGATTTGGGTAGCCACCCTGAGTGACACTCGCCCCGAACTGGCCACCGAGATTTTTAATCAGGTAATTGACGTTCAAAGCATTATTAGCTGGAGCATTCGATCTAGCCAAAAGCTCTTAGTTCGTTCCTATGGGCTCACAACCGGTATTTTGGGTGGGTTCTTTAGCCTGATTTTGGCGGTGTTTCTGTCGGGCTATATGCTGGCCGATAGCCGCACCCTGGTCAAAAATTTTACCCGACTGCTGCCCGAGCCCTGGGATGATCGAATGGCCGATCAAGTGGCTCCGGTCAGCCAGCGCATCGGCGGCTATATTCGGGGGCGACTGATTGTCTCAGCGATTTTGGCGGTGGTGATCAGTGTGAGCCTGGGCTTTATCGGCATGCAGGATTTTGCATTAGGTTTGGGTGCGATCGCAGGCGTTACCAATCTGATTCCCTTTCTCGGCCCTGTTCTCGGTGCTATCCCGGCCCTGGTGGTGGCCGTCTCCCAGGGTGGGTGGACCTTTCTGTGGGTGCTGATTCTTTACGTGATTATCCAAAATATTGAAACCTATATCCTGGACCCCCTACTGGTGGGGTCATCGGTGGGGGTGCATCCCCTCTATCAACTGCTGGCAGTGCTGGGGGGCACGCAGGTTTTAGGCATTATCGGCGCATTAATTGTGCCTCCTTGGGTAGCGGGTGGTGCGGTGGTGCTCGAAAACCTTTATCTGCGCCCTAAGCTCTTGGCCGAGCGACAGCGCCGCCGCGAGGCTGTCCAAACCGAGCTAGCCCTGGCCCCTGCTGCCCTGGTCAGCGTTAACCCAGACACCTAAGACCAGACACTTAACCACTCACCAGCACCGCGCACTCACCCAACCCTCAAAGCATCTAACGTCAAGTCGTCGGCAGTTTAAATATAAATCCAAGGTAAAGCTGGACCCACTCATCCTGAAACTTAGGCAAGGTTGCTGACAAAAGATAAGGTTTGCTTAGATTCCAGAGTAATTTGGATGGGGTTTAACTACTGGGTATCTTTCGGATTTCCAAATTGATTGGTTACTCTGAAGAATGTGTATCTCAGAGTTATATACCCAAACGCCTATCTTTTTGCCAAGATAGAGCAGCCAGATCTGGGCTGAGCATTTACCTCAATTGGCAACTTTGAAGCCCATAGTAGGGTCTCAACCCTAGACGAGTCTGTACAGATTCTTATACCGATTGTTTTTACATGCAGTTAGGAGATAAATAAAGCACTATGGAACATCGTGGCGTGACTGTTTGGTTCACTGGTCTAAGCGGTTCTGGTAAATCCACCATTGCTCGGGCACTCGAGGCAAAGCTGCGGGCCATGGGCACCAAGCTTGAAGTGCTCGACGGCGATATTGTACGCACTAACCTCACCAAGGGTCTGGGCTTTAGCAAAGAAGATCGCGACGAAAACATTCGTCGGATTGGGTTTGTCTCCCACCTGCTGACCCGCAACGGTGTAATCGTCCTGGTTTCAGCAATTTCACCCTATCGCAATGTGCGCGAAGAAGTGCGAGATCGCATTGACGACTTTGTCGAAGTCTATGCCTATGCCCCCCTCGAAGTCTGCGAAGAGCGCGACGTAAAAGGGTTGTATAAAAAGGCACGCTCTGGCGAAATCAAAAATTTCACCGGCATCAGCGACCCCTACGAAGAGCCCCTCAACCCTGAGGTCACCTGCGAGACCCACAACTCTAGCGTGGACGAGTGCGTTGACCAGATTCTTTCTAAGCTCGAAGAGATGGGCTATTTGCCCGCAGGCGTTTTGGCGTAAACGCTCCAACGGGCGAAAGGGGAAGGACGCTAGCGTAGCCCCTTTCGCCCCTGACTATCCCCTGACCCCTTGCCTAAGATAAGCCCGCGCCTTGGTGGGCACAATTGTGGCGTATAGGTTTTCGAGCTGGGTAATATTTTTACTCAGCGTATAGCGATCGAGTACCCGCTGTCTGGCTTTGCTGCCTAATAACGAAGACATCTCGGGATGGTCGCGGAGAATCGGCAGAATAGTTTGCAACTGGGTTGAAACCCGGTACGTATCAAGAATAATCCCGGCTCCATTTTCCAGCACTTCACCATCGGCTCCGGCGTCTGTAGCAATGCAGGCGGTCCCGCAGGACATCGCCTCTAACAGCGACAGCGACAACCCCTCAACCAGGGACGGCAAAATAAACGCATCGGCAGCTCGTAAAATTTCGATACGGCGCTCTTCGCTGGCAACAAACCCTGTCCAAACAACCGAGTCATCTGAGCCATAGGCTGCTTTAAGAGGCGTCTGTAAAGGGCCACTCCCAACAATCAGCAGCTTGTTTTCTGGCCCCATGTTGGCGAGTTTCCATCCTTTGAGCAAGGATTCTACATTTTTTTCGATGGCGAGTCGGCCCTGGTAGACATAAAGCTGTTTTGCCTGAAGCTCTGCCTTGAGGCGCGATAACCCGGGCGCATATTTGAAAACGTCCACCCCATTGGGAATGACCACCACCTGATGGGGGCCAACCCCCAGTTTGACCAACAAGTTTTGCTGCAGCTTAGAAAATACAATGACGCGATCGTAGTTGGCGAGACAAGGTGCGTAGAGCTGATAGGCCAAATGCTGGGTACCAGAGGTAAAGTTACGCAGCTTGCGGTCGAAGGGAGGATGAAAGGTCGCCACCAGCGGAATACCCAGTTCTTGACAGATCTCGGGCAGCTTAAAGTCAAGCGGCGATAAGGTCAACGAGGCGTGGACCAGATCGGGCTTGAGCTTCTTTAAGGCTGCTGCCAGCCTGCGACCAGACCGAAACGAGGGCACTGTCAAAATTTGAGATTTAAAGATAAAGGGTAAAGATACCTCTTCATAGCCAGCCTGATCGTCTGAGGAGTCATCACTCTGGGCAAAATGTAAAAATGTGACTCGATATCCTCGTTCTAGCAGAGCATTGGTAATTTCTCGGCCATAGGTTACGTTGCCACAAAAAGGAGTTTTTTTACCAAGCCACGCTATATGCATGTAATGGGGCGCATCACCGACTAAAACATTATCAAGATTTTACTGCCCCTAGGGTCCGTCAGCTTGAGAAGCCGGGGTATTCACCACTGACCAGGTCAACACGCCCCCCAAAGCCACCATGATCGCCAGTAAAGCAAAGACAATCCGCAAACCCAAAAAAGTTTCAGCCACCCCTGCGAGAGCCAGGGGCAAACTCAATGCAATGTTGACGACGTTGTTTTGTAAGCCAAAGACCTTGCCACGCATCTCTTCGGGGGTATATTCCTGAATGGTGGTTTGCATTGGAATCCCCACCATCGCTGCAAACAAACCTAAACCAGTAATTAGCCCCAGCGTGATCCACAGGTGGTCATGGCTAAACGACAGCCCGCTGAGCATAGCCGCCATCCCAAACGCCCCATACAAACTTAAGCGATAGTGTCGAAAGCGCTGGCCAAACTGGCCCACCACGGCTGCCCCCAGCCCCATGCCAACGCCCCCAGCCGCCAGCAAAAAGCCAAATTGGGATGATTTGATAGCGGGGATCACCTCCGCCAACCTAACGGCCAAGACGGCTAACGCCGCAAACACTGAAAACAACAACACTAGCTGGATGAGCGCCCCTCGCACTCGAGCATGGTTACCCAGATAGGCAAGCCCGTCCTTAATGTCATCCCAGACATGGGTAGGGGCCCGATCACTCAGGGTTTCATGGGGTTGTAGCCATAGCAAAATCACCCCAGCCAGACCGTAGCTAATGCCCACCAAAATACTTTTGCCAAGCCCTGTGCCGCCGTCAAAGGGCGCTAGCAGGGTGTCTGCGATCGCAAGTAGCGGCTCCCCAACGGCAAAGCCAATAATTACTGAGGCCATCATCGTGGTGGTATAGAGCGAATTGGCCGACAGCAAATTTCGTTTCTCGACAATCAAAGGAATCGCCGCCTGCTCTGCCGGGGCAAAAAACTGCGTCAGGGTGGACACTAAAAACGTCACCCCCAGCAAAATCCAAAACCCAAAGGGTAAATTGACAGCCCCGCCCCAGCCCTGGGTAAACCACAGGAGCCCTGGCAGCATGATGACCAGGGCACCCCGCAGCAGGTTGGTCATGACCAACACTGGCTTCTTGCGCCACCGATCGACATAGACCCCTGCCAGGGACCCAAACAGCACCGCCGGAATCGTAAACGCCACCATAATGCCAGATACCCAGCCGCTGATTGACTGCCCCGGCACATCATACTGACTGGCGATAATCGCAATCATCAACACCAGATAAACCTTATCGGCCATCTGGGAAAACACCTGACCGCTCCAGAGGGTCAAAAAATTTCGGTTTTGGAGGACCGGCCAAAATCCGCGTACGGGCAATTCGTCATCTATCGAATCTGTTTTCTGGTCCGTTTTCTGGTCCGTTTTCTGGTCCGTTTTCTGGCCCGTTTTCTGGCCCGTTTTTGCGGCTGAGACGTTAAGAGGCTGGGCATCTACCGGCACAAGCGTTGACGCCGATGGCGTTGACGGTGGCAGTCCCGATTGAGGCAGCTCGTTACCTGAGTCATTAGTAGATAGCAGCGGCAGATGAGCCCCCTCGTCCTCTGTATTTTCAGGAATATCGTCAAACTCACGAAGCATAAGCGGGTGAGGCAAAGCAGGTATCAATCAACGCCGCAGAGCGAATGGACCGATCAAAATGATACTGGGCGTAGTGACGCAAAATACGCTCAATCCGTCGCCAAAGCACATGGGGAGACCTGTTTTCTCCTTCTACTGATGGTAAAGAATCAGCCTGGGTTAGCACAAGCTCTGGACGACCCAATTGTTGAAACAGCGACAGTTCAAAGGCACTTAGCTCAAGGTTCATTTCCAGTTTACCGCCTCCCTCAGTTACCCGAAAGCTTCTCGGTGTCACTATTCGACTGAGTTCTGCCAGGTCAACAATCCCCCCTGCACTCAGGCTAAAGCCCACCCGCCAATCGGGGTTACCCCAATTAGGGGTGATGGGCTGCTGGGTCACACAGCACCGATGCAGCTCTGGGGCCACCCCTGCCAGGGCCAAGATATGGAAGGTGGCATGGGCCAAACAGGCCAGCACCGCCGAAGATGAGGCCGTTTCCAGTCGTTCAAGGTGCTCTATCAGCAGATAAAACAGCGCTTCTTGGGGTTGCTCACTCACAGCCTCACAGAGGATTAACTCCGCTAAATACTGGCTGGCGGTCAATCGAGCCAGGTCACGGCTCAGCGCCGGAAATGACCGTTGGGTCTCAGCCTGTACCATCTTGTCCAGAGACTTGCCTCGGGTCAGCAGTAGCTCATTGATCACAAATAAACCGCTGCGTCCCCCTAATCGAGATTTGTGCTTACGGGCACCGGGGGCAATCGCTCGAATCAAGCCCAGTTCTTTGGTTAAGACCGTCACTAATCGGTCAGACTCGCCCATCGGCATGGCTTTGAGGTTGATACCGGTGGCTTTGTAGGTGCGAGACATGACGAAGGGGGAAGGGCGAAGGGGAGCAGGGGGAGCAGGGGATGTAGGAGACGTAGGGGCCAAGGTCACCTTGCCCAAAGAGACAAGGGATTTTGGATTTTGGATTTTGGATGGGATATCAGTTAACCTTAGGGGCGTCACGGCGTGCGCCCAATGCAGAACCTCCCGCAGTTAGGGATCTTCTGTTTCCTCTGTGTCCATTAAGGCTGAGTCCATTAAGGATGTTCTTGAGGCTTGGTAAGCCACATTAATCTGGCTTTTGTTCTCGTAGAGTCGATTGAGATACTTGGGGTCAAGG
>JBCBQD010000042.1:0-27407 GCA_039820425.1 Cyanobacteria bacterium J06635_1
TCCTTCCTCCCTTCCTCACTCCACCTCATCTGAGCCCGACTCCTGGGACGACTGGCTTTCGGGTTCCGAGGCATCATCCGCCTGGGTTTCAGCCTCTTCATTTAAGGCATCTTCAGCCTCTTCTTGGGAGGTGTCATCAGCAGGCACTTCGATCACGGCCCATTGAGCAATATTCCAGGTGCTCAAGTCCCAGGCCGTGGCTTCATAGCCGGTAATGCGATTGTGGATACCGTTGACCAGGGCACGGTGGACAATGGGTAAAACCGCCACATCCTGGGCCAATAGCTCATCCATTTTCTTAAACAAGACCACCCGCTGGGCCGGGTCGAGTTCACGTTTGGCAGCTTTCCACAGGGCATCGTAGGCCTTATTGCAATATCGAGCGTTGTTAGGCTTTTGCCAATTGTTGGCCTGACTAGCAATTTCATCACAGGTCCACCAACTCATGTAGATGGTTGGATCTGGGGTATCACTGCCGGTGGCATATTCTTGCAGATCGGCATAAAAGTGATTGATGCTGTTGGTCTGGGCCGGGTTAGCTGAGAAAAAGTCATCGATACGAACACGCTCAATATCCACGGCAATGCCAACCGCTTCTAAGTTTTCCTTGACCATGGCCTGGGTCTGCTGACGTACTGTGTTCACAGAGGTTTGAAATTTAACCTCCATCTCAACCCCGTCTTTATCGCGGATGCCGTTGCCGTTAGTGTCTTTCCAACCAGCTTTGTCCAGCAGGTCGTTGGCTTTATCAGGGGCATATTCGTAGGCGATTTTATCGGAGGCAAATTCCGGCGGGGCTACCAATAGCTGAGAGGTAGGTTTGCCGAGGCTGCCATAGAGTTGGGTTGCGATCGCAGTGCGGTTAATGGCATGGTCCAGAGCCTGGCGAACATCGGGATCGGCCAGAAAGGGGTGGGGGTACTGCACGCTCGACTTTTCACCCTCGGGGGTGGCTTTATTCGGATCCGTGGGGTTAATCATGATCCGCTCTACCTGAGCACCAAAGGAGGTCACCAAAGACCCGGCCCCATCTGTCGACAGGGGCTCAAGCTGATCAATCTCCAGTTGCAAATTGTGGGCAAAATCAGCCTTACCTGTTTTCAGCACATCCCGCGCGGCCACGTAGGGCGCGACTCCGCCCTGCACTTCAAGCAACTCAAAATGAGGGCGACCATCCCAGTACCGATCGTTGGGGCCAAACAGCCATTTGCCCTGGGCACTCGAAATAAATCGATAGGGACCTGTCCCCACTGGCTGCAGGTTGGCTGGGGCCTGACGGGCTTTTTCACCCAAATAATTTTCAAAAATATGCTTTGGCAAAATCATGCCGTTTTGCCCCGTAAACGGCAGTTGCCAGGCGGATGTGGGTTGCTTAAAGGTCAGCTTGACCGTATGGTCGTCCACCGCCTCAACTTTTTCGATGTCTTCGTAGTGTTTGGCGGTGGCCGCCGCCGTCTGAGGCTGACTGACAAATTTATAGGTAAATACGACATCGGCGGCGGTAAAAGGTTTCCCGTCTGACCAAGTCACATTTTTGCGGAGTTGCCAGGTCACCGTGCGACCATCATCGGCCACTCCCCCGTTCTCTTTGTTGGGAACGATGTTTGCCAAAATCGGCACCAGGGCCCCATCTGAGTTATAGCTAGCCAGCGGTTCATACACAATGCGGGCGACTTCAAAATCTTGATAGCCATTGGCCAGGTGAGGGTTTAGCGTAGTCGGAATGCGGCTATACAAAAGCCTCAAAGTCCCAGGGTCTCGTTCTTCGCCCACCCCATCTGAGACGTCATCGCTCACAACGGGCTCAGTCGGCTCAGACGATGCACTACAGCCAACCAGGCCACCACCCATCAGAGACAGCCCACAGAGTAAATAAACTATAAATTTGCTCATTTCACCTAATTTGGCAGGATACCAATGATTTCCTCAGATATTCAGAGGATTAGGGGATACTTACCTCAAATGACCTCTTTTTTCTAGCGTAAAAGCCATGATACCTGCTCAACGCCAGGCTAATCAGATGAGTTTTCTAACCATCTTAGAATTCTTCAGCGGTTCTTTACACAGACAGGAAGGGTTTCCTCCTGACATTGCCCACATATCAAGAACACTTAATAGGTAGATGCACCCTGATGTCCTCCCCAGTTTTACCAACTGGGGATTTTTTTGCTTATTTTTCAGAGATCAAAATTTCCCCAAATATCAACCAACTGCTCATATACAAAAAACTGGATGCTATGTGAACTGCCTTGTCATAAGCTTCATGCAAGTATGAGAGACTTTTCCTCCTGATAGACCCAGCTTATCCAGAAGACTTAACTGGTAGATGCACCCTGAATTTTTCCTCGGCCTTACCCGCCGGGGATTTTTTTTTGCTTTTTTTCCTGATAGCGCCTTCTTAGATAGAAACCTTAATTGGTAGATGCACCCTGAATTTTTCCTCGGCCTTACCCGCCGAGGTTTTTTTTGCCATTTTTTGGGGCGATGCCTAAAGTAACGGTCAACTTAAAGCAAGAAATGAGCGATTAGAGATTAGTCAGTAGTCAGTCATCAGCAGGAAGCTGGTGACTGCCCGTCAATGACTGTCTACCGTATACTGACGACTGACTTCTATCCTCGGAAAAACTTTTTGCTTTAAGTTGCAACCCGCCGTAGACACAGCTAAAAAACATCAAAAAGACAAGATTTTATCTTTTTAAACAGGCTGCATTTATCAGCCCTGGCTAACTCAAATATGAACCTGATATGCCAAAACTTTATGCCTAAAATCGGCTAATTTACCCTGACATCAAAAGCAAACGGCAGAAAAGTTAGTTGGTAGATGCACCCTGATGTCTTCCCCAGCGCACCCGCTGGGGAATTTTCTTTTTAAAGCAAAACCCACTCCTCCTAAACAAAATGCACCTGCCTCGGGACAGGTGCATGCGGATAATGGCATCAAACGGCAAATAAGAAAAAATGCCTACTCAGCAGACGCTTCTGAAGCCTCAGCAGCGGGAGCCTCGCTTACAGGTGTCTCCTCAACAGGGGGCTCGACAGTGGCTTCAGCAGGCGCTTCTTCAACAGCGGTTTCAGCAGGCGCAGCAGCGGCTTCGGTAGGCGCTTCTTCAACAGTGGCTTCAGCAGGCGCTTCTTCAACAGCGACTTCAGCAGGCGCAGCAGCGGCTTCGGTAGGCGCTTCTGCTTCTACGGGTTCTTCCGACTCGATCTTCTTAGTCGGTCGGGGGCCGCGCATCAAAGCGGGGTTAATTGGGGCAGCTTTGGCACCCCGATCACCTCTGCCCTTGCCTTTACCCTTACCTTTGCCCCTGCCTTTATCTTTACCCTGACCACGCGACCGATCTGACGAGCTAGGCTCATTCGGGTCGCGGTCTTTCTTGAGAATGGGTTTCTCTGCCATGATTCTTAACAAATTTGCTGCTTGCTGATCCTATCACTTGACCATGGGGTTTAGGCAGCAGGGGTGATATAACTCTGCCAGCGGCGATCGCATCGATGGGCGAGTCGTTTATCTGTTCTGATGAGTCTTCGTCTACAACATAAAGGGGGTTGTTTTGCATCTATCCGTTTTGCCGCCATCATTTATATTTGCCCAGAGCTTACCTGCCCCCATTGAACTCCAGGTCAAAATATTGGGGAGCATTTTAGCCGTCCTATGGGGCCTGGAGCTGATCGACTCGATCGCATTGCGCGGAGCCCTCGACCGGTTCGGCATTCGGCCTCGTCGTCTGAGGGGCCTACCAGGGATTTTGATCGCCCCGGTCTTGCACGGAAATTTGGGCCATCTGGCCGCTAACACAGGACCGTTGGTGGTGTTGGGTTGGTTTATTTTGTGGCAAGGCACCGATAATTTTGTAATTGTCACGATCGTCAGTGCGTTGATCAGCGGTCTGGGGGTTTGGCTATTGGGGGGACCTCGCACCAACCACCTTGGGGCCAGCGGCGTGGTGTTTGGCTACTTTGGCTTTTTGCTGTGGCAAGGGTATTTTGAGCGGAGTCCAGCTGCGATCGCACTGGCCGCGCTCACTGGCATACTCTACAGCAGCCTGATCTGGGGGATATTGCCCATCCAACGGGGCAAGTCCTGGCAGGGCCACCTGTTTGGGTTTATCGGCGGTGGGGTAGCTGCTCGATTTTTACCCCTGCTGCAAGAACACTTCGAACAGTGGCTTTCACGCTCAAGAGGCATCTTTTACTGAGCAGTTGAATGGAACAGTTCAAGTTTTCGCTAGGGCCTTACGAAATCTTCGCGGCGATTATCGGCGGCATTCCCTTGTTTCTGGCTGGCGGGCTGCTCTATAACCCCGTTAGCAGCTTGCAGGACCTGGTGCCGATTGTTCAGAGTAATACCTCGATTGCGATCGCGCTGGTGATGCTCTTAATCAGCTACATCCTGGGTAGCTCAGTACAAACCATTAGCTGGTACTACTTTTTAAGGCTTAGCAAAATCTTTAACATCAACTATCGTTATTTTGGCGATCTGGTGACCCGCAGCAAAAAGTTGCTAGTCTCTGATATCGAGCCCAAATCCCTGGCTTTTGAGGATCAGTTGGTCCTGCGTCTGCGCCAAAAGGTGGGGATGCCCGAAAAAAACACCTGGCTGGATGCCAGATTAATCGCCTACCTGCGTGAGCACAATCGACAGGCTGTCCTGAGCGCAGTTGAGCTGCATATGGCAAACCACATCATGTATCGAGGCTGGTCGTTTGGCTTTTTTGTGCTTGGGGTGGTTTTGTTCATCAATCTGTTTCGCACCCCCTTCCTTACTTTTGAGCAGTGGACACTGCCCTTCGGGGCATTGGTCTTTGCCTACATCACTTTTTCACGGGCAGTCAAGCTAAAACAATGGCACAACCGGGATCTTTTACTCGGTTTCTATTTTTCAGTGTCTGAGGAGAAATAGGGCATTGCCCCAATTTATGTTCACGACGAAAGCATTGTGCCAAAAGATCCCAGTATTTGATGGCAATTAGAACAAGTTTTCTTGATTTATTCTAATAAATTTGTGGAAATGCCTGACGATACCTTTGGTTGGGCAGCCTTGAGCTTATCATCTCAAACTTAGGTAGGTATAACCTGTCCAAGGGAGTTGCCCTACCCAAACTGTGTTCCCCTAATTTGTGTTCCCATTTTATGCAAATGGAGTTTCTCAAAAAAATTCAGGTATGGCATCCAAAATTTTAGGGACCAGTCTCAACGATTTTCTAGAAGGCACCGATGAAGCCGATACAATTCTTGCCTATGAGGGCGACGATACTGTGCTGGGTGAAGGCGGTAACGATCGCATCAGGGGTCAAAAAGGCAATGACGTTTTACTCGGTGATGCGGGCGACGATTTGCTGATTGGCAACAGAGGCAATGATTTGCTCGTGGGTGGGGATGGCAGTGATAAGCTACGCGGCGGCCGGGGCAGTGATGTGCTCGATGGTTTTGTCAGCAGTAGCCTGAATGAAATCGATACGCTCACCGGGGGACGCGGCGGCGATATCTTTAGGCTGGGTAGCAACTTGGGGGGCGCGGGCCCTAGCTATGGCTACTCAGGTGAGGGCTATGCCATTCTGACTGACTATAACGAGGCGAGCGGCGACCAAATCCAGGTGGCAGGCTCGATTGACGAGTACACCATTAGCAGCCCAGGCAATGTCTCAGGCGGTGAAGGGTTTGACACCTTGATCTTCAGAAACGATGACCTGGTGGCCATTGTTTTAGACACTCTGGAGGTCAATGCTGACAATTTCATCGTGTAGATAGAGCCTTATCATAATCAGCCCAATATCCGGCTTCTCTATCTGATTGACTCTGTCCTCAGTGTTTTTTACGCCAGAGGTCGGGTATTTGGTCATTATTAGGCCGCTGTTTCTGAATTCTCTAATTTGCTTTCCAAATAAAGCGTGTCTGGACTGAAGTCCTGTTCATGGGGCCATTGCACCCCTCCAAAGAAGGGCTTGACCTGGTTAAAATAGTTAACGTCCTGTAATTCTTGAAAAATCCCCTTAGCAAGATAAAGTGTCACATCAAACTGACAAACTTCACCATCGTCAAAGTGAAGCCTGAGTTGATAATTTTTTAAGGCTTCAACCTTATTTACTTTAGGTGACATGATTATCTTGACTACTTAAGCGGATCAATTTTGAAAATCTGCTGGCCTTCTACGGCCAATTCCCTGTTTGCCATAAGTTCATCCTGATGAATCTCAATCCAGGCAAGCACCAATTTTAGCTTCGAACTTTTCAAGCTACCTTCTGTGAGTTTTCCCTCCGGGATAGAAATCACAGCCTCATCGTCTTGATACTTCACATGAATATGCGGCGTGTAGTGTTGCTTGTTATCGTGTTGCTTGTTATCAAAGTAGTACATCAGGATGATAACCCCGTAAAACATTGAAATAACAGGCCTCGTCTAACGCCTAATCAATATTTGAGTGATGAGTTTAAAGCACCTGAGCAAGCAAAAAGGCGTTCTGTCAGAACGCCTTTAATTAAGCATTGACGCTTGTAATAGCGGAGCGCTTTACACGACAGCTTCTTCTTTCACCAACTTATCCCACCCTAGATCCTTGAGATTTTCATTGCGGCGCAGGGGCCGTGTCACCAGCTCTAGAATATCGCGGGTATTGCCAAAGCCGTGGATCTGGGCAAAGGTAAACTCCACCGACCACTTGGTGGTGATCCCCCGTGCTTCTAGAGGATTGGCATGGGCCATGCCCGTGATCACCAAATCGGGCTCGGTGGCGAGAATTCGCTGGAGTTGGTTGTAGTTATCGGGTTTCTCAATAATCTTGGGCTTGGGGACCCCCATCTCTTCGCAGGTTTTCTCTAACAAAGCCAACTCAGCCGCCTGATAGCGTTTGTCCATATAGGGGATGCCAATCTCGGGGACGGTCATGCCGCAGCGAATTAAAAAGCGGGCCATGGAGATCTCGAGCAGGTTGTCGCCCATAAAGAAAACCGACTTGCCGCGAATCAGTTTCACGTAGTCTTCGACCGACTGCCAAATGTTGGCTTCACGCTCATCTAAGCCCTTGGGCTCAATGCCAAACACCGAACAAATTTTTTCGACCCAGGCGCGGGTACCGTCGGGGCCAATGGGGAAAGGTGCGCCGATTAGCTTACACTTGCGGCGGCGCATCAGGGTCGAGGCGGTGCGAGAGAGAAACGGACTGATGCCCGCGACGTAGGTGCCCTCAGCGATCACAGGCAGTTCGGTATAGCGCTTGGCGGGCAGCCAGCCTGAGACTTTGATGCCTTGTTTTTTAAGCTCGAGGGTAATCTGGGTGACCACCGGATCGGGGACCGAACCAAACAGGACCAGCGGGGGATGATCGACGTATTCGGATTCCGATTTGGCAACCTCTTCTTGTTTGCGACCAAAGTTGAGTAGCTTAGTGATGCTGTTGCGCTCTTCTTTTTCGGCCTCGGTTTTTGGAGCCTGGGTGGGGCAGCGATGGGCCATCGCCGCCAAGACGGTGTCTTCTCCTTGGGTAAAGGCATAGTCCAGACCATTGGCACGGGCCACCACAATCGGGACGCCGATTTCAGCTTCGAGGCGAGGGGCCAGCCCTTCGAGATCGGTTTTGATAATTTCGGTGGTGCAGGTGCCAATCCAGACAATCACACTGGGGTTGCGATCGCGCTTAATCTGCTCACACAGTCGCTTCAGTTCTTCGTAGTCGTTAAGCTTGGCAGAGATATCCCCTTCTTCAAGCTCGGCCATGGCGTAGCGGGGCTCAGCAAAGATCATCACCCCCATCGCATTTTGCAGAAAGTAGCCGCAGGTCTTGGTGCCAATGACTAAGAAAAAACTGTCTTCGATTTTTTGATATAGCCACGCCACACAGCTAATCGGACAAAAGGTATGGTAATTGCCAGTATCGCACTCAAATTCAAGCGCGGGTGTATTCGCAACGGTCATGTCAAAAATCCTCTCAAGTTCAGCACGGTTATGGGCAATGAGAACGACAATGGGCAATCAAGACAACCACCCCTGATAAACCTGGCTTTCCTGGCATGACAGATAGAACCGCGTCGAAACCTAAAACTCTGCCCCTAAACTCTGTCCCTAGAACTCCGGTGGAGAATCCGGCAAGAGGGGCATGTCTTCGTCTGGAGTCGCGTCGAGGGTTGGTCCTGAGCCGTCATTATCGAGCACCATTTCCGGATCAAAGTTCAACCCGAGCACTTCGACCAGCGCATCTTCATCAGCGTTGAGTTGGTAAAAGGGCACCATCAAGTTAGAGAGCTTAGGCTCAAGGGCATTCACCACACCCAGGACTAGAAATGAAGAGGGACGCCGGCCTCCATCAGGGGTTCTCACAGAGGTTTCGCGCATTTGCATCTCCAGCCAGGGGCGGTTAGATCGAACGTAATCTAACCACTTTTGGCGAATGACGGACGTAAAGTTCTCAAAGAAGGCCATAGGTCTCGGACTTTTATGAAACTGCGACTGTTGGAGCATGTAACCCTAACATCGCAGCAATCTAGCACTTATGGGCCTTCCTGACTAGCGTTTTCCAGGTTTTTAACAGAAAGTCACGGGGGATAGGTTTTAGGTTTTAGGTTTTGGGTTCTAGGTTTTAAGTTTTAGGTTTTAGGCCTTGGGTTTTGGGTTTTAGGTTCTAGGTTTTAGGTTTTAGGTTTTAGGCCTTGGGTTTAACTTCAGCCTTATCACCTATTACCTATTACCTATCACCTATCACCTATCACCTATCCCTCAAAGCCAAGTCGATCAGCGTTAAACCATCATCAGATCAAATTCATCTTTGGGTTGGGCCTCTGCCGTTGTGGGCGGGTTGAGATAGAAATCAGACAGCAGAGCAAACAGATCGCGATCGGGCGAATCCGTGGGCACAACCCCCTCAGGAGCTGCCAAAATCTGATCGGCAATGTTGAGATAGTACTGACACACCGGCTCTAATGACGGGTCGGTCTCGGCCATCTCAAAAATGGTTTTACCTTTGACCCGTGAGACGCGAATGTCTTCAATCAGGGGCAAAATCTCGAGCACGGGCATGGGCACCGCCTCAATATATTTGTCAATCAGGTCGCGCTTGGAGGTACGGTTGCCGATCAAGCCAGCTAAGCGAAGGGGGTGGGTGCGCGCCTTCTCGCGAACAGAGGCCGCAATGCGGTTGGCTGCGAACAAAGCATCGAAGCCGTTGTCTGTGACAATCATGCAGTAGTCAGAATAGTTAAGCGGCGCAGCAAACCCGCCACACACCACATCCCCCAAGACGTCAAACAAGATCACGTCATACTCATCAAAAGCATTCAGCTCTTTGAGCAACTTCACGGTTTCGCCGACCACGTAGCCGCCACAACCTGCCCCAGCTGGAGGGCCACCGGCCTCAACACAGTGGACGCCGCCATAGCCTTTGTAGATGACATCCTCAGGCCAAATGTCTTCGTAGTGATAGTCCTTTTCTTGCAGGGTGTCGATAATGGTCGGGATCAAAAACCCAGTCAGCGTAAAGGTACTGTCGTGTTTGGGGTCACAGCCAATCTGCAATACCTTGCGACCGCGTTTTGCCAACGCCACCGAAATGTTGCAGCTGGTGGTGGATTTGCCAATGCCGCCTTTACCGTAAACAGAAAGTTTCAAGGCAATCGTCTCCTGGATGTGTATACAGACAAACTCAGGAAATCTCTGCATCGACGTCGCGCACGTTTACAACAGAGAGAAGAGTTTTTGAAGAGTAACTAGATCGAATTATGGGGAAACCCTCCGCGAAAGGGAAGGCGCAAAAAGAATGTCCAGGGGCATTATCTAGCCTAAGGTGCTTAAAAAATCTAATTAAAATTAAAAATTGACCATCAAGCGTTCTCAGCCACGAATAGAGAATTAATAAGCTTTTTACCATGGCTATTAAATAAAAATACGAACAAAAGACAAAAAACTCGATGTAGACAATTCGAGAGGGATCTCCTAATTTAACCGTTTAGAGGCCCTGGTAGGGGCTCAGACAAAAGACACTGGATCCCTGAAATTTAAGCTTTACAGCCGCAGCAGCCATCGACATCGCCCCTGTCTGATTTATCTTTAGCTTCTAAAAAGAATTGGGGATCGGAGCACAGCGCGATTTTGTTAAAAAACATCACATTTCTAGCTACTGTTAAGTAACGTCAAACTTAAGTCAGGGGGCTGCCATTACCTAACGGTTTTGCTGGTGCTTGCCAGGGTTGGTGATGTGAAGTAAGGGGCTGCGCGGGACTTTACCCTCCCGCCCCCTCCCCTTTGCTCTGGCGTTAGCGGCTGCCTGGGGGACGAACTCCCCCAGCCCCCCGAACCAGGTTCTGGCTTCGTTTGGAAAAGGGGCGGTTGGTGGGTTAGTCGATAGGGGGCCGATCGTGGTGTAGCTGATGAGTCACCCTATATACAAGGGGCGGTGCCTTGTGCCCGCCCTTCGGGTTTCCAGGGATTAACTCGATTAAGGGGACTGCACACAAATCAAACCCCAGTTAAAACGGGGCAATGGGTAAGGGGAAATGGCTAACCGTGGGGGCTTACTTTGGTTGCAAGCGCCTAACGTCATACAAATGTAACGTCAAACCTAGTCCTCCCTTTCAGGCTTATTAGCCCGCCCAGGGGGCGTAGCCCGATCAGCAGCAAACGGTCCAGGTTGCTCAAATACAAATCCACTGCTGACCTCAAGGTCGCCGGAGGCGATCGGCTGGCTAATGTCTCCGCCCCAGCCGTGGGTCGCTTTGAACTGCTCGATGGCGCTGTGAACCTGCTTGGCAATCTCTTCATCTGATTTGGTGATCACCGGAGAGGCTTCTAGCAGCTGCATTTTGAACACCATCAGATCGGTTAGCCTAACCATGTCGCCCTCTAATAGCTGGCTCGGATCCACATTCAGGGTGCCGTTTTTTAAGATCTGCTCCATCAAGGCTGGGGTTAACAGCGACTGAAACCGCTGCATATAGGCTTGCACAACCGCAAATACTGTGGACTCAAAGGTGGCTTTTTCACGATACTGGGCAACCTGATGCGCGATCGCAAACCATCCTGGCGGTACCCATTTTTGCAAGGCTTCGGCCAGATTAAACTTTTCAACGGCCGTCTGTAGTAACCAACGCCCCTCCTGTGGACTAAACTGACCATCACTGAGGATGGCAATCAGCGTTTGCGTCACATCGATCAGATCGGTCGCTGAATCCAGGGTTGATTCAAACTGTTGAACGTAGGCAGCCAGCCCGTCCGAAACGGCTTCTTGGCGGGTTTTCAGCCAGTCTTTAACCTGCCGGGCCGCCCCCTCAGCCGCCACGTCTGCCAGGGCTCCCACCGTTGCCCCCGCCGTCACCTTTTGACCCGCCCGATAAGCCGACACCAACATTTCGACCAGGGGGATCATCTGCTGCGGCAGCACCTGATATTTTTCCACCCGCATTAAAATCGCCCCAATCACTGCCCGCAGTTCTATTTCAGATGTCGGGGCACCAAACAGTCGGCTAAACGCCTCCAAAATTGAGAGGACACGATTGGTGGTTTCAGGCGGGAGCGTTAAGGCAGGCATGGGAGGAAAGGGGAAAGGGGGAAGGGGGAGTGGGGAGAGAGGCAGGGGGAGCAGAGGAGGCAGGGGGAGATAGCGCTACAGCGAGGTATATTGCCTACTGAGTCTTAATCTCTGCTTCAGGAACCTGCGAAGGCAGGTTTTGCAAATGTCGCCGCGGTTTCCAACCGCCAGGCTTAATGGGTGGAGAGGGTTATCAATCAATCATTCATTACCCCCCAAAATCCAAATCCAAAATCTAAAATCCCAAACAGGCCCCGATGGTCGCAACTACGGACCGCCCCAGGGCTTCATAGTCATAGCCCCCTTCTAACCCAAATATCAGCCGAGGCGCTAGAAAACGGCAAAGTTTAGTAAACACGCCGTAGTCAGCGGGTTGCAGAGACATCCCCGCCAGCGGGTCGGCAGCGGTCGCATCATAGCCCGCACTGACAATCAGCAGATCGGGCTGAAACGCTCCTATAAACGGCAATACCTGCGCCTGAAAGCGAGGTTCATAGTCTGCCAGGGTGCTGCCCGGTGCCATGGGGATGTTCAGCACGTTTTGGTGAAATCCGGTTTCTGAGGCACGGCCAGTGCCGGGGTAGGCGGGGGACTGGTGCAGTGAGCAGTAGATAATTTGTGGGTTGGTTTCCACCAGGGCCTGGGTGCCGTTGCCATGGTGAACATCCCAATCAAGGATGGCGACGCGATTGATATCGGACTGATCTAAGGCGTAGTGGGCTGCGATCGCAGCATTCGACAGCAGACAAAATCCCATGCCCCGTTCGCGCACCGCGTGGTGACCCGGCGGACGAGTCAGTACAAAGGCAGGGGAGTCGTGCTGACGCACCCAGTCCACCCCGTCGAGCCAGGCATTTACCGCCAGCATCGCGACCTCATAGCTTTGGGGAGAGACCACCGTATCCGGGTCGAGATCGCCACCGCCTCGCTCGGCAAATAGCTTCAGCGCCTTCACATACCGTGGATCGTGGATGGCCTCAACCCAGGGCAGCGGATTCCGCTGAGTAGGTGCTGTTGGAACTTGCCACTGTAGGCTAGACTGCCAGGGGGTTGCCCGTAAATGGTTCACAATTGCTGTCAGCCGATCTGCATTTTCGGCATGGTTGCCAGTGTCATGCGCTAAAAAACGATCCGCATAAATAACTGCAAAGGGAGAACTCATAGTTTGTATGTTTGAACCCTATTTCTAAACCCCATTAACCCACCTGAAACGCACCTAACTCAAGGGGAATCGCAACCTCGGGAATTTCAAAATTGTGATAAAATGATGAGATGTGCTTCACAAAAATTTGAACGGTTTGATTCGTATTTCACTCGTTAAGCGGGGTCTTTTCAAGAATATTCCGGCTTAGCACCACTTTTCTGAAGATTTTGGAGTTTTTTGCCGTATGAGCAACCCTCAAGAGCGGATTGTCCCCACTGATCTGCGCAATGAGATGTCTCGATCCTACTTAGAGTACGCCATGAGCGTCATTGTAGGTCGAGCCCTTCCAGACGCCAGGGATGGTCTCAAGCCAGTGCATCGTCGCATTCTTTACGCCATGCACGAGCTGGGGTTGACTGCGGATAGACCGTTTCGTAAATGCGCCCGTGTGGTCGGGGAGGTCCTCGGTAAATACCACCCCCACGGCGACACCGCCGTTTATGACGCGCTGGTGCGCATGGCCCAAGATTTTTCCATGCGCTCACCGCTGATTAACGGCCACGGCAACTTCGGTTCTATTGATAACGACCCGGCGGCGGCGATGCGATACACCGAGTGCCGTTTACAGGCCCTAACCGGGGCGGCCCTGCTGGCCGATATCGAGTCCGAGACCGTTGACTTTGTCGATAACTTCGATGGCTCCCAGCAAGAGCCCACGGTGATGCCTTCTCGCATCCCGCAGCTTTTGCTGAACGGATCCTCTGGCATTGCTGTAGGGATGGCGACCAACATTCCCCCCCATAACCTGGGCGAGCTGCTGGACGGGGTGGTGGCCCTGATCCGCAACCCAGAGATCACCAGCCTTGAGCTGATGCAGCACATTCCAGGTCCTGATTTCCCGACTGGAGCGCTGATTGTGGGCAGCAGCGGTATTCGTGACGCCTACACCACCGGGCGCGGGTCGGTGACCATGCGAGGCGTTGCCGAGATCGAAACCATTGAGCATCGGGGTCGCCCCGATCGCGAGGCGATTGTGATTACCCAGCTGCCGTACCAAACCAATAAGGCTGCGCTGATCGAAAGAATCGCTGAGATGGTCAATGAGCGGCGGCTAGAGGGCATTTCTGACATTCGCGACGAGAGCGATCGCGACGGCATGCGCGTTGTCATTGAGCTCAAGCGCGACGCCTATCCCAAGGTGGTGCTTAACAATCTCTATAAGCAGACCCCTCTACAAAACAACTTTGGCGTCAACATGCTAGCCCTGGTCAACGGTGAGCCCCAGCTGCTGAGCCTGCGTCAGTTTCTCGAGGTGTTTCTTGAGTTTCGGGTCGAAACCATTACCCGACGCACCCAGTACGAGCTGCGCAAGGCCGAAGAACGGGATCATATTTTGCAGGGCTATCTAATTGCCCTCGACAACCTCGACGCGGTGATTGCTCTGATTCGTCGTGCAGCAGATACGGCCAGCGCTAAAGCGGAGCTGATTGAGTCCTTTGGGCTCTCAGAGATCCAGGCCGACGCGATCTTGCAGATGCAGCTGCGCCGCCTGACCGCCCTCGAATCTGAAAAAATTCAACGGGAGCACGAAGAGCTCCAGGAACGCATCACCGACCTGCGTGACATCCTGGCCAGACGCGAACGGATTTTGGCGATTATCGAAGACGAGCTACAAAAGCTGCGAGATGCCCACGCCGACGAGCGCCGCACCGAGATCCTCGCCGGAGAAGATGGGCTCACCGATATCTCCTTAATTGCCAATGAGCAGGTGGTGATTTTGGTCACTGAGCAAGGCTATATCAAGCGCATGCCGATCAGCACCTTTGAGGCTCAAAATCGAGCTACTCGGGGCAAGTCGGGAACCAAGATGAAAGACGATGACGGCATTGAACATTTCATCACCTGCTGCACCCATGACTACGTTTTATTCTTTACCGATCGGGGGGTCGCTTACAGCCTGCGGGCCTATCAGATTCCAGAAGGGTCAAGGGCGGCGCGGGGTAATCCGGTCGTGCAAATGTTGCCCATCCCTCGGGAAGAGAAAATCACCTCTGTGCTGGGGGTCAGCGAGTTTACTGAAGACGAATATTTAGTGATGCTAACGCGGGGCGGTTTCATCAAGAAAACAGCCCTGTCAGCCTTTAGCAATATTCGCTCTAACGGACTGATTGCCATCTCCCTTGAAGAAGGAGACCAGCTGCGCTGGGTGCGTTTGGCCCTGGCCGAGGACAGCATCTTGATTGGTTCACGCAAAGGCATGACCATTCACTTCAAGGCCAGTGCTAAACAGCTTCGGCCTTTGGGGCGGCCCACAAAAGGGGTGCGATCCATGTCTCTGCGGGGGGATGACAACCTGATCAGCATGGATATCCTGCCAGCCCAGCTCACCGCAGAGGCGACGGAAAGCGACGAAGACGACGGTGAGGACATCGAAGACATCAACCCCAATGAATGCGATCAGGGGCCGTGGGTCCTGGTGATTACTGCCTCTGGGTTAGGTAAGCGGGTGCCGGTGAATAACTTTCGCTTGCAAAATCGGGCCGGGATGGGTCTGGTGGGGATGAAATTTCGCCGGGATAACGATGAGCTGGTGGCGCTGCGGGTGGTCAGCCCCTCCGATGAGCTGATGCTGGTGACCAATCGCGGCATTATTATTCGTCAGGCGGTTTGCGCCATCTCAGTTCAGTCACGCATGGCCACAGGGGTCAACCTGCAGCGGCTGGACGACGATGATGCGATCGCAGCCGTCGCGATCATTCCAGAGTTCTCCTCAGAAGAAGCAGATCAGGATGGAGCCGCTGACAGTGCTCAGCAGCAGGTACCCCCCGCAGCGGTGGAAGCTACCGCTACGGAGGCCGGAGAGATCCTAACAGGCAATCCCGCTGAGGAAGACACCCCTACAGCCCATGATGATGAAGAGGCTTAATCGCCACCAAACCTCAGCAACCGATTGCTTTAATCAAAAAAGGCGGTGCCATAGCACCGCCTTTTTTGATGGTTTCTTAACCTCAAACTCTCCCAGTTAAGCCCGATGGCTGAATCGGCCTACGCCTGATAGCGCTTGGTTTCATCAATCTGATTGGGTAACTCTATTAGACACAACAAATTCTAGACACGGCAAATCCCGTACATTTTCTTTTGAAAAAGGTGAAATTCAAAGATGTACACAAGAGCACATGGGATTATTACGAATCTTGCTAAAAATAGTATTTGTACGGAGAAAAATTGATATAAGCTATACCCTAGCTATATATTCTGCTCAAATATCAAGGGGATAAGGTATCTAGCAACCGGATGTGACCAACACTGTTCCACTGCACCAAACACAGGAAAGATGACTCAACTTCATATGATGACCGGAGTGAGGGGATGCGGGCTAACCTCGGATGGCGCTCTGACGTTAGCCCAAGTCAATCAGGTCTCCGAAACAGCCAACACCTTTGTAAGTCAGATCGTGGCCTTTTTGCCCACCGTTATTGGGGCGCTGATTATCCTGGCGATTGGCTTGGTGATTGCCTTTATCGCCGCCTGGATAGTTGGCAACATCCTCAAGCGCACTAACCTGGATGACCGCTTAGCCAGTTGGGTAAGCGGTCGCACGGCTGGAGATATGCCCACAGAAAAGTGGGGTAGCACGATTGCCTTTTGGACTGTGCTGCTATTCACGCTGGTAGCCGTTCTCGACAGCCTTAATCTGACGGTGGTTTCGGCACCGCTCAACGATTTCTTGTCGACCATCTTAGAGTATGTGCCGCGGATTGCTGGGGCAGCGTTACTGCTGGGGGTCGCCTGGGTGATCGCCACCGTGGTTAAGCAGGCAGTGACTCGGGCACTGGTTGGGTTAGGCCTCGATGAGCGGATCTCGGCTCAAACCGGGGTTGACGAAAGAGGCGAAGCCTTTAACGTCAGTGAGACCCTGGCCAATGTGCTGTATTGGTTTGTCTTTCTCCTGTTCTTGCCCCTGGTTTTGAGCGCGCTTAGCTTACAGGGACTGCTGTCCCCTGTGCAGAGCCTGCTGGATGACCTCCTGTCTGCTATCCCTCAAATCCTCACAGCGATTGTTATTTTTGCCATCGGTTGGCTGGTCGCCAAAATTGTCCGCGGGATTGTCACCAATTTATTGGCAGCCTCCGGAATAGACAACTTCAGCGATCGCCTAAACCTTTCATCCTCAACAGGCACCAGTGGCTTTTCTCTGTCAAATCTGGCAGGCACCGTTGTCTATGTTTTGATTTTGATTCCGGTGGCGATTGCAGCCCTTGAGGAGCTCAACATCGAGGCAATCTCTGGCCCGGCAGTTGATATGCTCAACCGGGTCTTATTTATTTTGCCCCAGGTGTTTGCTGCGATCGCAGTGATAGTGGTTTTCTACTTCATCGGCAAGTTTGTAGCTGATCTGGTGACCAGCTTGCTCTCTAGCATTGGCTTTGATGGCATCCTGGATGTGCTCGGTTTGCCTGAGCTATCAGCTCCAACTCCCCCCCCCACCGAAGGACTGACCACTGAAGTCACCCCACCGGCCCCCAAGACCCCTTCCGAAATCGTGGGTATCATCTCGCTGGTCGGGGTAGTGTTGTTTGGGGTGGTCACCGCCACTCAAATTCTCAACTTCCCTCAGCTGACCGAAATTGTCCAGGCGATCATGGCCATCTCGGCCCAGGTTTTGGTCGGTGTGATTATTTTTGCAGTCGGTCTCTATGCTGCTAACTTAGTCTATCGATTAGTGCTTAACTCCATGAGCGGCGGTGCGGCGAATACCGTCGCCAACGTGGCTCGCATCACCATCATTGCCTTTGTCGGTGCCCTGGCGCTGCAGCAAATTGGCATTGCCCCCAATATTGTCAACCTGGCCTTTGGCCTGTTGCTGGGGGCAGTGGCGGTTGCGATCGCAATTGCCTTTGGCCTGGGCGGTCGTGATGTCGCCGCTGAGCAGCTCCGCGATTGGGTCGATCAGCTCAAGCGCTAATCAAGACATGCCCTAATTTTGGGACTATGTCTAATTCACCAATCCAAGACTCTGCAGAGCGATCAAACCCTCTGCGGAGTTTACTTTTTTCTCCCCCATCTCCCCATCTCCCCATCTCCCCCACCACCTCCACCTTCCAAAATGTCGCCAGCAAAATAGCCCATCTCAGAAAACGGTAGTAAAGTGTAAAGATTCCCAAAGCACTTTAATCAACCGTTTTTAGAAAAGGTTCTATGGATAGTAAGGCCCTCGCTCAATACATCGAAGCCACCGACGGCATTAGCAAGCCCTGGCTCCTCCTCCAGCTACGCTTGCAAAAACTGCAAGAGCGTCGCCACGAGATATCGTCCGATGAGTACGCCCAGCAAATCGCCGAACTCCACGAGTCTTTAATGGCATTGGGTCAATGGTGGGTGGGGCAAGAAAACGAGGTTTTCTAAACACATGGCATCCGCACAACCTTCGAAAACACCCCCCAAAAGGACACGGTCAACCAAGCCCGCTGCCCGACGAGCGACCCCTAAACGCCGGGCTGTCAACCTCCAGGATCCGAAATACTATATTAGCCGTGAGCTGAGTTGGTTGGCCTTTAACGAGCGCGTCCTCCACGAAGCCCTGGATGAGAGAACCCCACTGTTAGAGCGACTCAAATTTTTAGGCATCTTTTGTAGCAACCTCGACGAGTACTTTATGGTGCGAGTGGCAGGGATTAAGCAGCAAATTTTAGCGAATGTTAATCGACGCACCGCCGATGGCCGCACGCCCCAAGATCATCTCAGCGCCATTAGCCAAAAATTACGCCCCAGCTTTACCCAGCAGCATCATTTTTTTGAAACAACCCTGCGTCCCCAGCTTAAAGAACACGGCGTTTACTTGCTGGACTACGCAGACCTCACAGCAAAGCAAGAGTCTTACCTGGAAACCTACTTCGAAGAACAAATTTTTCCGGTGCTGACGCCGCTGGCGGTGGATTCGGGCCATCCCTTTCCCTACATTTCTAATCTCAGCCTAAATCTGGCAGTTGTGGTCAGAGAGTCGGAGTCAGACGAGGCCCACTTTGCCCGGGTCAAGGTCCCTAAAGTGTTGCCCCGCTTTGTGGTGCTGCCCCTAGATTTTTGCCCAATTCCTAAGTCCGGTGAATGTCTCTGGGTGGCCGTGCCGATGGAACAGGTGATTGCCAAAAATCTGTCTTTCCTGTTTCCAGGCATGATGATTGATGACTGTTACACCTTTCGCATTACCCGCAATGCCGACCTCGCCGTCGAAGAAGACGAGGCCGATGATTTGATGTTGGCGATTGAGCAAGAGCTGCGCAAGCGTCGGTTGGGGGGGTCAGTGGTGAGAATGGAAATTCAGGCATCAACATCACCCACAGTTCGCTCTACGCTTATGCAAGAGATGGGCCTCACCGAGGCCGATGTCTATGACGTTGAGGGGTTAATTGGTCTGGGCGACCTGATGTCTTTGATGAGCATACCGCTCCCCGAACTCAAAGATCCAAAATGGTCGGCGGTGGTCCCCAGGTCCTGGCATTTTGCCTACCCCAGTGATGCAGACAGTGAGGTCACTCGAGATGTCTTTGATCTGATTCGCGAGCGCGATCGGCTGGTGCATCATCCCTACTATTCTTTTTCGGCCACGGTGCAACAATTTATTACCCAAGCGGCCCAAGATCCCGATGTTCTGGCGATCAAGATGACCCTCTATCGCACCTCGGGCGACTCTCCCATCGTCAATGCCCTAATTTCTGCGGCTGAGAACGGAAAACAGGTGGTGGCTCTGGTTGAGCTTAAGGCCCGCTTTGATGAGGAAAACAATATCAACTGGGCTCGTACCTTAGAGAGTTCGGGGGTGCACGTGGTGTACGGCCTGATGGGGCTCAAAACCCATACTAAAATCACCCTGGTTGTCCGTCGCGAAAGGGGGCATATTCGACGTTACGTACACATCGGCACAGGCAATTACAACCCTAAGACGGCTCGCCTCTACACTGACCTGGGGCTGATGAGCTGTCGAGAAGATTTGGGGGCTGACTTGACCGAGTTGTTTAACTATCTCACTGGCTATTCGCGTCAGCAGACATTTCGGAAGCTTTTAATTGCGCCGGTGTCGCTGCGCGATCGCATGACCGACCTGATCGAGCAAGAAATCAACCATGCCCGCAGCGATCGCCCTGCCCGGATTATCGCCAAAATGAATTCGCTGGTGGATCAGGCGATGATCCAGTCCCTTTATCAGGCCTCCCAGGCGGGGGTCCAGATTGATCTGATCATTCGAGGCATCTGTTGCTTAGTGCCGGGGATCCCTGGCGTGAGTGACAATATTCGCGTGATCAGCGTGATTGGGCGCTTTCTAGAGCACTCTCGCATCTTTTACTTCCACAACAATGATGATCCTCAGCTCTTTATCGGCAGCGCTGACTGGATGCCCCGCAATCTAGATCGGCGGGTGGAGGCCGTTACCCCGATTGAAGATTTGCAAATCCGCAAAGCGCTGCTAGAGATTCTCAATATCTCCCTGGAGGATAACCGTCAAGCTTGGGATATGCAGTCCGATGGCACCTACCTCCAGCGCCAACCCCAGCCCAATGAGCCCGAACGCAGCACCCACGGAACACTTATGCAACAGGCCAAAAAACGAGCTTAGGGGCAAGGTGACCCCGTTCCTATGCCAACGCTATCGAAGTTTCCAGCAGCGGCATTGCCGTCACCAGGGTTTGCTTGACCGCTCGGGCTGAGGTCTCCAGCGCGGTTTGCTCCGCCGGACTCAGGGGCAGCTCCAAAATAGTCTCAACCCCGTTACGCCCCAATCGACAGGGTGTGCCTAAAAACAAATCAGACAGCCCATATTGACCGCTCAGGTAGGCCGACAGCGGCAACACCCGCGACTGATTGTGTAAAATGGCTTGCACCATCGTCGCCGCCGAGGCAGCAGGGGCATAAAAGGCCCCCCCGGTTTTTAGCAAATTGACCACCTCAGCCCCACCGTGACGGGTGCGCTCCACCAGCTGCGCTACCTGCTCGGGGGCCATCAGCTCAGCAATGGGCAAACCGCTGACTGTGGTACAGCTCAGCAACGGCACCATCAAATCTCCGTGGCCACCCAGCACCAGGGTTTCGACATCTCTGGCCGGGACTTTGAGCCCCTGGGCGATAAAACTGCGAAATCGTGCCGAATCCAGCACCCCTGCCATCCCCATCACTCGACCAGGCGGCAGTCCGCTCACACGCCAGGCCAGATAGGCCATTACATCCAGGGGGTTGGTCACTATGATAAATTGGGCGTTTGGGGAGGTTGAGATCGCGCGCTGCATGACCTCAATCACGATCTTGCCATTCACCTGCACCAGGTCATCCCGCGACATCCCTGGTTTGCGGGGTAGCCCTGCCGTAATCACCACCACATCAGAGTTAGCCGTATCCGCATAGTCGTTGGTGCCCGTCACCGTATACGCAAAAGACTCTAGCGGCTGCGATTCCATCAGATCCAGGGCCAGCCCCTGGGGTCTCCCCTCGATAATGTCAATCAGCACCACATGGGCTAGATTGTGATACAAAATCCGCTGGGCTAACGTCGCCCCCACATTGCCAGCCCCCACCACCGTGACCTTTGGATCGCGTAATTGATCGACTACATCTGGCAACACCATAAAGTTGCCCTCCTAAAACACAATTTAGGGATTTACCCTGTTTTTATTGTGGGTAAGTCAAACCACGACCAGGGGCAATCCGTGGCGATTCTTAATCTGGTCATAAATAACTTAACGAGAGAAGGGATTCACGCCTCCCATCTCCGCGCTTCCCCATCTTCCCTATCTTCGCGTCCCGTTCGACTGAGCGCTTACGCCAAAGCCCGCGTCTCCCCATCTCCGCGTCTCCCCATCTCCGCGTCCCCGCGTCTCCGTGTCCCCGCGTCGACCTTATCCGAAACTGATGGCTAACAGACTACCCTGTTTTCTACGAAAATTTCTCAAGCTGATCAAGACGCAGCCAAATATTGGGGGTTGGCACCTTGCCAAACTTCACCAGGGCATAGTCATCGCGAGTTTCTAAAATTTCCCCCTGGCTTTTAAAGATATAGGGAGGGAAGCGCCTATCGCTGGCGGTAGCCTCTACGCTATTTTCCAGCTTTTCCTTGACTACCCGTACAAAATCGCCTTTCTTTACAGCCATCGTAAATCCTTAGTGAGTCCTAACTAGCGGTTTTTTCCAAACTCACGATTTATCTTATCCGAAATTAAGCAGGCTGCCAGAAACTCGGTTTCTGGGGTAACCTGATTTTTTGAACTTGGCCTGTAAAAGAAACCGGGTTTCTCTTCTCAGCGCTGACATCGGGGACAATAGTGGGCCGATCGCCCCGCTAGTTTCAAGCGTTTAATCTCAGTGCCACACACTCGACACGGCTCACCATCTCGGTCATAGACCCAGGCTACCCCACCGTAGTTGCCATTGACCCCATGCACATCGCGGAAATCGCTAAAGGTCGTCCCTCCGGCCTCAATGCTCGCAGTGAGTGCCTGCAAAATAGCCTTGTGTAACCGCTTCAGCCGAGTTGGGCCAATCCGACCACTGATTGTTATAGGGCGAATCCCGCTGAGAAAAAGCGCCTCGTCTGCATAGATGTTGCCAATGCCCGCCACCAGTCGCTGGTCGAGCAGCGCATTTTTGATCGGGCGTTGTCTGCCCTTAAAGGCATGACGCAGATAATCTACCGAAAACGCCGTATCAAAAGGCTCTGGCCCTAATCGCTGTAAGCCCGTCATCACCGACGGCGGCTCAACCTCAGGCGGCACCCACCAAAGGCGACCAAAGGTGCGTTGATCCACGTACCGCAGCTCGCGATTTTTACCCAAAAACAGCCGCACCCGGCAGTGACTTGACACAGGCTCATCGGGACTGACCCACAATAGTTGCCCGGTCATCCGCAAATGAACTCCTAACCAACCCGCCGATTGCCCAGATCGCATCAGCACAGCCAACAAATACTTCCCTCGCCGCTGCCACTCAACAATCTCAGCGCCAAACAGGGCGCTCAAAAAATCATCCACAAAAATGGGGTGGTCGATCGTACGCGCTAGCAATACGTCACCACCCCGAATTGGATAATTGAGGGTAACTCGATTAAGTCCTCGACGAACGGTTTCAACTTCAGGCAGTTCAGGCAAAGCTTGATATCGGAGATGAACATCCCTATCGTATCAGTCTGCCTTTTACACCCGGGCCTAAACCTCTTCTAGCTCAGACTCAGCAAAATTGTTGGTATTGATACCAGAATAGTTAACCTTGTCAAACCGAACCACGACCGGATAGCGAATTCCGCTTTGGTCAACCGTTGCAACCTTACCGACATCTCTATACCAGTAAGACTCTTTACGAAGGATACGAACCTTAGAACCACGCTTTACCATAAATATCCTCTCTCGTTGAAAGATGGGTTATTCGTTCTCCAGCGTACACTGCAGCTGAACAGAACTCATCTCCTGGGTATTTAAGAATTGTTGCTTATCGCAGGTTTTCGCAACAATTCTTAGCGACTGGCGAAAATTTTCTAGGAAAAATGCCTGCGAGCCGTTAGGTTAACAGGCAAAATCAATTCATTAGTAAGCTCAACATCAGTAAGCTTACCCCTCACCTCGGAAGAAGACAGCGGTATGAGCCATGGCAACATCAGACCGCCTAACCGCCTAAATACCAGGTAAAGGCAGAGCTGGTAGCTCAGTAGCAGACAAAGAAGCTTGCGTTTGAGGAGCCTGCTCCGGCGCAGGCAGCTCAGTGGGCTCCGCCGCCACATCAGTGCCACCCGTCACCAGAGCCTCTACTTCAATACCGTTTTGCTCTAAAATCACCCGCGGTTCAACCGCACGGGTATCAATCCGCTTCACCAAGACACGACCACCGGCTACCCGCTCACCGGTGCGCACATAGCGTTCCACCTCATTGGGAACCTGCACAATGGCGTAGGGCGTCCCCCCAATCTGAACCACACCAGAAATCCTAACAGCTCGAGCCGTATCCGGCTGAGGCACAGGGGGTAATGCGCTGAGGGGAGTAGGCACTGCCGCAGGCTGGGCCGCCACTGGGGTAGGCTGGCCCGTTTGCCCCCCCCCGGCAGTGGTGCCACTAGGTTGACCCCCCGCCGTGGTGCCGCCACCCGCGCTAGCCGTGGTACCGCCACCAGCAGTAGCACCGCCCCCCGCCGTGGTGCCCGTTTGACCCCCTGCTTGAGCGTTATCTCCCAAGCCAGGAACTTCCACCGCTTGGGGCACCAAACTCGCGAACGGATCGGGGCGACTGCGCTGCACGCTGCTGGCCCGTTCACTGGGGTTAGTTGATTGGATCAAGTCGGGTGCGACCACAGTGGCGGCACCCGGCGTAGCCGCCACCACTGGGCCAGGAAATGTTTCTTGCGCTTCAGGCACTGGGGGTAAATCACCCTCATCCGGCGTAGTGCTCCCTTCAGTATCAACGGATTCTTGGGGAGTATCGCCGTCGGTCGTCGCAACGTCATCTTGACCACGACCAAAAAAGTTACAACCAGTAAGTGAAAGCGCGCCAACTGTTGCAAGTACTATAAGAAGTAGACGCCGCATGATTTTCTTCCTCCGAGGGCTGTCGTTCGCAAAGTATAGAGCAGTTTGGTCTAACTGCATAGAGGTTAGACCCATTCGGCGTAAATATAACGTTTTCGCCCCTAATCTAACAAAAAAATTCGCAAGTACGTCTCAAAAACGTCACCCGCATAGTCATCTTTGACAGACTACTAACTATCTGTGATTTGAAGAATAGGCTCGGCTCACACGTGACTAATCACCCAGTAACGCTCAAAACTTAAAGCTGAGAACTAAGTAACTGTCTCAATTTAAGCCTGGCGCTTAATATCCGAGGAGGTCATCAGAGTTCGCATCCGCTTAAGCCCACTCTTGACCCGTCGAGAAACCGTGACGGCGCTAATCCCTAGACGCTCAGCGGTTTCTTTTTGGGTGAGATCATGCAAAAACACAAACTCTAATACCTCACGAGTTCGCCGTTCTAGCTGAGACATGGCCTGCTGCAAGCGGATTCGATCTTCTTGGGCTAACTGGAAACTGCGATACTTAGGGTCTGGGAGCAGATCGCTGAGAGAGGCTGTCCCACTGTCCTCGTCTTGAATAGGCGCGTCAAGGCTCAACAACAACCGATTGCGACTGGCGATTTTGACCTCTTGCCACTCTTCAACAGAGATAGACAGCTGATCGGCCACTTCCTGGTCGGTGGGTTTGCGATCAAGGTCTTCTTGTAGCTGACGAATCACCCGCGCTGACTGGTGTTGTAAAGACTGCCAACGTCTGGGAATACGAACAATCGCGCCTTTATCTCGCAAGTAGTGCTGGATTTCACCCCGAATGTACGGAATGGCAAAGGAGCTAAACGCATATCCTTTGGAAATATCAAAGCGTTCAATAGCCCGGATGAGTCCTAAGCTGCCCACCTGCATCAAATCATCAAAACCTTCGGTGGAATGATATAGCCAGTGATGCGCCTCTCTCCGCACCAAGCCAATATTCATTTGCACCAGCTCATTTCTAAGCTCAGGTGAGCGCGTTTTTTGGTAAGTGCTCAATAGCTCAAGGCTTTGACCTTTTAGCATTTGATTGGGGCTAGATGACATAGAGGAACCCTTTTCGCACTAAACAGCAGAGGTCATGGAGCAAAACAGCCTGAAACCAAACGATCCCTGACTTTGACACTGACGTCAAGCGTCTACCTAACAGACCGCTCGAGCAATACGCCCAGCCTAATGGACTCCACCCGAAGTCACAATCGAGCTTTTACGGAACTCCGCAAAATGAGCGTTTGAGCGTACCGACTTACTATTTTTACGTAGGCATGCCCAGTTAGCTGTGATCTGCGACATAAGGGGGAAAGCTCATCTAAAAAGCCGAGGAAGCCATAGCTTCCTCGGCAAAGAGCCCTTGAATGGACCAGTAATTAGTCTGGGCGATTGCGCAATAGAGTCACAACCTAGGCGGTTAGGTTTTCGACGCGGGCATAAAAGACCCCTTGGATCTTAACGTCTGATGGCGCAGCCGTACCCATATCAGTGTCAGAAGGTTGCTCACACTCGAAGGTGCCGGCAATTTCACCAGTAACACTGTCAACTTGCTCAATCTGCATTCTCATCGTGCCTTGCCCTACATCGAAGCCCTTAATGTTTTCCCGGCGAAGTTCTTCACTGTCACCCCGAGCGGGTAAAGCAACCGCTGTGTCATAGCCAGTGGTTAAACCACGACCCTTAGGATCTAAAAAGTTAGAGGTGCGATAGGACGGGACACGATAATCACCAATAAAATCAGTTGAAGAGGTGACTGCATTAAGCCCTGCTTGAGAGTGAGCAATCAGCCCCTTGACGGTGAACAAGAGAGGGATTTGCTCACCCCCTGGTAGCAGCACAGTGATCGCCTGGAAGTCGATACCATCTAGCTCTTCGAAGGTTAAGCTACCATCGGTCTCTGCCATTAAACGGGCCCGTACTTGGTCAAGGCTAGACGTATAGCGGGTCAAAGACTTACCCGCTACAAACTCAGCTTCCCTCCGCTTGTTGGCGGCCTCCTCCTTAACAAAATATGTGGTTGGTTCCATGCACAGGCCCACAATTTGATACTCATTTCCTGGCTGAATGTCAATGGTACCGCGACGTGCACTTGAGATCTGTGGGCAACTATTAGCTAACCCCGTATCTTTGATTTGCTCATAGGTCAGGGGGACGTCGCTACTGGCAGTGGGCGCATCGCTACAGGCGGTCAAGACACCCAGGCAGAGTGCTAAAAGAACGGCTATTAGAGCACGAAACCTCATGGTCAACCTCAAAATCACAAAATTATTAAAGTCTCTGGCAATCGCCCAGTCGCTTCAAACCTCAAGTCAACAGCAAAAAGTTGACTGACAAAGAGCTAAACACTGAGCTTTATCTATGCATTCTACACGGCTACGTCACCGCTTTCATCCCCCTTATGACTCGTGCGAATTCAAATCAATGGGTTGCTTAGGCAAACAAGCAATGTCAAAATATCGCAGCGTCAGAATCGTCCCAGTTGTTTGCGAGCAAAATCGGCTATTTTCATGATTGACGAAGATTTAACGCCTTTCTCAACGGGGGATTTGCCTGAGGATTTGCTGGCATTAGCTGAGGCCATTAAGGTTGCTGCCCAAGGCCGTCAAGGTGATTGCTTTCAGCTTTTAGAGCTACTGAGGGTCCTCGAGAGCTTGCATGGTTCTATTCGGGAAACCTTATTTCGGAATGCGTTGCCGAACAACCGACAGCGACTTTACCAACTCCTTAGAGATATTGAAGTCAATGGGGGCTGGCCTTACATCAAACGCATGAAGCTGAGAGCCTTTTTAGCGGCCCTGGAAGCCCCTGAGCAGGATAATTCACCAAATATTACGGGTGACAGTCATACCCCCCTGAATGAATAGGCTGACTCACGCGATTTTGACGACTCGATTTTGAGGAAATATCAGTACCGTCTTTGTTTTCACCGTCTGTTTGCGCATCAACCCATGGTCCATTTGAAGTCTACTTTTTTCAGCAATAAATCTGCCTTTGTATTTCGTTTATTCCGTATATTGTTTTCAGCAGGTCGGCCTTGGCAAAGACGGGGGTGGCGATGGACTGCCTTACTTGCCGTCACTGGATTGGTAATCACATCCTTGGGACCGCTGATTAACCCGCCTGCGACAACCGCTTGCCTGAGGGACTCTTTTTGATCAATCTCAGTTTGCGAAGCGTGACAATAGCGGTTTAGT
>JBCBQD010000043.1:0-27354 GCA_039820425.1 Cyanobacteria bacterium J06635_1
TAGTGACCTATAAATATCAGCTGGTGGGCAACGGTCATATCGTGGCGATCTACTCGGGCGAAAATGCAAAAGCCTTTACCCATAGGGATTTAGGGTAGTGGATAGCGGGAGAGTGGACAAAATTGAAATTACGGGCATCCGCGCCTACGGATATACAGGAGATTTGCCAGAAGAAAATGTGTTGGGACAGTGGTTTGAGGTGGATATTACCTTAAGCCTCGACTTATCAACGGCGGGGAAGTCTGATCGCTTAAAAGACACCCACAACTATGCCACTCTAATAACCCAGGCCCAGCAGATTATTTCTACACAAAAATTTAAGCTGATTGAGCGGTTAGCAGATGCGATCGCAACTCAGGCATTGACCAATGATGCTCGGATTCAAGCAGTTTCCGTAAAAGTAACTAAACCTGCCGCACCCATTCCCAATTTTGACGGGAGTATCTCAGTTGTCATTTACAGAAGACAAGCTTGAGAACAACTTTGCCTGAGCGCTGAAACTATGCCATCAGATTTCCAATACGATGGCGACTCGCATTAGGCGGTAAACAAAGGCTTAACCTGGGCCATTTGATCGAAACGGCGTGGAACAAATGGCCACTAAGGCACTCGCCAAGTCGATAAGTATAATTACTCATCCTTCCTAATTAAAACGGGTGTTCAAATCAGTTTAAAGAATCAGTTTAAAGAAATAGCAGCCCCACCTGTGAAAACTCCGACAGAGGAGAAGGATGGGGCTGAAGACGCAGTTAGGAGGTATCTTGCGTATACTTTATCGGTACAATTCGAAAACTAGACCGGATTTAATAAGTTCTTAACTTATCAAAAAGAAACAAAGAATTTCTTTTTACATTTCGAATCAAACTCTATCCGATTTCAGACCAATTTCAGGACAGATGTTTTAATCTGAGGGTTGTCTAAACGGTCTGAAAGGGAGGCCTCTAAAAGTGGCCAAGATTTAATTACTTAAGTAAATAATTTATACAGATCGCCCCGGATCATCCCTTATCAAGAGTTGTGTTGTCAGAGTAGAGGTATGGATAAACTTTACTTTGACTGTGGTTGTCAGCTTGCCATGCGGTTCACCCCTGTTTTGATGACGCTACATCAGATGACGCTACATCAATAGTGGTGCCCCCCCTTAGCAAAGTCGTGGCCCCAGTTATCCCAACAGTTATCCCAACAGTCATGCCAACAGTCATGCCAGGAGGGTAGACCATGGCAATTACAAGCATTAACCCAGCCACTGGGGAAAAAAATCAAGTTTTTGAGGCGTTGACCACCGCCGAGATTGATCAAAAGCTATCGTTAGCCGCCCAGACCTATCCGTCATTTCGGCGGACTTCGTTTGCTCAGCGGGGGCAATGGTTCAGGGCGGCGGCTGATATTTTGGAGGCCAAAAAAGAAGAATTTGGTCGGCTTATGACCCTGGAGATGGGGAAGCCGGTGAAGGCTGCGATCGCAGAAGTCGCCAAATGTGCCTGGGTCTGTCGCCACTATGCCGACCACGCTGAAGCGTACCTGGCCGATGAACCCGGCGACACTAACGCCAGCCGTAGCTATGTGCACTACCAGCCGCTGGGCACTATCCTGGCCGTGATGCCGTGGAATTTTCCTTTTTGGCAGGTATTTCGCTTTGCAGCCCCCACGATGATGGCCGGAAATGTAGCCATCCTAAAACATGCGTCGAATGTGCCCCAGTGTGCCCTGGCCATCGCAGACATTTTCAAAGCAGCAGGCTTTCCAGAGGGGGCCTTTCAAACCCTGCTGGTGAGTGCGGCCCAAACTGCCGATATCATCGCCGACGACCGGGTTAAAGCGGTTAGCCTGACCGGCAGCGGCCCTGCTGGAGCCAGTGTCGCCGCCACCGCCGCCCAGCACATCAAAAAGTCACTGTTAGAGCTGGGGGGCAGCGACCCATTTATTGTGTTGCCCAGCGCCGATCTCGACACCGCCATCGACACAGCCGTCACCGCCCGGCTACAAAATAACGGCCAGTCTTGCATTGCCTCTAAGCGATTTATTTTAGTCGGCGATATTGCCGAGACCTTTGAGCAACAACTTGCCGAAAAATTCAAAGCGCTTAACGTTGGCGACCCACTTGCAGACGATACTGACATCGGCCCACTGGCCACCCCTACCATTTTGCACGACATCGACCAGCAGGTGAGAGCCTGCCTCAGCGCCGGGGCAATCGCTCTAGTGGGCGGTAATCCGAGCGCACTGAGAAACCAGCTGCCCGCCCCTATAAAATCGGGCAATTTCTACCCCCCCACGATTCTCACCCAGCTCCCCAGGGGCACCCCGGCGGACCAAGAAGAGTTCTTTGGCCCGGTGGCCCTGATGTTTCGCGTCGATACCCTCGACGAAGCTATCCAACTTGCCAACGCCACACCCTTTGGCCTCGGGGCCTGCGCCTGGACCCAAAACCCGGAAGAACAACAGCGCCTGATCGACGATATCGAAGCCGGAGCTATGTTTATCAACGGCATGGTCAAATCTGACCCCCGACTCCCCTTTGGTGGGATTAAACAGTCTGGGTTTGGCCGAGAGTTAGGCCGTCACGGCATTTTGGAGTTTGTGAATGCGAAGACGGTTTGGGTGAAGTAGGAGAGTGATTGGTGATTGGTGACGCGAGGATAGGGGAGGTGGGGAAGATGGGGGAGTTAGCTCAATGCCCGCTTGATTACTCTCCTTCTCTGGGTTTCCGCGTCCTCCCTTCTCCGCGTCCCCGTGTTCCTGCGCCTTTCTCCCTCCCCTTCCCCATCCCCCTTATCTTCCCCATCTTCTGACTCCTCCATCTACCCTTTCAACCCATTGGACCCTCTAACCTATGAACACTGCCGAACTCCTCATCCGCTGCCTCGAGAACGAAGGTGTCGAGTACATCTTTGGTGTGCCGGGCGAAGAAAATCTTCAGGTGCTCCAGGCACTAAAGCATTCGTCGATTCAATTTATTACGACCCGCCATGAGCAAGGGGCGGCGTTTATGGCAGATGTGTATGGTCGCCTGACCGGTAAGGCCGGGGTGTGTCTCTCGACTTTAGGGCCGGGGGCGACGAACTTGATGACGGGGGTGGCTGATGCCAACCTTGATCGGGCACCGCTGGTAGCGATTACGGGCCAGGTGGGCACCGATCGTATGCACATTGAGTCGCACCAGTATTTGGATTTAGTGGCCATGTTTGCGCCGGTCACCAAATGGAATACGCAAATTGTCAGGCCGTCGAATACGTCGGAGATTGTGCGCAAAGCGTTTAAGATAGCCCAAACCGAGAAACCGGGCGCGGTCCATATTGACCTACCGGAAAATATTGCGGAGATGGAGGCCCCTGGTACCCCGCTCAGGTGTGATGCTAAGGCAAAGACCTATGCCTCGTTGCAAAGTATTCAACAGACGGCGGTGGCTATCTCCCAGGCCAGCAATCCGATGATTTTGGTAGGCAACGGGGCGATTCGAGCCCACGCCAGTGAAGCCATCACCCAGTTTGCCCGTGAGTTGCAGATCCCGGTGAGCAATACGTTTATGGGGAAGGGGTTGATTCCTTATACCGATCCGCTGTCGCTATGGACGCTGGGGCTCCAGCAGCGAGACTATATTTCTTGCGCCATTGACCGCAGCGATTTGGTGATTGTGATTGGCTACGACCTGGTGGAATATCCGCCTAAAAAGTGGAACCCCGACGGCCAAATTCCGATTATCCATGTCGGGTTGACCCCCGCTGAAATCGACAGCAGTTACATTCCCAAGGTGGAAGTTGTGGGCGATATTTCGGATTCCCTCAATGAGATTCTCAAACGGGTGAAGCGACCTGAACAGGCCCATTCCTTTCAATCGCTCAAAGACGAGATGAAGGCGGATTATCACCAATATGCCGATGACTTCAGCTTCCCGATCAAGCCCCAAAAGCTGATCTACGATATGCGCCAGGTGTTGGCCCCTGAAGATATTTTGATCTCGGATGTGGGGGCCCACAAAATGTGGATCGCCCGTAATTATCACTGTGAGCGGCCTAATACCTGTCTGATCTCCAACGGGTTTGCCTCGATGGGGATTGCGATTCCAGGTGCGATCGCAGCCAAACTCGTCCACCCCAACCGCAAGATCATCGCCGCTACCGGTGATGGCGGCTTCATGATGAACTGCCAGGAGCTAGAAACCGCCCTGAGGGTGGGCACCGCCTTTGCGACCGTGATCTTTAACGACGGTGGCTACGGCCTGATCGAATGGAAGCAGCAGGTCTACTACGGCGAATCTGGATTTATCAAATTCAATAACCCCGACTTTGTCAAATTTGCCGAGAGCATGGGCCTCAAGGGCTACCGGGTCGAATCAACTGAGGATTTTGTCCCCATTCTCAAAGAAGCGCTGGAACAGGATGTGCCCGTGGTGATCGATTGCCCGGTGGACTATCGCGAGAATTTGGGCTTCAGTCAGAAGACACAGGAGTTAAGCTGTGCGATTTGATGAGCTTTTGAAATATGACCCCATCAGTCTTGAAAGCTTGTGCAGATGAAACCCATTCCTAGCTAATCGTCGTTTCGCTACTGTTAATGACGGGCGTTTGCCCCCCCTGGCCGTCATTGTCCGGATTATGGTCGTCTAACCGCTGCCATACTTGAATCACAGCCTCCTCGCCATTGCGAACGATGCCAGCCAGGTGCATACCATTGGGACTAATCACCAGCGGGCTCATGGTAGGTGCAGCCAGGGTTGCCTCTAGCTCAGCGGTAGGTAGACGCCAGATCTTGAGCCCCTCGGGGGTGCTGCCGACGATGCGATCTCGACTCAGTGCAACGGTATTCAACCAGTATTTCTCATCTGAGGTCGACATTCGATTTTGGGCCTGAGCCTCCCCTGTGGCTAAATTCCAGACCTTAAGCTGGGTGACGGGTTGGCTATAGGCCGTTGTCACCACCGACTGATTATCCAAACTAATCTGGGCATTGCGCACAAACCCATACAGGGTATCAGCCCAGGGGGTTTGCAAAACTCGGGTCTGCTGCTTGGCCACATCCCAGGTTAACCATTGATTGCCAGATTCTAGTAAGACGGTCCCCCCATCAGGGCTGAGGGCCAACAGTCGAAAGCCCGACGGGTTGATCGACGACGTATTGACCGACCGCAGACTGGCGGAGCTATCCGGCAGGCTCGCCCGAAGCTGCCCCGTGGCCATATCCCAGACTTTTATTTCGCTATCCCCAGCGCTGACGACGATTTTGCCATCGGCGGAGATCGCCACCTGATTGAGCGCCACGGTATGCCCCGCAATTACCGTAGGGGGCTGGTTTGAGGTGATATCCCAAATCCGCACCCGCACATCACCGTTGACACTAACCAGGGTTTTGCCATCGGGTGCGATCGCAATCCCCCGCACCACGCCCGATTCACTCTGCAAGGTTCGCCGGAGCTGCCCGGTGGCCGTATCCCACACCCTGATCGCTTTGTCTCGCCCACCGCTGACCAGGGTTTGACCATCATTACTCATCGCCAGGACCGTAGCGGTGGGGTGACCCGTCAGGGTGTACATGGGCTGCAATTGACAATAGGGAGAAGACGCCACCTGAGCACACTCATGGGCAGGCTGGGATGGCACCGAAGAAGGCTGCCAGGTGGTGATTTGGTAAAGGCCAATGGCCAGAGCCAGTCCCGCAAATCCCATAAAAATGGGCTTATAAGCATTGGGCCATCGGTATCGGTACGATTTGAGGGAAGCCCCTAGCAAGATTTTGGTCAGCTCACGACGGCGACAGCGGACTGCATGCCAAAGGGAGCTAGCCAGGGCAAATAGGCCGATCGTGGAAACGGCTAAGGGTAGCCAGCTAGCCCAGCTCAGGAGTGTACCGAGCCCCCCGATCAGCAATAAACCCACGGCAGCTAGCACGGCAGCAAAGGACGGTCTGAAGGTGATGTAAATTTTTGTACCCTCTGAGCGTGCTTCAAAACGACCGCGAATGCTGAGCAAAGGCGGATAGCAAGGCCGGAAAATGCGGCCGATCTTAAACCCCAAGGTAGACAGGCTGCCCACATAAGGCACATGATCGTTAGGGTCAAATCGACGAGAAGTCTCGATGTGGAAATTCAACCGTTGGATGACCTGCGATAAAGCAGCTCGAGTCTGTACCGTAAAAGTAGTGCAAGGTAGAAGCCGCATAAACGATGACCACTCCAACAGAGGCAACAAGCCATTCTCTCTTTATCAATATGACGTTTGCTGCTGTTTAATACAGTACACAATGGGGTACTTTCCCCAGTGAAGCCCCCTTCACTCAGACATTTTAACGGCCACTGCACCACTGTCCATGGGTCGGCTCCAAAAATATCCCTGGGCAAACTCACAACCCAATGCTTTTAGACAGTCAACCTGCTCAGCGGTTTCCATCCCTTCAGCAGTGACCGTCATCCCCAGATCGTGGGCCAGGTTAATGATGGATTTAACCACCCCCCAACTGTCTTGGGTTTTAGTCAGCTGATTAATAAAAGACCGATCAATCTTGAGGTTTTCAACCTTTAAGCGATGCAAATAACTAAGGGAAGAGTACCCCGTCCCAAAGTCATCAATACTGACGTCGATCTGACGACGTTTGAGGGCATTTAGCAACGTAGGGGCCAGGTCACCCTTTTGCATCAGGGCGTTTTCAGTAATTTCTAACGCCAAATTTTGACTGTTGATTTGAGTTTCGGTCAAAAGACTATCCAGGTATTCGATAAAATCAGGTTGGGAAAGTTGTTGCGCCGACAGATTAACCTGTAGCTTAAAAGTTGAGGCCAATATCCCCTGTACTTGCCAAGCTTTAATCTGAAGACAAGCCTGGCGCAGAATATAGCGATCGAGGGCAATAATCAGCCCCGTCTCCTCCGCCACTGGGATAAAATCTCCGGGCAAGATTACTCCCCTTTTGGGATGATGCCAGCGCACCAATGCCTCAGCCCCTTTGATCTGCTCGGAGGTCAGGGCCACAACAGGTTGATACACCAGACTAAGTTCATGATTGGCTAGTGCCAGATGCAGCTCATTTTGGATCTCAAAAAAAGATAACGCCCGGTGCCGCATGGCTGCATTAAATATTTGAATGTTACCAGCCCCCTGGGTTTTGGCCTGATGCATCACCGCGTTCGCATCTCGCAGTAAGTGATGGGGGTGTTTATAGGAAGGGGCACCCTGAACAAGGCCCATATTAAGTTGGACGTGAATAACATGGTCTTCAACCTGAAAAGGGAGCTGGGTCTCTCGTTGCAAAATCTTGGCAATTTGAACGGCATCATTCAAATTGGGAGAATTCTCTAACAAAACTGCAAATTTATCTTCCCCAGAGTGAGCCAGGACAGTCCCTGGAGCCAGGCAAGTCTCCAGGCGACGCGCTAGAGAGACCAAAAACTGATCTCCGGCATGGTACCCCAAGGAGTTATTAATGGTCTCGATCTGGGTGCACTCTATCAAAATGAGGACGATACTATCGCTCACCTTTTGCTGGTTTTGATTAAACAGCTGCATCAACCGCTGGACCAAAAAGGTGCGATTAGGCAACTCAGTTAATGAATCATGGGTGGCCACATGTAAGAGTTCTTCCTGGATGCGCAGACGTTCGCCAATCTCCCGCTCAAGCTGTGCTGTCCGTTGGATCACACGCTGCTCTAGCTCAGCGTTTAACCGTTGGATTTGGAGTTGGGCAGCATGTAAATTGAGCTGATTGTTGACCCGTGCCAACAGCTCTTCTGCCTGAAAAGGCTTGGGAATATAGTCAACACCACCGACGGTAAACGCCTTGACCTTGTCCTTGGCTTGGTCCAACGCACTGAGAAAAATGACTGGAATGGTCTGGGTTAGCGGATTGGCTTTGAGTGATAAACAAACCTGGTAACCATCCATCTCTGGCATTTTGATATCTAGCAAAATCAAATCAGGCTGGGCGGCCTCTGCAACCTTGAGCGCCGTGGGGCCATTCAACACACTGCGGACTTTATACCCCTGCTGAGCCAGCACCGCTGACAAAAACTCCAGGTTAGCAGGCACGTCGTCAACGACGAGAATATCTCCCTTGAGGGGGGGCAGTTTTGATGGGGCATCAGCGGCGGTCATCGGCTTAGGGAGAGAGAACATCAGGGCGTATTTTCATTCGCCATCACCATTTGTTTAGCTGAGCTAGCGAGTTCTTCGATGCGATCGCACCGAAATGCCTTGACTAAATCTGCCAGACCTCTGGCTAGTAGATGCTGAGCATCCGGAAGTTCGCCAATCAACTGATTGACCCAGTCAGCATCTGCCAGTCTGGCTGCTTGCTGAAGTTGACTCAGCCAGTCTATTGGCATTAAGACCAAACTATCGCACAGCTCCTGCGGTTGTTTAGACTCAGGAGCAGGGCTGACGTTTGAGATATCATCATTATTTTCGTAAAGATATTGCACCCCCAAGTGCTCCCTCATCTTGTCGAAAATCACCGTATCTCGAAAGGGTTTACGCACAAAGTCATTGCACCCAGCAGACAAAATGACTGTCCGTTCTTGATCCAAGACACTGGCCGTCAGGGCAATAATCGCGGTGGCCTGACCTTTAATATGGGCGCGAATCCGCTGGGTGGCTTCATACCCATCCATCACCGGCATCCGCATGTCCATCCAGATCAGATGGGGTTGCCACGTTTCCCAAATGTCTATCGCTTCCTGACCATTTTGGGCTTCGCGCACCTCAAATCCGAGGGGGGCCAGCAGTTTTACCAACAGGGTGCGACTCTCCCAGTTGTCTTCGACCACTAAGATGCGATAGATGGACTGATCGGGGGCAAGTTTGAGAACCCGACGTTCAGGCTTTTTGAGCCCGCCCAGGGTTGCCTGGGCCAGGGTGACTGGTACATCAATCTTGAATACACTACCCTGTCCAGGGTGACTGCTGACGGCAAGCTCACCCCCCAATAGCTCTGCATATTTGCGGCTAATCGTTAGCCCCAGACCAGTACCAGACTGGGTCTGACGCCCAATTTCGGTTTGGGAAAAAGGCTCGAATAAATGTTTAAGCTCATCGGGGGGAATGCCTGGGCCAGTGTCTTCAACTGAGAAGTGGAGGGTGATGGGTGATGGGTGGTGGGTAGTGGGTGAGGAGGATAAGGTTGGTGGGGAAGATGAGGTAGACAATGCTCCTCCTTCCCTATCTCCCCTATCTCCCCTATCTCCCCTATCTCCCCTATCTCCCCTATCTCCCCTATCTCCCCTATCTTTCTGACTCCTGACTTCTGACTCCTGACTCCTTTTTACCTTCAACCTCACCTCGCCCTCAGACGTAAACTTAACCGCATTGCCCAACAGATTGATCAGCACCTGACGCAGTTTGGCTCCGTCGGTTTCAATGTATTGGGGAAGATTGGGGTCAAGGTTGCAGATAAGGTTTAAGCCTTTGTCCGCAGCCTTGAGCTGAAACATGTCTTTAAGGGACTGGAATAGGTTGTGTAAATCGAAAGTCTGGGGGTTCAGCGTCACCCGGCCCGCCTCAATTTTAGCCATATCCAGGATGTCGTTAATCAACGACAGCAGATGTTCGCCACTATTACCAATAATCTGCAGGTACTCAGCGGCTTCTCGTTGAAAGACTTCAGGGCTCTGCTTGAGGTCTTGTTGCATCACCTGGGTAAAACCGAGAATGGCATTTAGCGGGGTGCGCAGCTCATGGCTCATGTTGGCGAGAAAGATACTTTTGGCGCGGTTTGCGGCTTCGGCGGCGTCTTTGGCTTGGGTGGTTGACAGCTCTGCCTGTTTGCGATCGCTAATGTCTAAAATCACCCCGTCTAGCCACAGCAGTTGCCCATCGGTATCAAAGCAGCCCTGACCTCGCTCATAGACCCAGCAAACACTGCCATCTGCACGAATGATCCGATATTCAATGGCAAACGGTTGCCCAGCGGCGACCGCAGCGTTGATTTGTTGATCGACCCTGGTGCAATCGTCAGGGTGAGTGATACTCACCCAGCTATGGGCTTGGTTATCAAGCAGGGCTTCGGGCCGATATCCGGTTATCCCGGTCACCCCCTCACTGAGGAATACCATGGGCCAGTCTGGCCCGCAGGCGCTACGATAAACTGCCCCTGGGACATTCGCTACTAGCATTTCAAAGCGCTCCTCGCTGTTGCGTAAGGCCTCTTCTGTCTGCTTGAGCCGGGTGATGTCGTGACCAGTAAGCAGGAGGTGAGCTTTGCCCTGGATTTGCACGACCTCCAGAGACAGCAACATGGTTTTAATCTGACCTGACCGATGGCGTAAGCTGGCTTCATAGCCATAGACAGCCCCGTCAGCCCTGAGTTGCTCAAACATTTGAGCCCGTTTTTCTAAATCAACCCACGGGTTGACCTCCATGACGGTGCGGCCTATTAGCTCAGCACGACTGTAGCCTGAGTGCTTTGTAAAGGCATTATTGACCTCGACAAAACGACTGTCGTCCAGGGTGAGAATGCCCATGGGCGTGGGACTGCTATAAAACGCTTTAGAGAACTTTTCTTCGGCAGCTCGAAAGGCGGTTTTAGTTTCTTGATGGTGGGCGATTTCGGTCTGAAGTTGGTGGTTTTGGATCGTGAGCTGCTGCTGGAGCAAGCCCAACCTTAGCTGAGTGGACACCTGGGTTATAACTTCGTGATCACAAAACGGAGGCGTCAGGTAGCCGACTGCACCCGCTTTATAGCCTTTAACCTTATTTTTAAGGTCCGTTCCCACAAAAATGATCGGTATCTCACCTGCCAGTTGTTGACATAGTTCATGGCTGCTGGGTAGGGCCTCACTCAGCAAAATCAAATCTGGCGGGGTCTCTTGAACCCGCGCCAGAGCAGCTTCACCACTGGCAACTGTCTCTACGGCATACCCCTGCCGACTTAGGATATTAGAGAGTACACCAGGGTTATCTTGATAATTTCCAACGATCAAGACGGTTTTTGCGATAAATACTGGTACTGGGGGACTCATAGGGAACGCCTGGCCTCATTGCTTGGCCCTACAAGTTAGACCAAGCTCTATTCAGAGTGTAATGCAGAGTTTAAAGGGTTTCTCAGCACAGTGGAGAAGATCGAGATCAGTAAACGCGTGTGATTTCAGAGTGTGCTGGGCGGTTGGCATGACTAAAAGGGGTTGGGCTATGGGCGCTGCAGGATTTCAATTTTGGCAGATTGCCCCTCTGATGCGGGTACAACACCCGCCAGAGTCCTACCATCTGCACTGCTGACCAGGTGATGCAGTCGCGCTGTGGCCAGGGTAGCCTCTAGTGCCTTATTTTGTAGGTTCCAAACTTTGAGTCCTCGGGGGGTTGTACCGATAATGCGAACGGACACATCTGCGCTATCGCGACTCAAGACAATATTATTGAGTGAATGTTGTTCTGGAGAAGATGACAGGCGACCTTGGGTCTTGAGTTCACCGGTGGTGAGATCCCACACCTTAAAGAAGGTAATGGGTTGACGGTATGAAACTGTAACGACAAACTGACCGTCTGGCGTGATGGCGGCATCATGGACAAAATTTGAGGCGGGCTCAGGCAAGCGGGTGGCCTGCTGTGTCGCGACATCCCAAACAAACCACTGCTGATTGTCTGCAGCGAGCACTTTGTCCCCGTTTGGGCCGATGGCCAGCGGTTGGGCACGGGGGGTACTTTGAAAAGTGATGGGTCCCCAGGTTCTCTCAGTCGGGGTGGCGTCTACCAGGGCCGTTTGTAGCTGGCCCGTGGTCAGATCCCAAAGCTTTACTTCGCTGTAAGCAGTGCTTATTCCGGTTTTTCCATTCGCAGAGATGGCAACTTTATCAATTGAGTTCTGATGCCCCGCCAGCATCAGGGGCGGCTGATCTGAGGCCAGGTCCCAAACGCGCACCATCCGATCGCCGCCGCCGCTGATGACCGTTTTACCGTCAGGTGCGATCGCAACCGCCTGCACAATTCCAGAATCACTCTGCAAGGTTTTTCTGAGCTCTCCCGTCGCCACATCCCAGACTTTGATCGCTTTGTCTTCTCCCCCGCTGACCAGGGTTTGACCGTCGTCACTGATCGCCAGAGAGAGTACCGACGGATGCGCTGTCAGCTTGTGTGTAACCTCAAACTGACAGTAAGGGGAGGGGTTTGCCTGGGTACAGTCTGCTTCAGATAGCTCAAAGGGTAGCCCCGGTGGTTGCGAAGCACTCAGCTGATGCAACAAGATTGCAATCATCATCGCCACGCCCCCCATCAGCAAGCTCCTAACCAGTGGCGTCATTCGACCTGGCTGGCGGAGTAGCACACTGCCGGTGACGATCCGGGTTAAATCTCGGTGGCTGCGCTCAGCTTCGTATTGAAATGTGCCCAAAAAGAGACTCAACATAGCGAGGGGCATGGCTAATATGGCCAACCCCATCAGGATAGGAATGCCGCCAAAAAGCGCGATGGGCAGAGCCCCCATGTACCAAATCCCACCCCAGGCGCACATAAATGCCAGCACCAGGGGATGCAACTGCATCGTGATATGGACCTCGGTGCCTGTGGGTGTTGACTCAAATCGCCCGTGGATATTGGGCAAAAACGAGTTGCGATAGTGAATGATGCGGCGAATTTCAAACCCATCGTCAGAAATTGTTCCCTGGTAAGGCGCATGATCGCGAGAAAACTGCCATCGAACTAGTTTGGGGGCTTCGATGTGGCCTGCCAATCGCTGCTTGACCATGGCCAGGGAGTCTGGAGTTTTGAGCGTAAAGGCCTTGTAGGGAAAGATTTTCATGATCAACTTGAAGCTGACAAGATCTACAGCCTTAACCCTGGAATTTCCGTATATTGGGGCCACAAATAATGCGGGTTCTCGCCGTGTGCCTGAGCCAGCTTGAATACACGCTGTTTTCTCCCTACGACGCTCCAAAAATGTGGGAGAGTGATGGCAACTATTGGAACGATCAATTCTTTGGCAATGATGAAAGCCATTTCTTTCCAGAGTTCTTTTTCTCAAGATCTACCCGATTGCAGGTTACACAAGTAGGCAAGCATCCACAATTTTGGAGTTAAGCCCGATGTCTAATCCCCCTGTTGTACCGCTAGCCGCCCAACGAGATACCTGGCGGCGACGCCCCGCCCAAGACAAAGCCTATGGGCGGAGGTTTTTAGGAGGCGCATTAATGGGCCTTTTGGGATTGGCTACCCTGCTGGCGACCTGGGTTTCCTATGCCTTGGCCCTAGACTTTTCGCTAGCCTGGTTTCTGATCGGGGCAGGCGGGTTACAAGCATCACTGGCACTTTGGAGTCACCTCGCCGGGCCAACTCGTAAATCAAATCGCAAATCAGATCATCAAGCCGATCTGGCTGTCTTCAAGGTTGTTATGGGGATGGTTTATGTCGGCGGTGGCGTAACCCTGATCCTGTCTCCAGGGTTTAATGAGCCCCTGGTTTTAGCCACGACCCTATTCTCAATCGGGGGGTTACAGGGCCTGATGGCGTGGCAGATACGCCCAGCGGTGGGCTGGGGACTCACTGCCCTTAACAGTGGCGTGGGCACGCTGTTGGCGTGGCTAATTGTGCTGCCGTGGGGGGCAAATTCGCCGTTGGTGATGGGTTGCTTAGTGGGGCTCAACTTGATGACCAACGGGATTGCGATCGCATTTATCGCCGCCGCCCAAAGCCTCAGTAGCTTCGATTTTTCTTCGTAACCTAAGACCTTGCCACAAACGTGATGATACCCATATTATTTTCTGAAATAGCCCAATGAGACAATCATCTCCTCTCCCAATTGGATATTTAGCCGCTGTCATCAGTAGCACTGTGGGTGCATTCTTGATGGGTAAATTGGGCTTTTGGCTAGCGGGTCTATATTTGGAAAGATTTATGCCCAATGCCACCCTAGAAGGCATATATCCGCCTTTAATTGGCGTAGTCTCGGGTATCTGTGTGGGCGCTACGATGGGGAGTTGGCTGATCCTACGCTGTCAAAATAGAAATGCCGGGTCTATCGCCCGACGGCAGGGACTGCTGGTGTTTGTGGGCACTTTAGTGGTGCCGCTTTGCTTAATGGTGTTGGGCGTCTTTCATCAGCTGTTTTTGCCAGGGGAGGGCATTGTGATTGCCTTGTCGCTGTGGCTGGCCCAGCTGTGGGAACGGCGGGTTCGCCATGCCCAATAGTTCATATTCAAAGTTGTTATTTTCTTTTTTTTCAGAGTTTACCCAAGGGGACAGCTTAAAATGCCTGCCTTAATTTGGCCAACACTGTTATTAATATTGGGCTTTATGGGGCCTGCGATCAGTGCGATCGCAATCCGCCAGTCCCTATCAATCCGACGACAAATTTTGTTGTTGATAGCTTGTACCCTATACGGCATTGGGCCGCTGTTGCTAGCCTTCGGTGCCCTAGGGCTTGCCGGCGTTTTGAACTGTCACCCCCAGACCTCTGCCATTAGCTGCCCCAACCAGCCCTGGCTGTCTGATTGGCTCTCCTTTGCCACAGTTGGCCACTGGTTTACGATGATTACCCTACCGTCGGCAATTTTCGGCGACTTGGGACTATTGGGGTCCATTAGCTATCGCGTAAAAAATCCTGGCTCAACGGTGATGTTTTATCGGAGCCGCCGTCGGGGTCTAATTGGGGGCGTTTGCGCGGGCATTGCCCAACGCACTCAACTTCCCCTGATGGTGGTGCGCATGGTTGTCGTGGCCCTTTTATTGATGACCAGCGTTCTCACACTGATCGCCTATGGATGGGCCTGGATGGCCTTTCCTCGCGAGCCCATCACTGCCAAGAAAATAAGACCTCGCCAGCCTGGTGCAAAATCTGAGATACCCTACTTAGACTGAGAAATCATCTCTGACCCTTTTTAAGATCTAAGTCCCTTATCCACTAATAGCCCCAAAGCCCAATCATGCATTGTCTCTTCAAGTGGCGGGCTCGGCTCACGATTATAATCTACAACATAATCAAACCCACCCCGATCGTAGACAGCATTTAGCAAACCTTGTAAATCTAGCGTGGCAGATTCGTTTTTGCTAAGCAGTGGAATGGGGAGAACCGGCAACGGATCTTGCAAATCAACGGTATACCAGTCAGCCTTAGGGCGACGTGCACTATGACTGATCAGAACACGATAATCGACATGATCAGAGATATCCAGGACAGGCATCGGTTGCCAGCCTCTGAGTAAATCAATCTCGACCAGGTGAGTCAGACTCCCTAAAATGCGCTGACGTTTTTGAATATAGGTATTGCGTCCTTCGCCGGGGCGTTTATTGACGGGCGATAAAATCTCAATGGCGGTCACCACCTGCCCCGTTTGCATTTCCCGAATTTCAAGATAAGCCTGTTTGACTTGCTCGGGCATAGGTAAGGTGACTGTCCGAGGCTGGCTTTGGGATACTTTATCGGCCACTGTCGCTATCTGTTGTTGCGCAGCTTGACGGTGAATAGAAACATCAGGAATACCGACTAAGAGACTGTTACCATTACCGCCTTCATCGAATCGGTTAAGATCATAAATGCGTTTTTCAATAGCAACTCGATACTTGGGTCGTACCTGGGGGACTAACGTTTCTGCAATCAGGGTAATTAGCCAGTGATGTACCTCCGGCCAAAAATCCGGATGTTCTAGATAGGGGTCCATGCCAGGAAATGGAGAAGGCATAGCAATCGGCCATCACGATGGAGATGTCTCAATATTAACGCGTTAAAATCCTAAATCGGCCTTGGCTTTCTCTGCTGCCTTAAACACCTGAGCATTGGGCATCTCATCCCAGGCGGTGTCACCGATCTCAGCATAAAAGTCAGCATCGTAGGGGCGGGTGCGTACCACCACTGGCATCGGGACCGCGTGGCCGAGTAAGAGTGCCTGCTGTTTAGAATCTAACTTAGCCAGTACCGAGCGCAGGCTTTGCCCCCCTGAAACCCCGGTAAAAATCGCATCAATGTCTTTTTCATCATTGAGCAGCGCCGTAATTCGCGTGCCGATTTGCGACATGACCTCATTGTCGATGCCAGAGGGGCGCTGATCCACCACCAGCAGCGTGACAAAATACTTGCGCATCTCACGGGCGATGGTGCCAAAAATGGTTTGCTTGGCCGTGGCCGGGTCGAGAAAACGGTGAGCTTCTTCGATGGTGATGACCAACGGCTGGGGGCGATCGCTGGGGTTCTTGTTTTGCAAAAACCGATCGGCTTTTTTGACGTAGCTGGCATGGATGCGGCGGGCAATGACATTGGTCGCCAGCATATAGGAGAGCATGTTGGACTGAGAGCCAAACTCAATCACGATATGCTTACCCGCGTCGATAGTGTCTAAAATCTGGCCGACATAATTGTGGGGGCAAGTGCTGCGAATATACTTGAGCTCGGTCAGGCGATTCAGCTTACGCTGCAGCGCCATAATCGAAGACTTGCTGCCCATCTTAGTTTCGCAAAACTCCTGGATCTCTTCGTTGGTCATTACCAGGAGTCGATTAATCCAGGATTTACCAAACTCATTGCGCAGAATAATCGCGTTCTCCAGACTGGCCTCTGAGAGATTTAACTCGCGGCTGATTAACGCCAGGTCCTCGACATCAATTTGATCAAAGCTGATATACAGTTCCTGGGCATCGCGCACCCCGCGTCGTTTCGTCGCCTCTGGGTCTAAGGTAAAAATCTGTACCTGCCCCGGAAACAACTGTCGCAGTCCTTTGACGGTGCTAAACTGCTTGCCCTCGCTGACCGCTTCCCAGCCATACTCAGAGTGCATGTCAAAGATGAGGTTCACCGCCGCCCGCTTACGGATAATACCGGAGAGTAATAGCCGGGTGAGAAAAGATTTTCCCGTCCCCGACTTACCAAAGATGCCGTTGCTGCGCTCCACAAACCGATCGAGGTCAATGCAAATGGGCACCGCCATATCAATGGGCTGCCCAATTGCAAAATTGCGCCGATGGGGGTCATCTTCCCAGCCAAACACCGCCCGAAAGTCTCGCTCACTGGCGTCATACACCTGGCTAAAGTGCCCTGGGATCGTCTTCACCGGCAACAGCTGGATCTGGGCGCTGCTGTTGGCTTCGTAGGAGGCAAGGCCGTTGGATTTTGGATTTTGGATTTTGGATTTTGGAGAGAAATTGTCTTTCGCCCTTCGCCCTTCCCCCTTCGCCCTTCCCCCTTCGCCCTCTTCCGGCGTAAACATCAGCATCGGGGTCAAATCAATGGTGCCGTAGGTGCCGCTCCCGGCGAGCACTTCTTGCAAAAACAGATTACCGGGCTCGGGCGGGTTGGCGAGAATCCGCTGACTGGCCGTTCCCAGGGCCACATCGGTAAGCATGCAAAAGAATCGCGATCGCACCCCCTGCACCACCAAAAACTTACCGACGCGCATCTCTTCGACCAGCACATCGGGATGCAGACGCACCTCTAACCCTTGACTCAGGGAGCCTTGAATCACTGAACCAAGCGGCTTGTCTAGTTCCATATCGGGTTAGCTGCACAACAGGCGCAATACGTAGACTAAAAGTCAACGCCCATTATAGTACATCAGATCTAGCTGAGAGGGATCTATTCGGTTTTAGGTCTTAAGTCTTAGGTTTAGGCCTATCACCTATCACCTATCACCTAAAACTGATAACCCACCCCACCCTGAATCGACGTCGCCGTACCGCCGCCTTCTTCAAAGGCATCAAAGGCGAACACAGCGTTACCAAAGATTACCAGGTTGCTATTGGGCAGGGCATAATCTACCCCAGGTTGAATCACAAATGAGGTCTGGTCACCCACCGGGGAGGGATCATCCCCCGTCGGAATAGACAATCCAGCCCCCAGGTAAATGTCGGTTTGAAAGTTAATCGGATAGTCATAGGAAACCGTTGGCACCACGGCCACATCCCCATTAAACAAAAAGGCCTGGGCCCGCACCGAAATGGGTAGCCTCAAAAGCTTGTAGCGACCAGCAATCACCCCACCAAACCCATCGCCATCGCCATCGTCATCATTGGATAGGCCCAAGGCACCACCTGCACCAATGTAGCTGCCATAGGCAGCTTGTGCCTGGGCTGGGGCAGCTTTTAGTAAACCCACTGCTGCGATCGCGGCACCCACCGTCAGCCACCTGAGGGCTCGATTTGAAAAGTTGAGCATGTGTAGGAAACTCCTCATACCAATCCGTCTGTCGCAAAATTATGCGACGACTGTAGCAGAAGTCGTCCCAAATGGCGAGCAAGACATCGGCAAGTGTACACGATAATGCGCAAAATAGGAGCAAGCCAATGGAAATTCGTAGGTAGTGGGTAGTGGGTAGTGGGTAGTGGGCCAGAGTAACCCATCCAAATCGCAAATCCCAAATTCATCTCTGCTCTCTTTTACACCCTCCACCCTCTACTCTCCACTCTCTACCCTCTACTCTCTACCCCGTATTCCGCATCCCCGCCGCGATCCCATTAATGGTCAACAACGCGCCCCGCAGCAGCTCACCCCGGCTATAGCGTGACTGGATACGTCCAGAGGCTGCCACACTGTCGCGGTGCTCTCGCAGGCGCTTAAGTAGGGCAACCTGCAAGAAGCCCAGAGGGACGATAGTGCCATTACGCAGCTGGACCGAGCGCTGTAAATCTACATCGCCGTCAAGCAGTCGTGAGTGGCCGGTGATCAGCAGCATCATCTCTCGGGTCAGGTGAAATTCATCGGCAATCTGGTCAAATACCCCCTGGAAAGACTCACGCTTTTCAGGCGAACTCAGCTCATTGACGTAATGTTGAGCAATCTGTAAGTCCACCTTGGCCAGGGTCATTTCGACCTTAGACACCACCATCTTAAAGAATGACCACTTGGCATAAAAAGACCGCAGCAGCTTGAGATGTTCTTCGGGGGCTTCGTCTAAAAACTCTTTGATGGCCGTGCCTACTCCATACCAGGAGGGCAGCAAAAAGCGGGTCTGGGTCCAGCTAAACACCCAGGGAATGGCCCGCAGGCTCGGCAAATCTTTCTTGCCCCCGCGTCGGGAGGGGCGCGAGCTAATCTGCAGCTGGCTAATCTCTTGGATCGGGGTGACCTGATGGAAAAACTCCACCAGTTCAGGATCTTCGTAGATCAGGGCCCGGTAGTGCTGTCGTGAGCGGGCCGCCAACCCTTCGATAATCTCATTCCAGGGCTTAATATCATCAAAGCTGTTACTCAGCAGACTTGCCTGTACCACAGCGGTGGTAACGGTTTCCAGGTTATAGAGGGCCAGATCTGGCAGGTTATATTTTGAGGCCAGCACTTCCCCTTGTTCGGTAATCTTGATGCGGCCATTGATGCTACGACCGGGCTGGGCCAAAATCGCTTCGTAGGCAGGGCCACCGCCGCGACCCACCGAGCCCCCCCGCCCGTGAAAGATCCGCAGGGCTACACCATATTCATCGGTGATCCGCTGCAGGGACTGTTGAGCTTTATGGATCTCCCAGTTACTGCTCAAGAACCCTGAATCTTTGTTGCTGTCAGAGTAGCCCAGCATCACCTCCTGCAGCGGGGTCACCTTGGGATTTGCCGGATCGGCATCATAGCCCCCCAACAGCATCGATCGATAGAGGGGCAGCTCAAATAGCTGACGCATCACGGCGGTTGAGCGCTGCAGGTCTTCGACGGTTTCAAATAGGGGGACTACTCGCAAAGCCCCCACCCCGGTGGAGGGGTCATACAGCCCTGCTTCTTTCTGCAAGAGTAAAACTTCCAGCAGGTCGCTGGCGTGGTGGCTCATGCTGATGATGTAGCTGCGGCAGATGCTCATACCAAACTCCTGATGCAGCTTTCGCGCCATCCGAAAGGTGGCAATGGTTTCTTTGGTTTTGTCTGAAAATGGCATCTCCGATGGAATCAGCGGTCGCCGGGTCTTGAGTTCCTGCACCAGCCATTCAGTTTTTTCTGCCTCGGTCAGGTCGTTATAGGGTTTAGGCAAGATTTGCAGGTACTCGGTAATCTCGTTGAGGGTATCAGAATGGCGCGAGCTTTCCTGGCGAATATCTAGCTGGGCCAACCTAAAGCCATAGATTTCAACCTGGGTGATCAGCTCCCCGAGCTCTCGACAGACCAAACCGGTCTCATCCAGACTCTTCTGGAGCAAATTAAGCTCGGCTAAAAAGTCGTCACCTGACGGATATAAGAGACCGGATTCGACTTCGGTTTCGTCATCTTGCAGGTAATCACCATTGTGGAGTTTGAGGTTGCGATCGCGGGTGTTTTGCAACCGCTTCTCGATAAAAGCCAGCTTCAGTCGATAGGGCTCTTGACGATAGCGAATCGAGAGTTGCTCATAGACATCGGGCATCTGCAACCGATCTTGCTCGAGGGACTCTAGTACCTCAGACAGCACCTCGCTCCAGTGCAGTGACGGGCTTAGCAGGTTAGTCAGCTTGCGAATCGAGGTGAGATATTTCTCAATCACCAGGTTTCGCTGGTAGCAGGCGGTCTTCCAGGTAATCATCGGGGTGACCGAGGGGTTGCCATCGCGGTCACTGCCGACCCAGGAGCCAAATCGACAAAAGTCGTACTTTGGCGGCCTTAACGAAGGAAAGGTACTCTTTAAGGCTCGATTAAATCGCCCATATAGCTGGGGAATAGCATCAAACAGCACCACATCAAAGTAGTGCAGTGTAAAATCCACTTCATCTAGCACCGAGGGCTTAAACTGGTGCAGCTCATCTGTGCGCCACCACAGGCGGATTTCTTCAGTGAGCTGTTCTTTAAGCCCTTCAATTTCCCACGATGAGGGCAGCCCCAAGGCCCGGGCACTTTCGTCGGCCCGATCGAGCTGTCGCAAAATATCAGAGATGCGTCGCTGCTTATCTCGAATGGTGTGGCGGACAATTTCGGTGGGGTGGGCCGTAAACACCAGACGCACATCGAGCTGGTCAATCAGACGCTGGATTAGCTGCGGGGGCACATTAAGCTGCTTGAGGGTCGGAAACAGCCAGTAGAAAGTACCGATGTCTTTTGACGAAGATCCATGGGGAGCAATGCTCTTCTCAACCACGTTCGCCAAAAAAGAAGATCCTTTGCCAGAGCGGCCTCGCAGCCCCTCCCCGTTATCATCAACGGCCCCATCTGTGGGTAAACCCGTACCCATGCTGTGGGCCGCCACAGCGGCTTCTTCATAGGCGGCCCGATATTGGCGCTGCTGCCCTCGCTGCTCGTAATGTTGCTCAACAATGTTGATCAGCTGAAAGTAAAGCGCAAAGGCACGGGCCATCCGGATGGCCTCTTCGAGGCTGAGCTGCTCAATCACCTCTAAAACATTATGGGTATCCAGGGCGGTGTCTGCTTGGCCGTCCGGCAAACAGATGCGTCGCAGCCGATTTAACAGCTCGACAAGATCTTGACCGCACTCGGTCCCAATCACGGTCTCCCAAATATCTTCAACCGTTTTGAGGCGATGCCTCAAAAACCAATCATGGCCAGCAACATCCGTCACTGATGCTATTTGACGGTCTAGCTGGGTGTCTGGACTGGCGAGGGGTGGCATGTCACCTTCGGAGTAAACAGTTGAACTCATTCGGCTAAACGTAAGATATCCAAGAAAATTGTAGGGGGTTTAGGCAACGGTCGCGGCTAGAGTTGTCAAAAACCAGCTAGTCGTCGGCAGACGGTGACGATTTAGAAATGTCCGGGGGGACATTTAAGACGGGTAGTCGTTCTCCTCGAAAGAGTTCTTCGCTGGCCACCCCGACCTGAATCAACCAGTGCTGCGCAGTATGGGCCAGCACCAGCCCCCCCAATAGGGGCACCGTGGCCAACCCTACCAGCCATTCCGGGGCAATGGGGAGTTCCGGCGGCCTCTGAAGCTTAAATTTATCGGATTCGGCGCGAAATGGTTGCATAACGAGGGTGCAAGTAGTAAAAGATATAGCAACTTTAAAGTCAGCGGGCTACTAAAACGTAAATCCTTCACCCACAGCTATCTAAATACAAAATGTCCTTTATCTAGAACATCTAGGCCAGGCTCACTTAGTAAAATTGGACTAAGCCTTACGATTTAATACGTTTTTTAGGTCGTAGTCCCCTTTCATACGTTAACCTGCTGTCTGAAGATAGACTCAATCGCTAATCGGTCCATTTTCTCAATCTTTCCTTAAGGGGACTAAACCAGGAATTGCCTGAGGTATCAATCCCTATCTTATGCCCAAGTGACTAATTGATTGAAAAACCTCAGATTAAATCAAGGAGTTTTGTGCTATTCATGGTCAGCGATAAACAAATTTCCCCCTAGTTTGTCAAAGCTCGCTTTTACAGCTCTATGTTAAGAAAGCCCAAGCTAGCCCATTCAAAGTCAAGTCTAGAGTCTTCACCGACTGAGCTGATTCCCTGGTTGCAAAGTGCCATCAAGCAGCCGGGCAGTGATGTTCAAACGAAGCTGCGCGGCAATATTTTGCATGTGCTCTGTGAGTCACCCAAATCCCTCGATCGTGAATATGTCCTGCTGCGGCTGGTTAACGCGCTGCTCGAGCCAGAGGCTCAAACGCTGCTTTCTGAGAAGTTTCCAGAAATTTACCAGCTCTATTTCTATAGTCGGCTGCCGGGGCAAAAGAAACCGGCCTGGTCGTCTCCTATCTATTTAAATCGACTGGAGCGTCACCTCGATCAGCTGGTGCAGGCCAGTGGGGACGCTGAGGCAGTGCACCAGGCGGTCAATGAGTTGCAGCAAAGCAAGGCACAGCAAAGTAAGACGCAGCAAAGTGACGAAACAGCCTCGACCATCGGCCATCTCGACCCCACAGCGTCGGCCATTGTGCTATCAAATGTAAGCCTGGCCCGTAGAGGCGACCCCGATGCGATCGCACGGTACTTGAGCGAAACCCTGAGTGCCCTTGATATTGGCGTGCGGGTGCGAATTCGGGCGGTTCCTGGCAAAGCCCATCGGGCCAAGCAGGTGGTGACGGCCAGGGCGACCAGCCATCCGGTGTCAGTGGACCCTGGGGCTGATTTAATTGCCCGCCTGTGGATTTTTTGTAAGGCTAGCTATAGCCCGGACCCCACCCTGGTGGCGACCCCCACAGCGCAGCGGCTGCGAGATTTGAACCTGACCCAGTTCCAAGATGCGGTCCTCACCATTAAGGTTGAGGGAGAAGACGACCCCGACTGGCGATTGCGGGTTGATTTAACCCCCCCCGAGGACATGCTCAAAGAATGGGCACGGTGGGGCGATCTAGAGTCGATCACTCGATTACTCAACGCCGCCTTAGAGCCCCTTGAAGTGACAATCACCTCAGAGCTCAAAGACGCAACCCTGCATATCGTCTGTAATCCTTTGGCAACCGGGACGACCCAGGCATCTGCCAAGTCAGCATCCCCCACCGGTGGGATTGACGCCACTGAGATTAACCATGCGATCGCAGCCCTCCTCGATCAGCTGGGTCCCCAGGGCATCCACCGCGCCATGATTTATGGCCCCTCCCTGGATGGGGTCAACCCAGACTGGTTTGAGCGACTGGAGTTGCCCGCCGCCGACAGTGACGAGTTAGCCGAGCCCACTGAGACCCTGGCACAGCGAGGCGACCTGCCTGCGATTGTCTATTGCCTGACCCGCTGCCTCAACCCCGATCTAGACAAACAGCTTGCCACGGGGGGCGTTCGCGTGCAGCTGTTGACCAAAGATAAGCGCCTGCATGTCATGGTAGATGGGCCGCTACGCCCGACTCGCCAGGCGGTTGCTCCAACCGTGCTGCAGTTTCTCCAGCGGCACCGACTGCAAAATATTGACGGTATTCGCATCTATGGGCGTCGGTCAGGGCAAAAGCGCCCTGACTGGACCCACGGCTTTGACTTCAATGCCCGCAAACGACTTGTGCCGGAGGCCACCCCTGAGTTTGCAGCCTCCGATAGCTACCTGAGCGATCTGATCGCCCCTGACGAATCAGCCCAGCCCGAACTCCTGCCCCAAGTCACGGCCCCCTTTCAGGCCAGTGACTTGAAAGGACTCGTCAAAGAGGTCGGCACACAGGTGACAGAGCTCACTCGACAGGTCTTGATTCAAAGCCATCTCTTTGCAGCCGTCAGTGAGCTGCCTGTTGATCAGCCTCCCCTCCCACCGGTTCGCCAATCTAACCGCAAGGTTGCCTTAGTCTGGGGGTTCGTCGGCTTACTCCTCGCCCTCCAAACTGATTGGATTATGGGCCAGATAGCCAATCCCCCCCAGCCGCCAACCGCGCCAGTGCTGATTGAGCCACCCCGCGCCAAAGCCCCAGACAACCCTATGTCTGCCTTCGAAGAAGAGCTGGCCGAGCTGAACTGGGGCCAAAAAGAAGGTGGAGAAGATAGCGCTGAAGAGGAGCCTGATGGAGATGGCAAGTTTTCAAACGATGATTTTTCCACCTCGGCGATCAATGACACCGATTTAATTGGAAGTCCCCAGCAGTCTTTTGTCTCCGCCAGCTCTCTACTCGCGTCGTCGCCTTATCCCTCCTTTAAAAGCCGTCAGCTCGATGAAAAACTCGCCCTTTACGATCAGCGAGTGGCTGAGTTTGGCCCCCCAGATGTCTTGGTGATCGGCAGCTCTCGGGCCCTGCGGGGCATCGATCCGGCGGCCCTCAAGCAGGCCCTGAGCTCCCTCGGCTACGAGGATATGGATGTGTTTAATTTTGGGGTCAACGGCTCCACAGCACAGGTGGCCGATCTGATCGTGCGTGAGCTCATCCAGCCCTATGCGCCACCAAAACTGGTGCTGTGGGCCGACGGGGCCCGCGCCTTTAATAGCGGTCGAGTCGATGTCACCTTTAATGCCATCAAAGTGTCAGAAGGCTATCAGCAGCTGGCCGACGGGTCCCTCTTTCCAGAGGCGTTGAGTGCAGATGCAGCCGTCGAAGGCCGCCCTGAAAACCAGCCCCATTGGAACAACGTGGCTGAGCAGGTGACCAGCTATTCTAATCAGGCGGATCGCCACATTAGCCGCACCGTTGGCCAGGCCTCTGCCAGTTTTGCCGATCGCGATCGCGTCAAGCTGGTCTTTAGGGAGGGCCTGAGTGCGCTCTTACCCGACCTGAGCTCACCGAGCAACCCAAACGAAAAGGCCACAGCGGCCCTCGATCCAACCGATCTGGTCGATTTTGACGGCTTTCTGTCGCTGTCAGTGCGCTTTAACCCCGCCACCTATTACCAAGACCATGCTCGGGTTGCCGGGGCCTACGATAGCGACTACGATGCGTTCAAAATTGAGGGCGTGCAGGCCACCGCCCTTAACAATCTGATCAAACATACGCAATCACAACAAGTCCCGCTCATTTTTATCAATACCCCCCTTACTGACGAATATTTAGACACCTCTCGCCTTGAAGCCGAACAGGTTTTTCAGCGCTACATGCTGCAGTTGGCAGCAGCTCGCCCTGGCTTCTTTTATCGCGACTTTGGCCAGCTTTGGCCCGAGCGCTACGACTATTTTTCTGACCCGAGCCATCTCAATCGCTACGGGGCCTATCAAGTCTCCCATCGACTTGCCCAAGACCCTCTAATCCCTTGGCCTGAGCCCAATTAAGTGCTCCCTTAATTTATGGTTTTACCGACTATTTTCTACGGCGTATTTCTACTCTGTACCTTTGCGCTTTACTGGCTGATCCCCAGCCGCAAGCTCAAGCTGTGGCTATTGGTCTCGGTGAGTCTGGGGTTTTATGGGTCGCTACAGCTGCAATATATTCCGCTGCTGCTGGTCCTGGTGGGCAGCAACTTTTTCATTGCCCGAGCCATCAGTGCTCCCCTAGACTGGCGGATTTCTAACGAAGAGTGGCATTTTGCCCAACAAGACTGGGGCCGCCGCCGATGGTGGTTGATGTGGGCCGGCATTGCCCTCAACGTCATCCTGTTGCTGACCTTCAAGTATGCCCCAGCGATGCTGGCCTCAGTAGGGTGGGCCACCCCCACCGCAAACGGTGATCCTACCCTGTTTAACCTGTTGATGCCGTTAGGCCTGAGCTTCTTTTGCTTTGAGGCCATTGCCTATCTGGTGGATGTCTATCGAGGCGCACCGGCCACCAGCAGCCTGGCTGAGTTTGCCGCCTATAAGCTGTTTTTCCCAAAGCTGATTTCTGGCCCAATCACTCGCTTTCAAACCTTCATCAGCCAACTCAAACAGCCCACGTTTCCCAGCCTTGATCGGCTGACTGAGGGGGGCTGGCTGATTGCCTCCGGGGCCTTTAAGAAACTGATTTTGGCCGACCATATTGGGCTGTTGGTTAACCTGAGTTTCGATAACCTGGAGCGGGCTGGCAGTGGTGATCTGTGGCTGGCGACCTTTGCCTACGGCCTACAGCTCTACTTAGACTTCAGCGGCTATGTCGATATTGCCCGAGGCAGCGCCCTGCTGTTGGGCATCGTTTTGCCCCAAAACTTTGATTTTCCTTACTTTACCCGCAGCATTGCAGACTTTTGGCGGCGGTGGCATATCACCCTGGGCGACTGGCTGCGCAACTATCTATACTTCCCCCTAGGGGGCTCCCGCCGGGGACTGGTCAAAACCTGCCTCAACTTAATGATAGTTATGCTGATTGCGGGTATCTGGCACGGCGATCAATGGGGCTTTGTGGTGTGGGGCGGTCTGCACGGGCTGGCGCTGGTGGTGCACCGATTAAACCGCAGCCTCGCTGACCGATGGCAGCCCCTACAGCAGCTTTGGGTTAGCTTTCCTGGCTTGATGCTCTCCTGGGTGATCACCCAGTTTATGGTGTTCGGCAGTTGGATCTTCTTTCGATTGCCCAACTTGCAAGACTCAGGCTGGGTCATCTCCCATCTCTTTGGCCACAGTGCCGATGTACAGTTTGCCCAAAAAGTTTACGTCGAGTCGTTGGGGCTGGGTCGGGGAGAAATCACCCTGCTACTCAGCTTAATCACGATCATCATGGGACTTTTGTATGCCTTTCGCCGGGGGCTGCAGCTCCAGCTAAGCTGGCCCGTCAAGCTGCTGTTAATTCCGGTCAGTCTTTACATTGCCTGGTTATTGGCCCCGACTGAGACCGCTCCCTATATCTACTTTGAGTTTTAGAAAGCTTTCTGGGGAGAGCCGATGAGGGTAAAAGAACGATTTCTAGCCCATCTCAATTCTGAATAAAATATTAAGCAGCTTGAAATAAACTGATACGTTCGTTACATTTATAAATAAGCAGCGAGAGAAAGCTTAATGCTTCTTCTCAAAGCTAGTTACATACATCATATTGCAAACAAAGGATTCATAAATCATGACGACTACTCTACAGCAGCGCCAAAGCGCTAACCTGTGGGAGCAGTTCTGCCAGTGGGTCACCAGCACCGACAACCGCCTCTATGTAGGCTGGTTCGGCGTGTTGATGATTCCTACACTGCTAGCTGCGACCGCTTGCTTCGTAATCGCGTTCATCGCGGCTCCCCCCGTCGACATCGACGTCATCCGTGAGCCGGTGGCCGGTTCACTGCTTTACGGCAACAACATTATCTCCGGTGAAGTTGTGC
>JBCBQD010000044.1:0-27307 GCA_039820425.1 Cyanobacteria bacterium J06635_1
GTTAGGCGCTTTCTCTAAAGGGTATCGGGAAGTTAGCCAGACCTCAACTCCTAACGGTAGAGGCGTTAGGATACACAGGTCCTCGGCTTTCATCTAGCTTTTACTTTACATGGCTATTTTGATTTCGGCGGTGCTGCCGATTGCACTGGTGGCAATGGTGGGGGTGTATGTCGGACGCAGTTTTGAGCTGGATCTAAAGACGCTGGCGCGGCTGAATATCTATGCCCTACTGCCAGCGCTGGTGCTGACCAGCCTGGCGGAGACGACGCTGGCGTTGGGGAGTGCGATCGCACTCGTCACCGCCTTTTTTATCAACACTGCTTTGCTATACCTACTTGCCATCAGTCTGGGCCGTGGCCTCAAATTGCCCACCGATGAACAAAAGAGCCTGATCGCAACAACCCTTTTCGCCAACGTCGGCAACATGGGCCTGCCGTTTGTGTTGTTTGCGCTGGGGGAGGCAGGTCTAGAACGGGCTGTTGTTTATTTGGTCGGGTCGAGCCTGATGATTGCCAGTGTGTTCCCGATTGTGCTGAAGGGAGCAGGCGTGCGGGCTGGGCTCAGGTTTACCCTTCGCCTGCCAGTCTTTTGGGCAACGCTGACGGGGTTAGCCCTGCAAGCAAGCGGGGTAAAATTGCCTCTGCCGATTGATCGCGGGATGACGCTGTTGGCCGGTGGGGCAATTCCGATTGCGCTGCTGACGCTCGGAATACAGTTATCGAAAACACAGTTTGTGTTTGGACGCTATGAGCTATTTGGCTCAGGGCTCAGGCTGGTGGTATCGCCCACCCTCGCCTATGGCATTGGTCGATTGTTAGGGTTAGAGGGGCTAAACTTACAGGTGTTGATGCTACAGTCAGCGATGCCGGTGGCCGTCAATTCCCTCATTTGGGTAACCGAGTTGGGAGGTGATCCCGTTCGTGTCGCCAGGACTATTGTGCTTTCTACCCTGCTGAGTTTTTTGACCCTGCCAGCGGTGCTATGGCTCAGCGCACTTTGAAGATTTTTGGAGGCGAGTCCTATGCATTGTCGAGGAACCCTGGAGACCCTGGCTGTCAGACTGGACCCCGGTGCAGACATATACCAGACGCTGAGAACCCTGGTCACACAAGAGAATATCGGTGCCGCTGTCATCCTTAGTGCGGTTGGTAGTTTGTCAAAAACGCGGCTGAGATTTGCAGATCAAGAAACGTCTACAACATTGACAGGTAAGCATGAAATCCTCACTCTGTCTGGCACCCTTGGAGAAGCTGGCGTTCATTTGCACATGGCGGTTGCCAATGCCCAGGGTGAGTGTCGTGGCGGGCATGTTGTCAAAGGGTGTCAGGTTTATACGACCCTTGAATGCGTAATTGCGATAGTACCTGAGATCAGATTTGACCGGGTCTTTGACCCGGCTACTGGCTACAAAGAGTTAGCGATTAGTTTGCATGAATAGTTTGTTTGGGGGTCGCTCAATGGATGGGGGTGCTGTGTTTGGTGGGGAGGTTGGGGCGCTGCGCTTGGTGCTTAAGTTTAGCCAGCGTTAAAGAAATCGAAAAAATGACGCTGTTTGGGGGGGAGTTGTCTGGTTGTAACTGCTGTGTGATCAATGTCAGGATGTGTGCCTCAGCAGGAGTCAAAATACCGTCTTCATGGGCGATTTTTTGACATTGGGCCAACAGGGGTGGTGCAAAATCGGCATTAATATCTGCCAGCAGGCTTTCCAAAGCAGGGAGCTTGGGCAGCTTAGTCAGAATACTCACTGAGGTCGGACTCAGCTTAAGACGCTTTTCTAATACAGGTAAGGTATTTTCCCAGGTTCTGGCGGCATCTCCTGCCATGAAAAGATGAATCAAAATTTGATCCATGACAAGTTGCTGCTGAAAGATTTCCTCATAGCATGTTTGACTCTCAGCTTGAGGAGAAGTCTTTTCCTGAGTAGACGCCCCGGTTTTGCCCTCGTAAAATAGGCAGGCCATGTGCCCGACCGCATAAAGTGATGCTGCATTCGTGCCTGCCCCGACCACAGCACCCGCTACAGGCACATTGCGGGCTGCCAGTTGCAATCCTGATTTGATAGCGTAACTACTACCAAAGGCCAATCCAAAAATAGCCAGAATCTCACCTTTACGGGCTGGCGCATGTAAATCCAGGCCGTATGCCCCAGCAATTTGATAGCCCATTTCTGCTTGGATGGCAGTTGTCGCCGCTAAATCAACGGCGAACATACCCGCTGCAAAGCCAGGCACCAAGCTAGTGGCAAGCCCCGAGCCACCCACATAGACGACCTTTTCCATCATGATGCGATGCGCTATCTGACGAGATGTTTCGGTCGGGTATTTTTGCAGAAGTTTCCTAACCTGTTGTTCAGCTTTGACAACATCCACCTGCTCGACGACGGGCAAGAGCCAGCCTATCTGCAACTTATCCGCTAAGCCTTGGAGCTGTGAGCTATCACCGACAAGCTCCATCATATTACCAAGGCCATCGGTGATATTCATGGCAGCCGAACCTGCAGCTGTGGCAGCACTAACGGTGCCTCCAGCAACTGCTTGCCCGGTTTGTACAGCAGCGTTACCTACAAAACTGGCAGTATTGACGGTTGCTTCGGTCACTATACGACCGCCCTGAACTGCGGCATTGGCTACGGCTCCCGTTGCAGCAACCGTTGCTCCAGCGACAGCCTGTCCGCTGGCTACGGCTCCTTGCCCCACAAAATTGACTGTTCCCATGGTGGCATTGGCGGTAGCGCTGGCAACCCCCTGGGCAGCCTGCCCCGTCGTTGTGCTGACAGCTCCGGCTGCATTGCCCACCCCTGATAATGCGGCCTGCCACCAATTTTGACGAGACTTTTGCACAGGTTGGGTATCATCAACACAATTCTCGAGGGTGCTGTTTGTAGTGGTGATATCTGCCGATTGTTCCTCGTTTAGCGAAGATCCTTCCTCTGCTTGATTGGGTAAATTTTCTGGGAAGTCGGTTGAAACCTGATTATTCTCCTGAGGAAATTCGTTTAACAGGCTATTCGTCTCCGACATTGATTGCTCTCCCAAATAGAATCTGTGTCAATTCCAAACTTGAATTTGGATATCAGGCAGTATTCCCAAGTCAGACTTTAATGCCACGAGCAATTCTCCTCACTATCTCACCGATAACTCCCTACTCTAATTCCAAAAACTTCAGATAGTCCCTACTCAGCTCTTCAACGGCGGCTTCGTAAAATTTCTGACCGTGCTGGGGGGTCGCCAGGTCTGGATTGGAGCCCATGCGACCATCTGAGTAAAACCGTCGAAAATCAGCGGCGCTATAAATCGGATGTCCCGATGGGGCAACCTGTGGTTCCAGAGAGGCCTGCTTGATTGCTTCGGGGTAAACAAACTGGGTGAGGGCGACTTCGCTGGGGGTGGCGTGGGAGCCTTCCTGCTCACCGTAGAGTTCTTTGGCGAGCTGGTAGACCGAGCGGCCCATAAACCAGTTGGCGATCTTACAATGGACCTGATCGGCGTTGGGCAGGTTCAGGTCCGCTAAGGCGGCGTAGGTTTCTGAGAAAGCGGCTTTGAGGGTGGCGATATTGCCGCCGTGGCCGTTGATAAAGTAAAACCGAGTGAACCCAGCCCGTGCTAAGGGCTTTACATAGTCTTGAATCACGGCGATCAGCGTGCTGGGTCGCAGGCTGATGCTGCCAGGAAAGGCGGTGTGGTGCAGGGCCATGCCAACGTTAATCGTGGGGCCAACCAGGGCATCAACGGCATCCCCGACGCCTTTAGCGATGGTTTCAGCACAGATGGCATCGGTGCCGATCAGGCCGGTGGGGCCATGCTGCTCGGTGGAGCCGATGGGAAAGATGATGCCTTGCGATCGCACCAAATAGGCCTCTACCTCGGGCCAGGTACATAGATGTAGTTGCATGTCGCCTCCTGAATGGCAGCCTCAATCCCGCTCCTAGAATCAATATAAAGGGGATTCTTAAAAAGTTAAGTCATAACACTAAAGGTTAAACGACGTAAGCTACACTACTTTTAGGCTTTAGTAGTCTTCTTTTAGGCTTTAGTAGCCTTTACAAATGTTTGGCTCCTTGGGCTAGCCTAGAGCGTCTTGAGCGAATTACAAACGTCTTACTGACTGAGGAAATCGGTACCCATGCTGCACCGCAGGATCTACCAGCTCTCTTGTGATGGTCGCGAGGTTTGGATCTTTTTACGAGATCAGCAGCGCTGGATCGAACGCGCCCGAATTTTAGGTATCGAGGGCGATTTGGTCACGTTGCGTTACGAAACCGAAGAAGACGATGAGCTGTGCTCTTGGGAAGAAATGGTGCGACTGGAAAGCATTGGCTCAGTGATGCAAAAGCTGGCGACCGTCCCTAAGGGCGATGCTGAAATTCTGGTTTCCGATGATTGCCCGAGCACAGAACAGCTACACGATCAGCCGTCAGAATCGAACCCCGACGCTTAGGCTTTCAATAAGAGTGGTTTGTATCCCAAAACGTATCGCCAAGTCTGACGCGGAGACCAGGATAGGTGCGGGTATGGAGATAGCTAATGTAAATTCCCCGCGTCACCGCGTCGCCCCTTTCTCCGTGTCATCTTTAAGTCTGCATCAGTTCCCGAAATTCATAAAACACCACGCCCGAATGGGGATCGTTGGCAGTATCCACGTAGCCAAGCTTCACCATTTCCTGAAGCTGCTTTTCAACGGTTTGAAAATCTTCGCCCGTGGCGATGACGCTCTGGGTGACGGTAATGCGTCCGCCATTGGCCTGGGCCAGCTTGAGCAACTGCATCATCAGTGACTCGCGGGGTTTCTCGACGACGGTGGGCACAGTCTGATAATTAAACATATCCCACTTGCCGAAAATTCGACGGGTGCGGATTTCGGCCATCTCAGGGATTAAAAGCAGATCAATAAACTGACCCAACCCAAACACACCAAAGGTGCAAAGCCAGAAGAGACCAGAGCCAATCTTGCCATTATAAAAACGATGGAGCCCAAAGACGCCAAATAAGCAGCCCAGCCAGAGCAGGTAGCTGGTGGTTTTGCGATCGCGAAGATGATTCTGGTAACGAACCAGAGGGTCAGCAGATTTCATAGCTGTCTTGTAGAGAAGGCCTCACCTTCTACACTACAAACTGATTTTGATTTTGACAGCACCCAATGTGCGGTTGTTAGGAAAAATTTAGGGCGGTAAGGAAGAGACGCGGGGACGCGGAGATGGGGAGGGTGGGGGAGATAGGGAAGGGGTTGAACTGCTGACAGGATCATCAGCCTATTCATTGCGTCTTTCCGCCTCCCTCATCTTCCCCATCTTCCTCACCTCTTGTCGCCTCCTATGCTTTTGCTGCCTCTCCTATTCTGCTGCCTCCCGCTCTACCGGCTTCGCCCCCAGCCGCTCTAACAACTCGGCAGCTTCCTCTGGGGTCATATCTAGACGGTCTTCACTGTGCTGCCAAAAGCGGTCCCACCAATCGTCGGGCTGGGTGTGATCCCCGGCGTAGTCGGTGGGGCGACCCTGACGACCGTCGAGGACCAAGCTACCCACATAGTCGGCATCGTCATAGACCCGTTGAATTTGGGTGTGGATTTCTGCCATGTCAGTTTCAGAGACCACGCCGTTGCTGGTGGCTTTGTAAAACTGCACGGTGACGCGAATGGGAAAGTCGGGATCACGCTCGATGGCCAGGTTGTCAATTTCGGTGAACGGACCTTCGACTTCGCCATGGCCGATCACGGCGGTTTCTACATCACTGCGAGCAGCAGTCGGTGCGGCCTGTAGCAACATGCCATCTGCTTCTGCTGCCATCATGGGAACAGGGGGCAAAAAGGGCTGTTTTTGCTTGAGGGGCACCTGGATCAGCATCACCATATTCAGCCCGGCTTCTTCGTGGGCAGTTTCCCCTGAGCTGGCTGAACTACCTGAACCCGCCTGCTCAGCCTGGAAATCACTGAGGCGCTGGCCGGTTAAGCTAGCGCGCTCACCATTTTGATTAAAGAAAAGACGCTGGCCCCAGGTGCGTCCGGCGTCAAAGGCATCACGCTGATTATCAATCACCGTGACGCTGGTGCCCTCGCGGGTGGCTAACATGGTCAGCACCGCTGGGTCGCCGGGGTAAGACTGGTAGTTAAATAAAACCGGGTTAAAGGTGGCACCGCCCCCCTCGGCGATGGGCAAAAAGCAGGCCTGGGCACTGACCAACACGTGGCTATCACGCTCTGCCAGCAGGGAGGTTTCATCGCCCTCCCAGGAGTCGGGGATGCTGAGGTATTGCCTGAGGTCGCCTAGCAAATCCTTCAGCGAAACCCTTTCGAGGTCTTCCCCGGTTTCATTGCCGACCAGCACATAAAAGTCATCGATGGGCACATCGCCGGTCAGATCCGAAAAGTTGGGGTGGCGAATGACGGGCATCAGTTCCAGGGAGTAGTCCCCGGTTTCGGGATGCTGCTGCTGGACCTGGATGGTCATGTCGCTGATGTTGGGGCCGACCGCCGAGTTATCGTAGCGGCTGGTGTCTTCCCAGGTGACGTTGAGGACGCTGAGGCCCCATTGTTGGGCAAGTGCGATCGCATCCGAGTCATACACCATATCGCGGGTGCGCTCGATCACAGTGCGATATTGGGCATATCGCTGACGTTGGAGAATCAAAGGAGTGTCAGAGGTCATAGAGGGGGTCTGGGGTACTTCTGTGGATTCATTGGCAATGCCCTTGTGGACAGATGAGCCCAAAATCGCCCCCATCGTGATCAGCCCCCCCAGGGTTAGCAGCCATAAACGTCGTTTCATTCAGGATTCTCCAGCACTATCTATCACCAAAGTAATCGGCGATTCTTCTGGCTATTAAGTTGTTTCAGTTTTAGCAACCAGGATTCCGTAAAGGGGGAAGGGGAAAGTAGGGGCAAAAAAAATGAGGCCGTGATGGCCTCAAAGAAGAAAAGGTTAAATTGGATTTAGGAAGTGAACCCTGAACTCGCTGGAAACTTGTTTAATCGTGTCTAGGGCCTAAAAATATTGCCGAGAGACGATTTTTTCAAAGTCTGCCTGGGTTTGGGGGAGCAGACCTGTATGGCTGTTGCTGTCCTTTGCTTTTGACCGTGCGATTGGATTCCGAGCCTGCCGTGCCATGTGAAGTTGAAGCTGAGCGACATACTCACTGAAATCTTTGCGACTACTAGCAGTAGAGGTTTCGGAACGCGACACGGTTTTTATTTCTCCAGGTTTGACCATGGTTAAGAAATTATCATGTCATTGAGAGTCGGCTTAAAGGATTGCAACGAAGCTTAACGTTGGAGGGAAGGGCGAAGGGGGAAAGGCGAAGGGGGGTGTCTCGGTAAGAGTTGTGATAATCGCTGTCTGTCATGGGAGAATGATGGGCGCTGATTTGATAATTGGCAAAATCCTCAAAACCATCCTCAGACGTGAATTGCCGTGAAAGTTATTGTTGTGGGCAGTGGGGGGCGTGAGCATACGCTCGCTTGGAAGTTATTACGGTCGCCCAAAATTAAAGAGGTTTTTTGCATCCCAGGGAATGGGGGCACGGCAACGTTGGCCGGATGTCGCAATTTGGCCCTCTCGGTGGATGACTTTGAGGGGATCGCTCGATTTGCGCTGGTCAATAACATCACCTTAGTCGTGGTAGGGCCAGAGCAACCCCTTGCCGATGGGATTACGGATTACCTGCAGGCGCAGGGGCTCAGGGTGTTTGGGCCGACCCAGGTGGGTGCCCAAATCGAGGCGAGCAAGGCCTGGGCCAAGGCCCTCATGCAAGAAGCGGGTATCCCAACGGCGGCTTCGGCGGTTTTTACAGAGGCAGAGCCAGCCGTTGATTATATTGAGGTGCAAGGTGTGCCCATTGTGGTAAAGGCTGACGGGCTGGCGGCGGGTAAAGGGGTGACCGTTGCCCAAACCTTAGAAGAGGCTAAAAATGCTGTAGTTGCGGCATTCAGTGGTCAGTTTGGAGCCGCCGGTCAGCAGGTGGTGATTGAGGAGTTTTTGAGTGGACAAGAGGTGTCGGTGTTGGCGATGACCGACGGGCTGACCATTCGCCCCTTGTTGCCGGCCCAGGATCATAAGCAGATTGGCGAAGGCGATACTGGGCCGAATACGGGCGGCATGGGGGCCTATGCACCCACGCCGGTTTTACCAAAGGCCTTACTGGAGCGGGTGCAGGTAGAGGTGTTAGAGCCTGCGATCGCAACCCTGCAAAAGCGAGGGATCGACTATCGCGGTGTCCTCTATGCGGGGCTGATGATTACCCCCGACGGCGCTCCCAAGGTGATCGAATTTAACTGCCGCTTTGGGGATCCCGAAACCCAGGCGGTGTTACCCCTGCTAGAGACGCCTTTAGAGGACATCATGGAAGCCTGCTGTGAGCAGCGTCTGGCAGCGCTGCCGCCGTTTGAGTGGCAACCGGGCTACGCGGCCTGTGTGGTGATGGCAGCCCAGGGCTATCCTAATCAGTACCCCAAAGGCATGGTGATCAAAGGCTTTGCTGAGGCCGAAGCGACCAATGCTGTGGTTTTTCATGCAGGGACCAAGCTCGAGGGTCAAGAGATTAAAGCCAATGGCGGGCGGGTGCTGGGGGTGACGGCGACGGGCGAGGATTTTGAGGATGCGATCGCAAACGCCTATCAGGCGGTGGCTCAGATCCAGTTTGAACAAAGCTATTTCCGGCGCGATATTGGTTTTCGGATTCAGGGTTTGGTGTCTCAGGATTAGGGAATGGGTAGTGGGTAGTGGGTGGTGGGTAGTGGGTAGTGGGTAGTGGGTAGTGGGTAGTGGGCAATGGGTGGTGAGATATGGCGTACGTGGTGTGGTTTGCTGATTTATGGCTTAAGCTTTCGCTTTGGACCCGTAACCTTTAACGTTTAACTGAGTGGGGGTTGTAACATAAAGTCAAGTAAGTTAACCCTTTCTAGTCAATTGCCGCTGATGCGCCTTCATGATTCAATTTCTCAGTCAACTTAGAGCTTTAATTGTCCGCTGGTGGGGGGACTTTACCTTGCAAACTCGCCTGATGGCGGGGGCCACGCTGATGGTATCTCTGATCATGAGCGGGTTGACCTTTTGGGCGGTGAATACGATTCAGCAAGATGCGCGGCTCAACGATACACGTTTTGGCCGCGATTTGGGGCTGCTGCTCGCCGCCAACGCAGCTCCCTTGGTTGAAAAACAGGAATTGACTGAGCTAGCTCGATTTTCCTACAGCTTTATCCAGAGCACCTCCAGCGTACGCTACATGCTCTACGCTGACGAGACGGGTAACATTTTCTTTGGCATTCCTTACTCAGAGGCGTCGGTGCAAAACTCCTTGAGCCTGCGACGGCGGATGCAGCTTCCGACCGACTATGTCAACAATGTAGACCTGCCGATGGTGCGTCAGCATATTACCCCAGCGGGGGAGGTCACCGATGTCTTTGTGCCGCTCAAGGCTGAGGGGCGCTACTTGGGAGTCCTGGCCCTTGGGATTAACCCCAACCCCACCGTGGTGGCTTCCTCCCATCTGACCCGTGATGTCACCATTGCGGTTTTTGTCTCGATTTGGGTGATGGTGATTTTAGGGGCTGTGTTTAACGCCTTGACCATTACCCAGCCGATTAAAGAGTTGCTACTGGGGGTCAAAAACATTGCTGCGGGTAACTTTAAACAAAGAATTGACTTACCCCTAGGGGGTGAGCTCGGGGAGCTTATTCAGAGTTTTAATGTGATGGGTGAGCGCCTCGAGCGCTATGAAGAGCAAAATATCGAAGAACTCACCGCTGAGAAAGCCAAGCTCGAAAGCCTTGTTGCCACCATCGCTGACGGTGCGATTTTGCTGGATGCCGATATGCAGGTGGTGCTTGCCAACACTGCTGCCCGCCGGATTTTTGGGTGGGATGCCCAGGCCGACTTAGGCAACAGCATTTTGCAACACTTACCCGCCGAAGTCTGTAGCCAGGTCACCCGCCCTCTGTACCAAGCAGCCAGAGGCGATACTACTGACAGTATGCAGTTTCGCATTGCTCTGAGCGAGCCCTCCAATCGGATTATTCGAGTCCTGCTCAATTCGGTCCTTGATCAGTCGCGAGAAAATGTCAAAGGCATTGCGGTCACGGTGCAAGATATCACCCGTGAGGTCGCCCTCAACGAAGCCAAAAGCCAGTTCATTAGCAACGTTTCCCACGAGTTGCGCACGCCGCTGTTCAACATCAAATCTTTTATTGAAACCCTGCATGAGTTTGGCGAAGAACTCAGTGAACCGGAACGTCGTGAGTTTTTAGAAACCGCCAATCACGAAACTGATCGCCTGACCCGATTGGTCAACGACGTGCTCGACCTATCCCGTCTAGAATCTAATCGTCGCTATCAGTTCTCAGCTCTGGATGTGCAACCCACCATTGAGCAAACCCTGCGTACCCATCAGCTCAATGCTCGGGATAAGGGGATTTCTTTAGAGGCGGCGATTGAGCCCGAGTTGCCCTCTGTGTTAGGGAATTATGACCTGCTGTTGCAGGTGTTGGCCAATCTGGTCGGCAATGCCCTCAAGTTTACCGCTGCCGGTGGTCGGGTGATGATTCGGGCCTATCGTGTGCCTATGTCAGCTGACCTCCCCGAGCTGGCGGAGACTGTTCGCATTGAAGTCGGCGATAGCGGCCACGGCATTGCTGCCGAAGATCAAGACGCGATTTTTGATCGATTTTTCCGAGTCGAAAATCGTGTTCATACCTTAGAGGGTACTGGCCTTGGGCTTTCTATTGTTAAAAACATTATTGAAAAACATAACAGTCAGGTTCACCTGGTGAGTGAAGTCGGTGTGGGGACCACTTTTTGGTTTGATCTCACCGTTTATGAAGATCCTGAAGTCCATATTGTTGAATTAGAGCCCACGGCAACAGCGACTCCAAAAGATTCGACGCTTCTCAGTGTCGAGAAACCTGCTTTGGAAGCCCAATCCTCTGATCCCGAAAATCTCTCTGCGGTTAAGTCTTCTCTCTAGTGTTAAACTCCATTTCTTTTTAGCCATAATCCTTTTCGGTCAGGCCATCATGGACTCAGAGAGGAGCGGACAATTGCCAAAATTGTCTGTAGGTTTACTATGGTTCATCTTGCCGCTCCAGTTCGTCAGCTTAAGGCTAAAGTCTCATCATCATTGGTTGCGCCATTTTGCATGGCTCTCCGTCGACACACGCGCCAGGTAAAAAAACAGGCTACCAACTATTGGTTTGATCGGCATCTGCCCAAACTTGCCGATCAAACTTGTGAAGCGTATTTGGGTGCGACGGGAACAGTGTCTCAGGCGCGCTGTCGAGAAGTGTTGATGATGCAGCTTAGCCTGAGACCCATGCAGCTTAAACGCTTTTTGCAAACCCAAATTGGGCAAACGTTGCTGAGCCGTTTAGCCCAGGTCATTCACTGGCCCGAAGATGATCAAGGCCGCGCGGCGCTCAATCGGGCTCTGGTGGACATGGTCAATCAGACCGAAAAATTTTCGTTGCTCAGCCTCTTGTATCAGCTATCTCGGACCCTCACGCTTAAAACTGATCAGCTTTTGCACACTGCGAAACAGGTCGATCTGCTATTGGAAACCACGGACACTATATTAGATCTGTTGCAAACGCTGTCGGCCCAAGCTACAGATAACAGCGTCCCCCTAACCCAGGATGACCCCAGGCTGCCTGGCCCAGCAGGGATTGAGAGACGTGTGCTTAAACTGCGCGATACTCAGCGCATGTCTGCTGAGGGTCGTAAATATGTGCGAGTGTTTCGAGTGCTGCTCTATGCCCCTACTCACTCTCCGTCAGACCAGAAAACGCCAGTGGTGGTGATGTCCCATGGTTTGGCGGCGCGTCCCGATGACCTGGCCCACTACGCAGAGCACCTGGCTTCCCATGGGTATGTGGTGGCGATTCCCCAGCATCCGGGTAGTGATACTAATCAAGTGCGCGAAATGCTGTCTGGGGAAACCGCAGAAGTTTTTCGGCTGCATGAGTTTATCGATCGTCCGTTGGATGTGAGCTGTGTGATTGATGAGCTAGTGCGCCTGAATGAGGCCGAGTTCGAAGGACGCCTCAATCTTGATGCCGTGGGGGTATTGGGTCAATCTTTTGGCGGCTATACGGCGCTGGCGCTAGCAGGGGCCACCATTGACTTTGAAAAGCTTGAGCAGGCCTGTGAGCCGGTTTTAGATACGCCAAACCTCTCAATGTTGTTACAGTGTCGCGCCCTCGACCTGCCGCGTCGGGCCCATGCGCTCCACGATCCGCGGGTCAGGGCGGTGATCACCCTGGACCCCATCGGCAGCTATGTGTTTGGCGAACGGGGCATTGCCAATGTCAAAATCCCGGTTTTGGTGATCACAGGTAGTGAAGATAAAACGGCTCCCATGGCTCTGGAGCCGATTCAGTTATTTCCCTGGTTTACCAACGAAGACAGCCACCTGGCGGTAATCCGGGGTAAATCCCACGTTCACGATATGGGTAAACTGCTCTCTGCTTTAAAGCTCAGGCTCTCCCATGAGACGCCGGTTTTTAAGGTTCATCCTCCCATTATCGATAGCTATTTAGACGGCCTCGGTCTGACGTTTTTTGAGGCGTTTCTTAACCACAACCCATCTGCTGCTAAGCTGTTGAGCCCCGACTATGCCTGTCAGATCAGCCGTTCACCCTATGATTTATACTTGATACCTCATGGGGCTAGAGCAGCGCTTAACCAACCACTAGAAACGTTTCATCAACAATTGACTAACTTGGGAGCTGTGACCATTCAACATAGTGAAGGCTTGTTCAACGGGGCCGGTGGCTTTAGTCTCTATTATCAAAGCTGGCTGCCGACCGAGCCCGTACGAGCGGTGGCGGTGATCGCCCATGGCCTGGGCGGCCATAGCAGCCTCTTTGGCAACGTGATTAAGGCTTTGGTGCCCCAGGGGATTGGGGTGTATAGCTTTGATGCGCGGGGAAATGGGCGCTCGCCCGGCCAGCGGGGCTATGTTAATCGATGGGATGAATATCGAGACGATTTGGCCCACTGCCTGGCCCTGGTCCAGACCCAATGGCCCGATCAGCCTTGTTTTTTGATGGGCCATAGCCTGGGTGGGATTATCGCTCTGGACTACGCGATGCGATATCCCAAGGGTTTAGCTGGGCTAATCTTGACCGCCACCCCCTTGGGCACCAGCGGCGTGGCCGGGGTGCGACTCGCCATCGGCAGGGTGCTCTCCCGAATCTGGCCGCGGTTTAGCTTATCGACGGGGCTAGAGCATGTGCCGCCATCTCGCGATCGCAAAGTCGTCATCGCCTACGCCCACGACCCGTTGCGCCATTGCCAGGGTACCGCCCGCCTCGCCACAGAGTTTTTGCAGACTAACCGCTGGTTACAACGCCATGCGGGTGAGTTGCAGGTGCCCCTGATGATGATGCACGGCGGCGCTGATCAGGTGGCTTTAGTGGCCGATAGTCGTGCTTTCTTTGAGGCCGTCACCTTGCCTGATAAAACCTTTTATGAATATCCAGGGGGCTACCATGAACTGCATGATGATATTGATCACGATGAAGTGATGGCTGATTTGACGGACTGGATCACGCAGCGGGTAGAAGAGAATAGGAATAAGATTGTTTGATTGATAAAAAATGGGGTTGCTAATAGCAAATCCTTTAATCGAATAGCATTTATATGATTAAAGATCAGCACCCATACAGGTGAGTTTATAAAATAATTTAAGTTCAATTTGTTGAGTTTTTTATTTTAAGGAGTCAATTAAATTCTCTTTAAAATTGTTCTGAATGACATTGGAGATCATTCTCTGAGTATAGTTTTGTTGATTAACTTTCCTTCGGAGCGTGTTGATCTCAAGTAGATTAGACTTTCTGAGTCATGCGGTTAATCTTTGTTCATCCCAAAGGTTTATTTTTATGTAATCTCTGCTCAGAGGGTAGAGGCTAGCCAGTTGGGATCGCTATACTGAGGACATGTATTATTTAGCGACAACTTATAAGAGAATATCTGTTTAAGCCTGATACTTAAACCACATTCAGTTACTTGATTTTTTCCCGTAGGGCAAACTTCAGGTCTGGATGAGGACAAAGTTTAATTAGGTTTAAAGGCAGATTTCATTAGCTCCTCAATAACTTAAACAGTAGTCTAAATAGACTATTCTTTGCATTCTTTTGTGCATGCCATCTATTTGCTTTTAGATAGTGTGAGGGGTTAGATTTATCATCGAGTCTGTTTGATATTGACTCGATGCGCATATGGCAGTCATTGCCTCATTATCCGCTCCTCTTATTAACTCGGTAATGACAGTTTTGTTTGCCTGGCGCAGGTTGTTTTATTGACAGTTGTTGCGGTGACTTTGCTATCAGGAGAGAGGGTTTCGTCCTCTGAAATGTATGATTGCCCGCGCTTCGGCTTACTGCTCTATCTATCTCGCGCCCGCTGCTAAAGGGTCATTGAAGTTAGGGCGCACGCTCCCTTCCCTGCTGGACGAGGGGTGCAAGGTGGCTCAGAACAAACGCCATCCAGCTGCTCTTTATCAGTGGACCTACCAGGGTTGGCAACGGTGGTCTTTAGAGACCTTTCGAACCGCTGCCGAGGAGTTGGCGCTGGGGTTAGGGCAGTGGGGGTTGCCTATTGCGGCTAAGGTTGCCTTGTTTCTGCGCAGCGATGTCACCTTTGCATTGGCAGATATGGCCTGTTTATTGGCGGGCTTTGTGAGTGTGCCGGTGGAACTGAGTCAGCCCACCGCCGAAACAAGCTTTGTGCTCAAAGACAGTGAGGCGAGTGTCGTGGTGGTGTCAGATTGGGGCTTACTCAAGCGGTTGCTGCGTGGGCAGCTACCGGATGCCGTCAAGCTGATTTTGGTGGGCTCACCAGGTAAGCCGCCCGATGAGTTATCCCAGCAGCTCCCGGCCAATGCTTCCCTGGTAACCCTTGATCAGCTCCGTCAGCAGGGAAGACAATTCCATTCTCCTGAGCGTGTCCAGCAGCTGCGTCAGGCCCTACAGCCCCAGGACTTAGCGACGATTGTCTACACGGCGGATGCCAGCGGGATGCTCAAGGGCGCTATGCTGACCCATGAGAATCTGTCAGCAGATATTTGGGCGGCGTTTAGCAGCATGCCTAAGTTAACGCTGGGGCATCCTGAAACAGCGCTTTCTTTTTTGCCGTTAAATCATATTTTTGCCAGGGCTTTTCTCTACGGCCATTATCGCTATGGTCACACGATTTATTTCTCGATGCCCAAGCGGGTGATGAAGCATTTGCGAGAGATAAAGCCGACCATTTTTATCACCGTGCCGAGATTATTGGAGAAAGTGTATGAACAAATTCAAAGCACGGTGACGCGCACGCATGGGCTGCGAGGTCGGGTGCTGCGCTGGGGTTGGCAACTCGCTCAGGGCTATGAGACACCAGAGGCGGCTGGGTGGGGTTATAGACTTCGGCTATGGATCGCGCGGCGACTGGTGTTCAGGCAAGTGCGGGCAGTGTTTGGGGGACGACTACAGTATTTTATTTGCGGAGGGGCAGCCCTGAAGGCCGAGATTTTCAGGAGCTTTCGTGGCTTGGGTTTACCGGTGAAGCAGGGCTATGGCTTGACTGAAACCAGCTCAGTCTTGAGCTATACCCGCGATCGCTGGAGTCAAGCCGGCACCGTTGGGGCTCCTATTCCAGGAGTGGAAATGCGGCTGGCGAAGGACGGTGAGGTTTTGGTTAAAAGCCCTTATACGATGCAGGGGTATTATCACAACGCAGCGGCGACCCAGGCGGTCATAGACGCCGATGGCTGGTTTCATACCGGTGACTATGGCGAATTTTCGGAAGCGGGCTCGCTGAAGCTGCTGAGCTGCAAAAAGGAATTATTCAAGCTTTCGACTGGCAAGTATGTCGCCCCCAAGCCCATCGAGGCACAGTTACAGCGATCAAACCTGGTACGAAACGCCATCATTGTCGGGCCGCAGCGCAAGTTTTGCAGTGCGTTGATTTTTCCTGAGATATCTTTCCTTGAGATTAAAGCAGCTGCGCTGGGCCTGCAACTGTCTCATGAGGTGCTATTGACCAATTCGCTTATCTTGGCACGCTACCAAAGTCTGATTGACCGAGTCAATGAGCTGTTTCCGCATTGGTCAACCGTTAAACGCTTTGCTCTTTTTGATCCTCGGCTTATAGAGACCCAGATAGCTGAACTTCGCGACCTCAGTCGAACTGAGCTTTATCAAACGCTGGCGTTGCATATTGATACGCTCTATCAGGAGCCGGAGCAAGTGCCCGCGATCGCACCGTCGCGTCGCGTGAAGTTGCGAACTGACAAGTCAGCGCTTGTGCTATCGCTGCGCCTGCTCAACCCGTTACGTGTCTTTGCCCAATAATGTTTTTGCTCATTCAAGTCTTTGCCCGTTTACCTTTGGAGGAGACCCTCTATGTTTAAGCCATTTCGGATCGCTGCTGTCTTGGGTGCAGGGGTTATGGGCAACCAAATTGCTGCCCATCTGGCCAATATTGGGCTAGAAGTCCATCTGATGGACTTACCTGCCCCTGGCGAGCATAAGAATGCCGTCGTTGAGGGAGCGTTCAAAAAAGCCCAAAAACTCTCCCCGCCGATTTTCTTTGACAAAGATGTGGCCCATCGCATTCACCTGGGCAACTATGACGAACATTTTGATCGCCTGGCCGAGGTGGACTGGGTGATCGAAGCGGTGGTCGAAAATCTGGAGATTAAGCAGCAGCTGATGGCAAAGCTGGAGTCGGTGGTCCGTGAGGATGCGGTGATTTCGTCTAATACCAGTGGCCTGCCGATTTATAAAATTGCAGAAGGACGTTCCTTGAGTTTCCGCAGGCGGTTTTTAGGGACTCATTTCTTTAATCCGCCCCGCTATCTCAAGCTGTTAGAGCTGATTCCCACCGTCGATACAGATAAGGGGGTGCTTGATCGCATGCGCTGGTTTGGGCGCTTACATCTGGGCAAAGGGGTAGTGATTGCAAAAGATACCCCCAACTTTATCGGCAACCGGATTGGCTTATTTGTCACTTTCTTAGGCGTTCATGCCCTGACCGATCAGGACTACACCCTTGAGGAGATTGATACCCTGACGGGCACCTTGATTGGTCGTCCTAAATCCGCCACATTTCGTACCGCTGACCTGGTGGGGCTAGACACGCTGTTACATGTGGCCGAAAACCTCTATCCGGTCATCCCCAACGATGAACAGCGGGCGCTGTTTAAGGTGCCACCGCTGTTGCGCAAGCTGGCGGAAACCGGTTCTCTGGGGGCAAAGGCAGGGCAGGGTTTTTACAAGAAAGTCAAGCAAGAGATTCTCTCCATTAATGCAAAATCTTTTGCCTATGAAGTCGCTCACCCGATCAAGCTGCCGGGCCTGGATGAGATTGCCCCCCATCCCGATCTGGCTAAGCGGCTAAAGTTGCTCTATAAGTTACCGGGTCGAGCTGGGGACTTTTTCCGGCAGACGACCCTGGCGTTGCTGAGCTATAGCGCCTGCCGGGCCACTGAGATTGCTAAGAGCCCTGTGGATATTGACCGGGCCATGCGTTGGGGGTTTGGCTGGCAGATCGGGCCGTTTGAGATTTGGGATACTCTAGGCTTTCATCAGGTGCTCTACGATATGCAGGCGGCCGGGTTGACTATCCCTCGGTGGATCAATGAGATGTCGGTGATGGGGGAGGCCCATTTCTACCGCAGTGAGCACACTGTCCCCAGCGGGCTACTCATGGCGGAGACGGTGATGAGTCCAACAGGGCAGCAGATGGTTGAGCACCCCCATGATGAGATTCATGTGCCCTTTATCAAAGCCTTTGCCAAGAATCTCCTCTGGGATAATAAAGAGGCTGCTCTGCTCGACATTGGCGATGGCGTTGTGCTCTACGAGTTTCGCTCTAAGGGCAATACCCTCAGTAACAAAGTGGTAGATGGGCTCTCAACGGTACTTGATCTGCTCGAGGAAAATTCCTATCGGGGGATGGTGATTGGCAATGCCAGCGATCATTTCTGTGGTGGGGCCAACCTGGTGGAGATGGGAACAGCGGCTAGGGCTCAGGATTGGGATACCATTGCTAGTCTCCTCACCAAATTTCAAGCTCTCCTTCAGCGCATTCGCTACTTCCACAAACCGATTGTGGGGGCTGTGCAGGGGCGAGCCCTGGGAGGCGGCTGTGAGCTGGTGATGGCTTGCTCACATGTGGTCGCCGCCGCCGAGAGCTATATTGGCTTGGTTGAGCTGGGGGTGGGCCTCATTCCTGGTGCAGGGGGCACCATGCGCATGGCAAAATGGGCCTCAGAACGCGCGTTGGATCATTCTCCGCAACACATTCAACCCTTCTTGAACAAAGTGTTTCAGACTGTGGCCACTGCGACCGTAGCAGGCAGTGCCGCAGAAGCCAAAGCCCTGGGCTTCTTAAAGCCCTGCGACACCATCGTGATCAACGGCGATCATCGCATCTACGTGGCCAAAGAAGAAGTCTTGCGCCTTGGCCGCGAAGGCTATCGCCCGGTGCCCAAGACCGATTTTTGGGTCGTGGGCCAGCAGGGACGTGCCACCCTCGATCACATGGCCTATGTTATGCAGCAAGGGGGTTACGCCTCTGAGTACGACCGCTACTTGGCTGGACGCCTCGCCTATGTCATGACGGGCGGTGGCCTGACTGCGCCGTCTTTGGTCTCTGAGGATTATCTGCTTAGCCTTGAACGAGAAGTCTTCTTGCCGCTGTTGCAACAGTCGAAGACCCAGGAGCGGATTGAGCATTTGTTGATGAAGAAAAAGCCGCTGAGGAACTGAGGGGGAGGACGCGGGGACAGGGGGGACGCGGAGATAAGTTGTTAAGCGGTTGTACTGCAAGTATTTTGCCTGTGATGGTGGCATTAGGAGAATATTCTTCGTCTCCATCCTCTCCTTGTCTCCCACTCCCCGCGTCCCCGCGTCTTCTTCCCTTTTCTCGCCCAAAACTAACCAGCAACGTATAGCTAGGAGTCAGCAATGAAAACTGTTTATATTGTCAGCAGCGTCCGCACCGCCGTCGGCAAGGCCCCACGCGGCACACTGCGCCACGTTCGTCCCGACGATATGGGGGCAGCTGTGGTCAAGGGCGCTATGGAGAAAGTCCCTGGGCTGGAAGCCGAGGAGATTGAGGATGTCGTCATGGGCTGTGCCATGCCCGAGGCGGAGCAGGGCTATAACATTGGCCGGGTGATTGCCCATCGGGCCGGGTTGCCGCCGTCGGTGCCGGGAATGACAGTGAATCGGTTATGTTCCTCGGGGTTGCAGAGTATTGCCATTGCCCACAGCGCGATCGCAACCAACCAAGCAGACGTCATCATGGCGGGGGGCGTAGAGTCCATGAGTTTGATCCCCATGGGGGGGCATGCCTGGGCACCGAACCCAGCCATGCTCGAAGACCTGCCCCAGGTATATTGCACCATGGGCCTCACCGCTGAGAATGTGGGCCACCAGTTTGAGATCTCGCGGGCAGATCAGGATCGGTTTTCGTTGCGATCGCATCAGCGAGCCCTGGCTGCGATTAAAGCCGGAAAATTCACCAACGAGATTATCCCACTGCCGGTCAAAGAGACCTTTTATAAAGATGGCGAAACCCATACGGTCGAGACTCTATTCCAGGTCGATGAAGGGCCCAGAGAAGACACTAGCCTGGAAGCGCTAGCAGCGCTAAAGCCCGTTTTTCGAAACGGTGGCTCCGTTACCGCGGGCAGCTCATCCCCAACCTCCGATGGGGCAGCTGCGACCCTGCTTATGGGTGAAGACAAGGTTAAAACCCATGGTCTTACTCCTATGGCTCGGATGCTCGGCTTCGCTGTGGCAGGTGTGCCGCCCCAAATTATGGGGATTGGTCCCGTTGAGGCCGTGCCGAAGGTGCTTAAGCAGGTTGGTCTTGAGCTTAAGGATATCGGTCTGATTGAACTCAACGAAGCCTTTGCCGCACAAGCCCTGGCCGTAATTCGCAAGTTAGACCTGAATGAAGAGATTTTGAATGTAAATGGCGGTGCGATCGCCCTGGGGCATCCGCTGGGGTGTACGGGCGCGAAGTTGACGGCAACGCTGTTGCATGAGATGCAACGGCGCGGGGTGCGTTACGGCATGGTGACCATGTGTGTTGGCGGTGGTATGGGGGCTGCGGGGGTGTTTGAGAATTTGATGATTTAGGTGGTGGGAGTCGGGAGGACGCGGGGACGCGGAGACAGGGGAGACGCGGGGAGGGGGGGATTGACTATCGTTTATGAGTGGAGGGAAGGAGCCATGTGTCCGCGTCCCCGCGTCTCCCCCTCTCCGCGTCCAGTTTCAGAAACTTTAGACTTCGGAAATGCCATGCTACTTTTAGAAATCCTTACCGCCCTAGCTCTTTTCATCGGCCTTGCCTACATCGGTGTCCCCCTATGGACCTGGACACTCTACACAGCCGCCTTGCTGGGTATACTACAAATTCCACTCTGGGGATGGATACCCTTTGTCATTCTCGCCCTGGTACTCAACCTCCCCATTCTGCGAAGACATCTGCTCACTGCCCCTATTGTCAAAACCATTAAGGTCCTGAAACTCTTCCCAAAAATCTCCGACACAGAACGAGCCGCTATCGAGGCGGGCAATGTCTGGGTCGATGGCGAACTCTTCTCTGGCAAGCCAGACTTTAAGCGGATTCTCAAGGAGCCCTATCCTCATCTCACCCCTGAGCAGCAGGCCTTTTTAGAGGGCCCGGTGGAGCAAGTCTGTCGGATGGCCACCGACTGGGAGATTCACCAGCGTAAAGATCTGCCGCCGCGGGTGTGGGACTATCTCAGAGCAGAACGGTTCTTTGGCATGATGATTCCACCAGAGTACGGCGGTCGAGGATTCTCGAATACGGCCTATAGCGCCATCATGACCAAGCTGGCGTCGCGGTCGTTCACTCATACGGCCACGGTTGGGGTGACGAATTCTCTGGGCCCCGCGAAACTGTTGTTGCGGTATGGGACTGAGGCACAGAAACAGACATATTTGCCGAAACTGGCAACCGGGGAGGAAATGCCCTGCTTTGCCCTCACCGAGCCTAAGGCGGGGTCCGATGCAGCCAGCATTCAGTCGCATGGAGTTGTTTTTAAGGGTGAAGATGAACAGCTCTACCTCAGGCTCAATTGGCGGAAGCGGTATATTACTCTGGGTGCGATCGCAACTCTGATCGGCTTAGCCATCCGCCTCAAAGACCCCGACAACCTTCTGGGCAAAGGCAAAGAGGTCGGCATTACCTGCGTGCTGGTGCCCGCCGACACGCCAGGGGTCATCCTGGGTCGGCGTCACGACCCTATGGGGGTGCCTTTCTACAATTCTCCGATTGAGGGGCGCGATGTGGTGCTACCCATCGGTCAGATCATTGGCGGCATAGAGCAAGCCGGGGAAGGTTGGAAGATGCTCATGCAGTCCCTGGCAGCGGGTCGAGGCATTAGCTTCCCTGCTACTTGTACCGGGGTGGCAAAACTGGTCTCCCGCGTCACCGGGGCCTACAGCGTGGTGCGTCATCAGTTTGGCCTGGCCATTGGCAAATTTGAGGGCATTGAAGAACCGCTGGCTCGCATTGGCGGGCTCACCTACCTGATGGATGCCGCCCGCCTGTATACCTGCGGAGCCGTAGACAAGGGAGAACAACCTGCGGTGGTCTCGGCCATTGCTAAGTATCACTTCACCGAACTCTCGCGGCAGATTATTAACGACGGCATGGATATCCTCGGCGGGGCGGGCATCTCTCGCGGACCCCGTAACCTGCTGGCAAATATCTACTCAGCAACCCCGATTCCAATCACCGTAGAGGGGGCAAATATTCTCACCCGCTCGATGATTATCTTTGGTCAGGGAGCCATCCGCTGTCACCCCGCCGTCTTTGATGAGATTGTTGCGCTGAGTGAAAACGACTTGGCTGGCTTTGACCAAGCCTTTTGGCGACACCTGGGATTAATTGTGCGCAACGGCACCCGCGCCAATCTAATGAGTCTTACCAAGGCTCGGTTTGTGCTTACCCCCGCCAAGGGTGAAACCGTTCGCTATTACCAGAAGCTAGCCTGGGCGTCAGCCTCGTTTGCTATTCTCGCCGACCTGGCGATGCTGGGCTACGGCGGTCGCCTCAAGCGCCACGAGAAGATTACCGGACGCTTTGCCGATATCCTATCCTGGATGTATCTCGGCAGCGCCACCCTGCGACGATTTGAAGCTGAAAATCAACGCCCCGAAGATTTACCCCTGGTCCACTGGGCCATGCAGTACAGCTTTGCCCAGATTCAGCAGGGTTTTGAGGGCCTATTCGAGAATCTTGAAATGCCAGTTGTGGGGACGTTGTTGCGAATCATTGCTGCTCCCTGGTGGCGACTCAACCCAATTGGACACTTTCCATCCGATCAACTCGGTCACCAAGTTGCCCGCTTATTGCAGTCTCCAGAACCCCGTCACCATCTCACCGTCGGCTTGCATGTACCGGTTGAAGCTGAGCAAGCCCTGGGTCGCCTGGAACGCGCTTACGAGCTAACTCTACAAGCCCTACCTATCTTCAAGAAGATTAAAGCAGCGGTGCGCAGTGGCCAGCTGGTGGTCGAGAAACCCGACGACCTGATCGAAACGGCCCTACGATCAGGTCTGATTACCGGCGCTGAGTCCGATCTTGCCTGCCAGGCCGAGGCAGCTCGCACGGATGCGATTCAGGTGGATTCGTTTACTTTGGAGGAATATCAAGGGATTGGGCGACAGGTTTTGGAATCGGTGAATTGAAATGAAGGCGTGAGGATATCCAGGCAAGAAGACGCGGAGACGCGGAGACGGGGGAGACGCGGAGATTACTCATTTTTAGTGTGTTGGCATAAGCCAATTATCACCAGATTATTCACTGTATTCGCGCGTTTCGACTTATCAGAGTCATTCTTTGTCCCCGCGTCTCCGCGTCTCCCCATCTCCGTGCCCTTCTTTCTGATCTTGACCAATATAAATCGAAGACCTTTCCGCGCTAAAATCCCTGCTAAAGGAACCGGAGCTATCCCATGCCCACATCCCAGCAGCGGGGAAAACTGATCATCATCGGCGGGGCCGAAGATCGCTATGGCGACTGCCTGATTTTGCGAGAATTTCTGCGCTGTGCGGGGGGTGTCAAGGCTAGAATTGCAGTTTTGACCGCTGCGACGGGGGAACCTCGGGAAGCGGGCGAAACTTACATTGAGTTGTTTGAACGACTGGGGGTGGAGGATGTTACCGTTGTAGACACCCGCGATCGCAAAGACACTGAGACGGTAGCGGTGTTGGATGCGATCGCAGACGCCACGGGGGTTTTCTTCACAGGGGGTGATCAGGCCCGTATTATTGACGCCATCAAAGATACCCTGCTCGAAGATATTCTGCATAAGCGCCATGCTGAAGGCATGGTGATTGCGGGCACCAGCGCTGGAGCAGCTGCCATTCCACAGGTGATGATTGTTGAGGGTGATTCCCAAACCCATGCTCGGCTCGATGTGGTGGAGATGGGACCCGGCCTGGGTTTTTTATCAGGCATCGTTGTCGATCAACACTTTGCCCAGCGGGGGAGACTCGGTCGCCTGCTCGCGGCGACGCTCCAGCGTCCATCAGCCCTAGGGTTTGGCATTGACGAAGACACCGCCATTGTCGTAGAGGGCAACGAAGCCCGTGTGATCGGCAGCGGTGCGGTGACCATTGTGGATGAGTCAGAAACCACCTATAGCAACCTAGACACCATTCTCAAAGACGAAGCGTTTGCGGTGTGTGGCGTTAAGCTGCATGTCTTACCGGCAGGGCATGGATTTAATCTAGCAACCCGTCAACGAATTGAGGATTAAGTTACCGGATGCGGAGAGAAAATCCGGGGTGATGGGTTAAACCAGTTGTGATCTTGCGCAGATAAAGATCGGCCTGCCAATAGTTTGAGGCAGCTGTGGCTGGTTTGACGGATAGCCAAGACCATAGTAAGCCAGCTGTACACGCAAGGGTTATCTGCCGTGAATTCATGGAATTATCTCCTAATTCTGCTATTGATTTGAGCGGCCTGCTGAGTAGGCTTTATCGACTCGCATTCTTGGGTAAGAAAATCCTATTCAAGTCAGTGGTCTGGGGCTTGAGCGCAGCAGTACAAGATAAAATATCCCTGCTCGTATACTGAGACTGAGAAAAGCCCACCAGACCGGGGGTAATCTGTCCACTGTGAAAAGTGTGACGGAGGGTAATGTCACATCAACATGCGGGAAAGAAACCAGTAGCAGGTTGATCAGCTGATGGGCCAGGGTAATGCCCATCACGAGTTCTGCTCTGTTATCTCGAATGACGACCCAGAAAAGACCGATTGCATAGAGCATATTAATTATCATCCAGCCAGGGTTTGCCAGACCGGGGGGCAGGCCCACTAAAATAACAACCGCGACAATGGACAAGATGACAGGATTGCCAATGATCAGCCCTATGCCTTGAAACAGGTAGCCGTAGATGAACAAGACATGCACCGTGGAGACCACCGGGATAAACAATAGGGCAAGCAGCGCAAATGGCAGCCACTCTGAGGCATTGAATGAAAAGTGATAGCTGCCAGGTGAGATCACATATCTCAACGCAAAGCTGAATATCCATAAGCCTAGCCAGAGGCCAAACCCCTTTAAAGTTCGTTGCCAGTGGATAGCAGTATCTGGGCTGATTAAGGTTAGAAAAGGGCGTTCGTGAATCCGGGTGACGGCCAGATAGAGTGCAGCCGTTAAGACGATCGCAGTAAACCCGATGAAGCCATAGCCCATCAATGGATTGCCACCGATGAGATCGGTTATCAATTGCTGACTATCCAAGTCCTCAAGCGATGTACCTGAGGTTAGCATAAACCCGATGATGATAGGCGCAACCGCGATGATCGCCAGGGTGAAAATCAGTAAGAGGCTGGCTATATAGCGCAGCCAACCGTTTTTCCCCTGACGGGCGATGCGTAGAAAACTAGAGGTCATCTCTTCAGCTGTTTGCAGAGAGTTTTTTACAGATTAAGTCCAATCTAACCTACAGTCTCAAGGGCGCTACTTTCCTGAAATGAGTCAACAAATATGTCAACCGGGTCTGCGACCGCAGACTCGGTTGACTGGGCTGTGCATAAGCGAACCGAGATCAGCCCACTTAGGGGACAATTGCCGCATTGGTTAGATTATCCAATGCGGCTGAGATGTTTTTGATCACCTGAACACCACAACCGTCTAACCGATGACGACCGCCTAAATATTGAGGATCGTTGTAGGCCAGATGGACCTGACCTTGCTCGTCTTGCCAAATTAGGAGCTTTTGAGGCAGGTCAATGGCAATGCTCTGCTGACACTGCATCAGCGGTGTACCTGCATTGGGGTTGCCAAAAATGACCACGCGGGTCGGGCGTAGTTCTAACCCTGCTCCGGCGGCATTTTGGGCGTGGTCAACGGTGGCAAATAGATTTAATCCTTGGGCTTCGAGGATTTGCTTAAATCGGGTTTCGGTTTCTTCGACACTATGGGGGCTCGGTTTGATAATCAGACCGGTGGGGGGGGGGACTTGGGCCATGGCGGTTTGCTGATGTGCTGAATATACAGACGTTAGCCCTACTAAAAGGACCAACCCTAGACCAGCAGCTATAAAATTGCGCATAGTTGAGAGATTCTGGAGTAAGCAGGGGATGCTGCCAGCTTACAACTAAACCTTGCCCACATTCAGCTTTATGGTTTGCCCGACGAGAAAAACTCAAGTAACCGAATGGGGTTTATGCCTCAACCGTGGCAAAATCTGCCACGGCTTCTATCCCTAAACCGCGGCGGAGCACGACGGGTTCATCATCGGTCATATCTAATACCGTCGAAGTTTCATAGACCAGGTCGGCACCGTTGTCGATGATGATATCGACTTGTTTCTCGAGGGCGTCAAATAGCTCATACCGAGAGAGGTAGGGGTTGTCTTTATAGGGAGACTCTTCGTCAACAATGTGGGCCGAGGTTGAGATAATCGGGTTGCCCAGGGTCTCTAGTAGCAACTGACAAATCGCATGATCAGGCACCCGAATACCGCTGGTTTTGCGTTTAGGGTTCATCACCAGCTTAGGGACTAGCTTGGTCGCGGGTAAAATAAACGTATACGGCCCTGGAATCAGATGACGCATGGTGCGATAAGCAGGGTCGCTCACATAAGCGTACTGGGCAATATTTGACAATGATGGGCACAAAAAAGTCAGTGGTTTATTGCTGGCCCCATTCTTATCGTTGCCCCCCTGCTTGAGCTGCCTCACCCGCTGAATCGCAGCCTTTGACTGCAGGTCACAGCCGATGGCATAGACCGTATCGGTGGGGTACAGCATCACTGCTCCGCTGTGCAGTTTCTTACAGACCTGCTCAACGATACGACTTTGAGGGTTATCAGGATGCAGTTCGTAAAGGGTGGCCATCAAGGAGAGCATTAGGTGAGTGCTTCCCCATTGTAGCTATTGATACCATTAACAGGACGACAAACTTGCATCGGCGGTCCTCAACCCTCGCTCTGACTTCCGGGCAGGCATGAATGACTTCGATTAGACAAGAATTCAAACAAACTTAGGTCGGTTGGAAAATATAAAAAGCTGGCCAGCGATTTATTAATCCGTTTAATACGGGGAAAGTCGTTTGGTCGAACCAAATCAAAGCTCTCCAGTTTGTTATGTAAGCTACAGTATCATTCCACCGAAAAGAATGAATTCTCCTTAAGATCTTTTTTATATTTTGCAGGAATTAAAATACTGGCTAGGGTGCTTGAATGATAGGAAGAGCTTGTCTCGATGTATAGAAGGGCTAACGTGGTATACAAGAGCTAACGTGGTACAGAAGGGCTAACGTGAACCATTCCAGCCAAATCCTAGTTCTAAGCCTGCTTCCGGGGTCCAGTATCCGTCAAAGTTAGAAAAATCCTCAGTGAAGGTGACTCGCAAATCACCTGTGCCATAAATATCGTCCCAGGTGCACTGTAGGGTCAGGTCATCGACGGGTTGGCAGGCTGAAATCGTTCCGGTGACGTCATCGGCTGGTTCGTGCATGAGGTAGCTGCCGGTTATCGTGCCGTCTTCGTTTAGGGTGAAGGTGGTCTCGCTTGCGATCGCGCTCCCCCCACTCCAGATCTCACCCGTGTAGCTGCCCTCAGTTTGGGGTAACCAGTCTGGGGCCTTCTGGGCTTGGGCTAAAAAGCTGCTAAGCGATACGGTTATCGCAGACAGACAGATTGAAATGCTACGTATTGGGGGTTTCATAGGAACTGATGATTGGGGGTAAAGCTGTCAATAACCTCACCCCGTAGGGCATGTATTCCAGATAGCGTGCTCAGGTCACCGCCGACACAAACCCAACACAGGTGCGCCAGATCG
>JBCBQD010000045.1:0-27193 GCA_039820425.1 Cyanobacteria bacterium J06635_1
CGTGAGACGGGGTCCATTGGCTTTCGCCTCAGTGATTTTAGCTGGTTGGGCAATAGTGATCCGTTTGACGATCCGCGGATTCGAGAGGTGGAGGATAGCGTTGTTAGGCCTTAGATAAACCTAGTCCACATCCAGACCTGTCGTTTGCCCTATGGGAAAACCTCGAGCAACCGGATGTGGTTTAGCTAGAAATTTTTGAAAATGCGCACTATAAATCCTAGAAATTTTTGAAGATGCGCACTATAAATCAAAGTAGGGCATTCTATCTAGTTAGGCAGAAGCCTTAGATAGAAGATACGTTCAAGTCTTGTGCCGACCGTTTGAACTGGTTTGGATATTCATCATGAATCCCTCGCCCATGTCGCCTTCTCCGATGTCGATCGAAGCCCAGCAGGCGCTCCGGCTCTTGCAAGGCTACAGTTTTGAGCTGGGCTGGTATAGCGCCGAGAGTCAGATTTTAGAGTGGCTGGAGCGCTATCGAGAAGCCTGGCTGCGGGATGCGATTTTAGAAGCACTTTACCAGGGACGCTATAAGGCAATTTCGGTTAAGCAAATTTTAGCGCTGTGGACCCGCCGGGGGCAGCCAGTACGGCATTTTACCCCTGAATTTGCTCAGGTGGTAGGACGTCAGCTAGGAATGCACTGGTCGGTTGGCCCTGATTTGGATAGTTCGGTGTTATCAGTGGCCGAAACGGGAACTGATGCTACGCACGGTAGGCTTCCACAGCAGACATCCATAGAAATGCCTGGACCTCTTTCTGACGAACCCGCTGAGGCTAGCTATGAAGAACCGCAAGGGGTCCCCTTCGATGATCACCCAGGAATGCTGTATCGTGTGCATGATCCGATCAAGCCCTTCAAGCCAGAGCTGCCTTTCTATAAGCCGCGCCGTCAGCGGGACAATTTGCCAGTGGGGACTCGTCCCATGAGCTTGATGGATTCCCTGCGGATAGATCCTGCTAAAGACTAGCTGGTCGGTGGTTTGTGGCCGCCCATTCTGATCTCTGAGCAAAAGGAGGCTATCTGAGAGCCATCTTGATGCTTTAAAACAATGGTTCGCATCCGCAGGTTGTCGGTGATAAACCACCACCGCTCCTGGGCATGGGTACTACCCACTGTGGTCTCAATCGTCAGGACCTCATTGGCTAAGCTGTAGCGGCTCTGGGTGGGTGGCTGGCTGGCGGTATGGCTGAGCAAGGTGCCTGCGGTCATGCCCTCAGGGGTTCCTGGCTCGGGGGTTAGCGGTACGATTAAAGCTGAGCCAAATTGTTGTTTAGGATTGCCCTCGACAGTGCTTTTTTGACTGACTTTTAAGCCGCAGAGTACAAAGCTCGGATCGACCGACAAACTTTTGCAGAGCTGCTCTACATCTGCGTCAGCTGACGTTAACAGTTCGGCCTCGAGATCTGATTTGCCAGCTTTAGACTGTTGGGTGGCCAGATCGTGGGTGGTGCGTTGTGAGAACCACTTGCCAGCCAGTTTTTCAAAAAAGTTCACAATTTCCATGGAATTAGTCTAAGCAAGACCACAATTCTTTACTGTCTCTAAGTTTAGAGGTAAGAGGGGCGCTTATCATCACGCAAACTTTGGGGAGATGACGTTATCCCGCTGAGGCATTGAGCTATAAAGGGTTCGCTGAATGATAAGCTAGCAAATGCGCTCAAAAACTTCTTTAACTCGGTGACGTTTCAATGACCGGACAAAATCAGACTCCATATTTGTTAAGGGCAGCTCAGGGTGAGGTATTGGATCGCCCCCCTGTATGGATGATGCGACAGGCAGGTCGCTATATGAAGGTTTATCGAGACCTGCGGGAAAAGTATTCGTCTTTCCGAGAGCGTTCCGAGAACCCGGAATTGGCTATTGAGATTTCGCTCCAGCCCTGGCGGGCGTTTAGGCCAGATGGGGTAATTATGTTTTCGGATATTTTGACCCCCCTACCGGGCATGGGGATCCCGTTTGATATTGTCGAGAGTAAAGGCCCGATTATCGATCCGCCGATTCGTTCCCAGGCTCAGATTGATCAGATGACACCCCTTGAGCCAGATGACTCGCTGCCGTTTATTCGTCAGATTTTGACCACATTGCGTCAAGAAGTAGGCAATGAAGCGACGGTTTTGGGGTTTGTAGGTGCGCCTTGGACGTTGGCGGCTTATGCAGTTGAGGGCAAAAGCTCAAAAAATTATTCCATCATCAAGGGCATGGCTTTTTCTGAGCCGGCGATGCTGCATCAGTTGCTCGCTCAGCTAGCCGACGGCATTGCGACCTACGTGAGACATCAGATCGATTGCGGTGCTCAAATTGTCCAGATGTTTGATTCGTGGGCGGGGCAGCTCAGTCCGATGGACTATCGTACTTATGCGCTGCCTTACCAGCAGCAGGTGGTGCGTCAGGTCAAGCAAACTCATCCGGATACGCCTTTGATTCTCTATATCAGCGGCAGTGCTGGGGTATTAGAGCTGATGGGTGAGTCGGGTGTCGATATTATCAGTGTGGATTGGACGGTGGATATGGCGGATGCCCGCCGCCGTCTAGGTCCCAACATGAAGGTACAGGGCAATGTGGACCCAGGGGTGTTATTTGGCTCTAAGGATTTCATTCGCGATCGCATCCTCGATACGGTGCAAAAAGCGGGTCGTGGCGGTCACATTTTGAACCTGGGGCATGGTATTTTGCCTGGAACCCCCGAGGAAAATGCGGCCCATTTTTTCGCCACGGCTAAGCAGTTGGACGAGCTGATGGCAGCGGTTGTATAGCCGAGTTAGATCGCTAATTAGCCGCCATCCTCACCAAACGCTAATCCAACTTCTAAAATCATGACAGCATGTTCGTAGAGCCTTTTAGTGCGCTTGTCGATGATCAACTTGCTTCGAGATTTTTGGTATGTGGCGATGCCAAGCCGGACGCTAAAACCCGGCCAGGTATTGGGAAAAAAACTATTGGGTGAGCCTATTGTGGTCGGGCGTCACCAAAATGGTGATGTGTTTGCTCTGCGAGACATTTGCCCCCATCGAGGCATCCCACTGCACCATGGCTGGGTGGAAGACGGGGGGCTGCGCTGCTGCTACCACGGTTGGAAGTTTGATACTAAAGATGGTCAATGTGCTGAGATTCCATCGTTGGTGGATGTAGACGCGCTTGATCTGTCCCGAATCTGTGTGCAGGCCTATCCCTGCCAGGATGTGCAGGGGCATATTTGGGTGTATTTGCCTGGAGCCAGTCAATCTGGAAACGGTCGGATGCCTGATTCACTGCCGCCAGTGCCGGTTATTCGTGGGTTTGGCGACCTTAAGCCTAACGTGACCGAAACATTACGCTTTGACTGCGATATCGATCAGGCGGTGATTGGCCTGATGGACCCAGCCCACGGTCCCTATGTCCATAACGCCTGGTGGTGGCGCAGCGGTCCTCGAAAATTTAGAGTCAAAGAAAAGCAGTATGAGCCCACACCGCTGGGTTTTCGGCTGTCGCCCTACGTTATGCCCGACAGTGCAAAACCTTACAAGCTTTTGGGTAGCAAAGTGTCCATCGAAATCGTTTTTGAGTTGCCGGGACTACGGACAGAGCTGTTGGAAGGCAATCGTTACCAGGCCTGTGCATTTACGGCGATTACCCCCATCGACGCAGGGCATTGCGAAGTGCACCAGAGCTTATACTGGACCTTCCCTGATTTTGGCCTGGCGCGACCGCTGGGGCGCTACATGATCCGTCAATTTTTAGGGCAAGATCGCGATGTGGTGGTTAAGCAGCAAGAAGGGCTTGCTTATAACCCTGCGGTGATGCTGATTGATGACGCAGATACCCAGGCCAAGTGGTATTACCGACTCAAGCGAGAATATGCCCAAGCTCAGCAAGAAAATCGGGTGTTTCAAAATCCGATTAAGCCCACGGTTTTACGTTGGCGGAGTTAACTGGCTAGGATAGGAACGATGCAAATGGTATTTTCTATGGAGATAGCCAGGGTTGATTAAACACTGCGCTGGTCCATTAATACCCTGTGTGGAGTTCTTGAGAGTAAAGGTTGATTGAGATTTTGAGCGGGCGTCCCCAACGTATTTTTATCACGGGTGGCAGTGGCTGTATTGGTCACTATGTGATTGAAACCCTGGTGCAGCAAACTACGCATGAGCTGTTTCTGTTGATGCGGGAGCCGAGCAAGCTGCAGGTTGATATTACCCAGCGGTCTGGTCTCCATGTGATAAAAGGGGATTTGCATGATGTCGATGGCTTTGCAGATTTGCTGTCGACGATGGATACGGCGATCCTGATCGCTACGTGCTGGGGAGGCGCAGATGAGATTTTTGCCATCAATGTGGATGCCAATCTTCGCATCATGACGCTACTGGATCCTGACCGATGCCAGCAGGTGATTTATTTTTCGACTTCCAGTATCTTGAGCCGTTCCAATCAGCCGCTTAAAGAAGCGGGCGAGATTGGGACTGACTACATTCGTAGTAAATATGTCTGCCATCAAAAACTGTCTGCGCTTGCGATCGCGCCCCAGATTACGACCCTATTTCCCACCCTGGTGTTTGGGGGCGACGATCATAAACCCTACTCGCATATTTCTGCTGGGCTTTCGGAGGTTGCGAGTTGGGCTGGCCTGATCCGCTTTTTCCAGGCTGATGGTAGTTTTCATTTTCTCCATGCTAAAGACATTGCCACGGTTGTGGGATACCTTGTCGATCATCCTCCCCAAGCGGGTGAGTCCAGGGAGTGGGTTTTGGGCAATCCGGTGATGACGGCCAACCAAGCAATCAAAGCGATCAGCGATTATTTTGGCAAGCCCAGCTATTTTCGCATTCCGCTCTCACCCGTGCTGGCGGATGTGTTGATCAAAGTGTTTCGCCTGCGCATGGCTGACTGGGATCGCTTTTGTCTAAAGTATCGGCACTTTACCCATCAAGATCCGGTGTCGCCAGCGACGCTCGGTTTACCGACGTACTGTGCAACGCTGGGGGATGTGTTTCGAGTGACGGGCATTACGGGTAAATCGACAGCTTGAGCGGCTCCCCTAAATTTGCTCGATTCCTCGCTAAACGCGCTACACTGAGTAGCGCAGTAGAGGTGAGTGCTATGGGCACACACATTTGCTGTCCCAGTTCAAAAATGGTGATGTGAGAAGTGGGACTTCACGGCCCACTTTTTATTTTGGTTATTTTGGGAGATCCTCCATGGCCCATCCTGTTATTCCGCAGGTGATTGAGCTCGCCACACCGATTGCAGATAAGTTGGGGCTGGAGGTTGTGGACGCTGTTTTTCAAACGAACCATAGCCCTCCCATTTTGCGCATTGATGTTCGCAGTCTTAACAAAGATGATACGGGGCTAGATGATTGTGAGCAGATGAGCATTGCTTTGAGTGAGCCACTTGATGAGCTGCTACCTGATGCTTACGTTTTAGAAGTGTCGAGCCCCGGTGTGTCAGATGTGCTGAAGTGCGATCGCGACTTTGTGGTCTTTAAAGGGTTTCCGATTGCTGTGCAGCTCAATCAGCCCCATAAAGGGAAGCAAGTCTGGACTGGTAGCCTGATTGAACGTACAGATGAGACGCTCATCCTCAATCAAAAAGGTCGAGCGATTAAGTTGCCAAGGTCATCAGTTCAATCGGTGCAGCTAAGCAATCAAGCCGACGAATAGCGTTTCCGCAGATAGGCTGCCTAACTCGTATCGTTTCATTCTCTATTCGTAATTATCTGAGTTCTTTTAAGGAGATTCAACGCCTATGTCAATGGTTAACTTGCCCAGCCTGCAAGCGATGATTGAAGGCATTAGTCGAGAACGCAATCTACCTAAACAGGCCGTCCAGCAAGCTTTACGTGAAGCCCTCTTAAAAGGCTACGAGCGCTATCGTCGCACCCAGCGGATGGACAGTAGTCAGTTTGACGAGACCTATTTTGAGAATTTCTACGTTGAACTCGACACCGAAGACGAAGGCTTTCGTGTGCTGGCGAATAAGACGATTGTGGAAGCGGTCGATAATCCAGACCATCAAATTTCTTTGGCCGAGGTCCAAGAAGTGGCTCCTGAGGCCCAGGTGGGGGATACGGTTGTGCTCGATGTGACCCCCGAACAGCGAGATTTTGGTCGGATGGCGGCCATTCAGACCAAGCAAGTGCTGTCCCAAAAGCTGCGAGATCAGCAGCGCCGCCTGATTCAAGAAGAATTTCAAGACTTAGAAGGGACTGTACTCCAGGCGCGGGTGCTACGATTTGAGCGTCAATCTGTGATTATGGCCGTTAGCAGCGGTGTGGGTCAGCCAGATGTTGAGGCTGAGCTGCTGAAAAAAGATCAGCTTCCCAACGATAACTATCGCGCCAATGCCACCTTTAGAGTTTTACTCAAGCGAGTTTCTGAGGGGTCGCATCGTGGGCCGCAGCTGCTGGTTTCACGGGCCGATGCCGGGCTGGTGGTTGAGCTATTTTCGAATGAAGTGCCTGAGATTGAGGATGAAGTGGTCCGCATCGTTGCGGTGGCCCGTGAAGCCAACCCCCCCTCACGCTCGGTTGGGCCGCGCACCAAGATCGCCGTTGATACTTTGGAACGCGACGTTGATCCGGTCGGGGCCTGTATCGGGGCTCGGGGCTCCAGGATTCAGGTAGTCGTCAACGAGTTACGAGGCGAAAAGATTGATGTGATTCGCTGGTCGCCTGATCCGGCAACTTACATTGCGAATGCACTGAGCCCCGCCCGCGTGGATGAGGTCCGTCTGATGAACCCCGAAGAACGTCAGGCCCATGTGCTGGTGCCTGAAGATCAGCTCAGCTTAGCCATTGGTAAAGAAGGTCAGAATGTGCGTCTAGCGGCCCGATTGACGGGGTGGAAAATAGACATAAAAGATACGGCTAAATATGATTATGAGGCCGAAGATCAAAAGGTGCACGAGCAGCTAGAGGCTAAACGTCAGCAAGAAGCAGCAGCTGAAGCGGCTATGCTGGCAGCCCAGGCTGAGCGGGATGCTGCCATCAAGGCCCAGCTGGCAGATGCAGAAGAGGCCACAGACGAGGAGGATATTAGATCGGTTGAGGAAGCTGATGTAGAGACGGTCGTGGCTGAGCAGGCCCCTGAACCCAGTCCCATTGATGGGGTTAAGGCCGAAACTTTGGCAGAGGAAGGGGCGGATGATACCGCTGAAGCCGATGAAGTTTCGGAGAAGACTGTCTCTGGGGAGGACGTCTCTGAGGAAGACGCTTCGGGGGCGGAAGATGCGTAGGAGGGCAGAAGCCTATGAAGCCTAACTATCGCTGTTGTGTCAGCTGTCGTAAGCTCGCGCCTAAGCAAGATTTTTTGCGCATTGTCAGGGTATACCCGACGCGGGTAGTACAATTAGATGAGGGGATGGGTCGATCTGCTTATTTGTGCCCTACTCAAGCGTGTCTTCAGGTTGCACAAAAGAAAAATCGCCTGGGTCGCGCCCTGAGAGCATCGGTGGACGTTGAACTTTATTGGCAGATAGAGCAAAGGTTATCTACACCATAGATAGGTTAAGATACCTTGAAACTGGGGGATAGCTAAACCCTTTATTTGCCCTTGGGTCGCCCCTCTCCTGTCGTTGAAACTGCTTCTGAGTCAACCCTATAAGTTTGCTAGAGGTGCATTTAAGGTAGCTGTTTTGCGTAAATTTTGAGCCAGTGATTGGCTCTCTCTGTGTTTAGGGCCTGAACGTTAGGCTAAGATAAGATGCTGGCGTAAAAAAACGTCCCAGCGGGATTGCGATAATCGTCGTCTTGAATCAGTTCGCTGATTGTCAAGCGGCTGATTGTCAAAATCAATCCCATTTTTACTGTGATGTTGTTTCGATAAGAGCCGAAATCATATGTAATACCGTCGACAGGCATTTGAGAGGAACAGGTGGATGAACAAAGGAAAAGTCAGGATATACGATCTATCCAAAGAATTGAGTCTTGAAAACAAGGATATTCTGGCAATCTGTGAGCGTCTTGATATTGCTGCGAAAAGTCATAGCAGTACGATCACAGAGGAGCAGGCAGATAGCATTCGTGCAGCAGCGCCTAAGCGGCCCGCTGGTAAATCTGCTGTTGTTAAAACGCCACCTAAGCGTCCTACCCATAAGGGCGGTGGTCATCATGGCAGTAATGGCGGTAGCAACAGCAAAATGCCCAAGCGGCCTGTGCGAAAACAGCAGATTTTAGAGATTCGTCGTCAACCGCTTGTTTCGCCGACTAAGCCTGCTGAGGTTCCCCGTCCGTCTGAGTCGAGACCGACGTCTGCATCTAGCGAAGCGGATCGCGCTGATAGCCTGATGGGTCCTCCAAGTCGTCCAGTACGCCCCGGTTCCAAGCCAGCGCCGCCAGTTCGGCCGTCGCGACCCATTGCTAGGTCAGATAAGTCGGCTAGTGCTGAGCCGATTATCTCATCTGTGGCAGAGGCTCCGGTTCGGCCTCAGTCGCCTCGTCCTCGCCCTGGTAAGCCCCAAGGTGAGGCCATTATGTCGAAGCCGGTTAAGCCTCGCCCGGCGACGACGGAAGCGGGAGCGGTCGCATCTAACAACTTAAAACCCAAGCCGGTGATTGAACTCCGGCGCCCGGCTGCGAGTCGAGCTGATGCGTCAGCTGAGGCTGCGGGTGACGTTGTCGAAGAGGCTGTTGATGTTGCAATGGTTCCGGGCGAAGAACGGGGACGGCCTGATTTGAGGCGACCGACGCCGTTGCGGGCACCAAAGCGTAAGCAACGTTCGGACGATGACGATGATCAAGAAATGCGTCCGAAGGCAAATAAGGGGGCTGCCAAAGCCAAACGCCGTGCTCAACTCATCCATGAAGCGGATGAGTTAGAGGAGGTTGATGGCAGTAGCGCCGAGTCATTGGCAGCTGCTCAGATTAGCCTGTCGTTGATGCGTCCTCCAAAGCCTAAATCTCGTCAGACTCAGGCTAAACCAACGACTGTGAAAAGTCGTGCGATCAGTCGTGGCGGCTCTTCGCGATCGCAGCGGCGCGAGCGGCGCGAAGAGCCCAAGGTTGAAAAGCCAGAAATGATCGTGCTCACCGGGGGGGTGACGGTTCACGAATTGGCCGAGCGGATTTTGGTTCCTGAGACCGATATTATCAAGTCTCTGTTTTTCAAAGGGATTGCGGCCAATATCAATCAGACCCTCGATGTACCCACCGCCAAGATGGTGGCTGAGGAATTTGAGATCGAGGTGGAAACCGCCGAGGCCGAGTCTGAAGCCAAGAAAATCACCGAGATGCTGGATGAGGCCGATCTAGAAAACCTCCAGCACCGCCCGCCCGTGGTCACCATCATGGGCCACGTTGACCACGGTAAGACCTCATTGCTTGATGCGATTCGAAAAGCTAAAGTTGCCCAGGGAGAAGCGGGTGGCATCACCCAGCACATTGGGGCTTACCATGTGGATGTGGAACACGAAGGCGAAGACCGCCAGGTTGTTTTCTTAGACACACCGGGTCACGAAGCGTTTACCGCGATGAGGGCGCGGGGCGCACGGGTGACCGATATTGCGGTACTGGTAGTGGCCGCTGATGACGGGGTGAGACCCCAAACCATCGAGGCGATTAGCCACGCTAAAGCGGCTAAGGTGCCGATTGTGACGGCGATTAATAAAATCGACAAAGAAACGGCCAACCCCGATCGGGTTAAGCAAGAGCTGATGGAGCACGGCCTTGTGCCCGAGGAATGGGGGGGTGACAATATCATGGTGCCCGTGAGCGCCATCAGCGGTGAAAATCTGGATCTGCTGTTGGAGATGTTGTTGCTCCAGGCCGAAGTCGAAGATCTGCACGCCAATCCCGATCGCCTGGCGCGGGGAACTGTGATTGAGGCTCACCTGGATAAAGCTCGAGGCCCGGTGGCGACCCTGTTAATCCAAAATGGCACGCTGCGGGTGGGCGACTCTATCGTGGCGGGGGCTGTCTTTGGTAAGGTTCGCGCCATGATTGATGATCGCAGCGAGCGGGTCAATGCGGCCTCTCCGTCCTTCGCGGTTGAGGTGCTTGGTCTCAATGATGTGCCTCAAGCGGGCGACGAGTTCGAAGTCTATGCTGACGAGAAACAAGCTCGCTCGGCTGCCGATGATAAGGCGTCTGAGCAGCGGCTGTCCCGTTTGCAACAGGCCATGGCCTCTCGTCGGGTAACCCTAAACTCGCTGTCTGCCCAGGCTCAAGAGGGTGACCTCAAAGAGCTCAATTTGATTCTCAAGGCTGATGTTCAGGGCTCGGTAGAAGCGATTTTAGCTTCGCTGCAGCAGCTGCCTCAGAATGAGGTCCAGATTCGGGTGCTGATGGCGGCACCGGGTGAGATTAGTGAAACTGATGTTGATTTGGCAGCTGCGAGTAGTGCTGTAATCGTCGGCTTTAATACGACGCTAGCGCCGGGGGCTCGACAGTCGGCAGATCGCCTGGGTGTAGACATTCGTGACTACGACATTATCTACAAGCTCCTCGAAGACATCGAAGGGGCCATGGAAGGTCTGCTTGAGCCTGAAATGGTGGAAGAAGACCTGGGTGAGGTTGAGGTCCGTGCGGTCTTCCCGGTTCGCCGGGGTACGGTGGCAGGTTGCTATGTGCTTTCGGGCAAGGTAACGCGTAACTGCAAGATTCGGGTAATGCGCAGCGGTGAGCAGGTTTACGAAGGTAATCTTGATTCGCTGAAGCGCATGAAGGATGACGTTAAAGAAGTCAACTCTGGTTTTGAGTGCGGCATTGGGGTCAGTAACTTTAACGCCTGGGAGGAGGGAGATCGTATTCTGGCCTTCAAGCTGGTGTCTAAGCGCCGCGCCTTGACCGGCGGCAGTTAAGGTGGTGGCTGCCTTTCGGCAAGAGCCTTACCTGTGGCTACATTTGGCTGGGTTAGCTATTGTGCCCCTGTTGTTAGACCTTTGTTTGGCAGGGTTAGCGACCGCCGATCCAGTTTTGCCAGTGGGGTTAGAAATGGCCCTGATCAGTTTAGTGGGGGCGTTGCCTATTCTGTGGATGCAGTGGCAGCGTCCTTTTTACATTTTTAGTTTGGGAATAGTTGCCCTAGATCCAGCGGTGTTGACTTCAAACCAGCGACAGATGCTTTCATTAATGCGATCGCAATGGGTGCGGGCAGCAAACTTACTGGGTGCGGGGCTGCTGGTTATATTTCTCTGGCAGCTTTATCGAATGGCACCGATTGCAGCAACAACAACGCCATTTGTTGGGATGGCTAGACCCTATGGCCTGGCAATTGCTGCAATGGCTTTTTTGGGGGCTAATTTATTTACCCAGGTGCCGATCATGGTGTTGCGGGTGTTGTTAGCGAGTCCGATGGATGTTCAGACCGTGCCGATCTACCCCGTTGAGCGAGTTAAGTCTGATTTTTGGTCAGTCGGACTTTGGGTTAAGCGGATCTTGCCCGAGCTACAGGTCTCTGTGCCGGGCCCCATGATCCAGACTGACACCGTGGCAACCGTTGCCCACCCTGGACCGCAGTCCTCGGCTACGAGTCGTGACGTTTGCCCTCCGGAGGAGGCCTCGTCACCCTACGAAGAAGTCGAACCTCAAGATTTTTGGGAATAGTTCTTCACCACTCCACTGCCTCAATTCCCCATATACATTGGGAAATCTATAAGCGAAAGATTGATGAAACCTTTTCAAGGGGGCATAATCTGTGGCAACAGACACAGCTGCTTTTGGACGGCTGAGATATGCTTATTATTAATAGGGGTTCTGATTTTAAGTGCCCTAAACCGCAGAGGGATTTATGGCCAATCAATCATTCACGCGAAATAGCTCAGCATCTGATAGCACAGGCGTTTGGACAAGTCTAAAGCTTGCGATCGCAACCAGCTCTGGTTTTGATCGCTGGAAATCTGAGCTTGACTTAGACATTCTGGATAAAACGCCCCTGGACCATTTAGTCAAGCGCTACCTACGTGAGACCTTAGAAACCCTGGCTTACTGATGGAGTCTCTTGTCTGTCAATGGGGTTAAAGCGGACTCTTGGCCTGCAGGGTTGATTACTCTATCTGAAAATATTGTCTTCAATTATCTTCAGTTGCTTCTCTAGTCTTGACCTCAGGGTTTGGTTGAGGAGATGGAATTTTAACTTAAACCACATCCAGTTTGAAAACTTGAGTTTTTACCGTAGAGCAAACTACAGGTCTGGATGTGGACGCGGTTTAGCTGATCAGTTTTCTCGGCTTAAATGACACACTTGAAATGATTGGCAAAAAAGGCGGTTTCAAATTTCGAAACTGCTCCTAAGCGTGGTTGAGGTCAATGCCATAGTCAAGGCACATCGTCTTAGAAACTTTTGGCTATGGCTTTACAGCGCTCTTTAATACGTTTTCCTGGCTATGTAGGTATTGCCATTGTGGGATTGTATGGCCTCACCGGATGTGCCGGGGTTCCGACGTCGTCTGAGGGGGCCGCCGATATGGCCATGGAAGCTCCGATGGACGCCTCGACGGATGAGGGGGCCCCAGCGACTGCTGCTGAGATTGTGTCACCCGCCCCGTCAACCCCGGTGACCCAGACTGCTCAGCCCCACCTGATCAAGCGGGCTAACCTCTCTCTGACAGTGGATTCGGTCGATGACGCGTTGAATCAGGTGTCTAGCATTCTCAGACAACAGCGGGGCGATATCTTGGATCTGCAAGATCATCAACCTGAGGCCGGTCGTCACCGCTCTGCCCATTTAAATGTGCGAGTCCCCCAGGCTAACCTAGAGGCGACTCTTACGGCTCTAGCAGAGTTAGGCACTGTCAATCAGCGCTCGATCACGGCTGAGGATGTCTCTCATCAGCTGGTGGATTTACAAGCTCGGCTACGTAATCTGCGTAAATCAGAAGAAGCGCTGCAGAAAATTATGGAACGCTCTGGCTCAATCGAAGAGGTGCTAGAGGTCTCTCGCGAACTCAGCACCGTGCGCCAGCAAATTGAACAGCTTGCGGCCCAGCTTAAGTCATTGCAAACCCAGGTGAGCTATTCCACCGTTGAGCTGAATATCGCTGCCGCCGTGACCACCGTTGATCAGCCCAGACCGTTGGGCAAAAAGGTGGGTGAAACCTGGCAAAATGCCACTCAGTCGGTGGGTAGCCTGACCGTGGGGCTGTTGCAAATAGGGCTCTGGCTGCTCGCCTATAGCCCGTATTTGGCGGTGATTGCGATCGCAAGCGTAGTCGGCATTCGGGCGATGCGGCAATCTGGGACGGAAAGTTAAGGGCTAAAGGTGAAGGAGGAAAGGCGAAAGAGGGGATTCAGACAAGGACAGAGTAGATCTTTGCCAGCGCTTAGGTTTGCCATCTTAAATCCCTTCGCCCTGTCCCCCTTCGCCCCTATTTTCCGTAATACTCCCGATACCAAGCCACAAACTTACCAATCCCGACATCGAGTGGCGTGTTGGGCTTAAACCCGACATCTGCCATCAGGTCATCGACGTCGGCGTAGGTCGCGGTGACGTCGCCGGGCTGCATGGGCATCATCTGTTTCTCAGCGGTTTTCCCCATGGCTGTTTCGATGGTTTCAATAAACGTCATGAGCTCTACGGGGCTGTGGTTGCCGATGTTGTAGACCTTGTAAGGAGCCTGGGTATTAAACTCAGGATTTTCAAGGGCCTCAGGCGGGCGTCGCAGGGTTCGAACGACCCCCTCGATTACATCGTCGATGTAGGTAAAGTCGCGCTTCATTTTGCCGTGATTGTAGACTTGGATCGGTCGGTCGTTTGCGATCGCATCGACAAATTTAAAGTAGGCCATATCTGGGCGACCCCAAGGGCCATAAACGGTAAAAAAGCGTAACCCAGTGGTCGGTAAGTTGTAGAGATGGCTATAGGAATGAGCCATGAGTTCGTTGGCCTTTTTGGTCGCCGCATAGAGCGACACGGGATGGTCAACGTTATCCTCGGTGGCAAAGGGGACTTTGCGGTTGGCCCCGTAGACTGAGCTTGAGGAGGCGTAGACCAAATGTGAAACTTGAGAGTGGCGACACCCCTCAAGGATATTAATAAAGCCTAAAAGATTGCTGTCTGCGTAAGCATAGGGGTTTTTGAGCGAATAACGCACCCCAGCTTGGGCCCCCAGATTCACCACATAGTCAAATGTCTGGGTAGCAAAAAGACGGGCAATGGCCTCTCGGTCAGCTAAATCAACTTGATCAAACGTAAACTTGGCCTGGGAGGTCAGTTGAGACAGCCGGTCTTTTTTGAGTGAGACGGTGTAATAGTCGTTGAGGTTGTCAATGCCGTAGACGGTTTCGCCTTCTGCTAGCAATCTCTGCGCCAGAAAGAAGCCGACAAAACCAGCGACCCCTGTTATAAGAATATTCATAACTGAGCAGTCTCGCTAAAAAGATGTGTAAGGAAGAAAATAAGGCGTAAGCGCCCATGATATCGTTACATACGATGTTCTACATCATACCGATGGAGAGCTCTCCTCACTATTAATTGGGTGCCAGGTTTACTGTTTTTTGATGAATCTAGAGGTTTGCTCACCTGGCCTTGACTGGATCTTAACGTGCAATCTCGTGCAACCCCAACGGTTGGAACTATCATCTCTCCGTAACTTTAACCCAGGTTTTAGACGGATTAATCATTCTTTAACGAATTTTAAAAAGCAACTTTAACAGACCCTATAAAAGAAGATAAATAATAACTTATTGGGCTAGAGATCAATGGATATTTCTGAGGTTTTGAGAGCTCATATAGGGGACGGTAAAAGGCTTCAAAAAAATGGAAGAAAACCTCAATATATGAGAAAAATTCTACTTTTTGTGGGTGAATCAGTATGAGGTCTTGGCTCCTCCATCTTTTGAATAAAAAACTTTATCTTGGGCTGAGCTAGGTTTCATCATCAGTGCTAGGATTGCCACAGAACAAAAAGTGAAAGAACTCAAAAGGACGTAATTCTAGATGCGAGAAATAGACAAGTCGATATCTTTTGATGGTCGGGATATTCGACTCAAAGTCGGTTTGTTTGCGCCCCAAGCCGGGGGCTCTGTCTTAGTGCAGTCAGGGGATACAGCGGTACTGGTGACCGCCACCCTCTCGTCTGGCCGAGAAGGGATTGATTTTTTACCGTTATTGGTTGACTACGAAGAGCGCCTGTATGCCGCCGGGCGGATTCCAGGTGGCTTTTTGCGTCGTGAAGGTCGCCCCCCTGAGCGGGCAACCCTGACCAGCCGATTGATTGATCGACCGATGCGACCCCTATTCCCTCAATGGATGCGGGACGATATTCAGATTGTGGCGACGACCCTATCTATGGATGAGGAAGTGCCCCCCGATGTACTGGCAGCCACGGGGGCCTCTGTGGCAGTTTTGCTGGCTGAGATTCCCTTTAATGGGCCGATGGCGACGGTGCGGGTAGGGCTCGTGGGGGATGATTTTGTGATCAATCCTACCTATAAGGAGATTGAGTCGGGGGATCTCGATTTGATTGTGGCGGGTTCACCCGACGGGGTGATCATGGTTGAGGCGGGGGCCAACCAACTGCCCGAGCAAGACATGATCGAGGCGATTGATTTTGGCTATGAGGTCGTGCAAGACCTGATCAAAGCCCAGCTGGAGTTGATTGCTGAGTTGGATATCAAGCCGGTGACCTTGCCGACCCCCGAAACCGATCCAACCCTGTCTGACTTTTTGAGTCAGCGGGCAACAGAGCCTATCAAAGAAGTCCTCAAGCAGTTTGCGCTGACTAAGCCAGAGCGAGATGAAAAACTGGATGCCGTCAAGGCCGATGTTGCGGCAGAAATCCAGGAAATGGCTGAGGATGATCCCATTCGAGTTGCGGTGAGCGAGAACAGTAAAGCCCTGGGCAATGCCTATAAATCGTTAACTAAGAAACTGATGCGTGCCCAAATTGTAGAAGACAGCGTGCGAGTGGATGGGCGCAAGTTAGATGAAGTCAGGCCGATCCAAAGCCGGACGGGCTTGCTCCCGAGTCGGGTGCATGGCAGTGGCCTATTTCAGCGGGGGTTGACCCAGGTCATGTCAATTGTGACCCTAGGGACGCCTGGGGATGCTCAGATGATGGATGATTTGCACCCCGAAGACGATAAGCGTTATTTACACCATTACAACTTTCCCCCCTATTCCGTGGGTGAGACTCGACCGATGCGCTCGCCGGGGCGTCGGGAGATTGGTCACGGGGCACTCGCTGAGCGGGCTTTAAAGCCTGTTTTGCCCCCCCAGGAGGCGTTTCCCTATGTGATTCGCGTGGTGTCGGAAGTGCTCTCGTCTAATGGCTCAACCTCAATGGGGTCTGTGTGTGGCTCGACCCTGTCGCTGATGGATGCTGGGGTGCCGATTACAAAACCTGTAAGCGGCGCGGCCATGGGCCTGATCAGAGAAGGCGAGGAAGTTCGTATCTTGACCGATATTCAAGGAATTGAAGATTTCTTGGGGGATATGGACTTTAAGGTGGCGGGCACTGACTCCGGCATTACTGCTTTGCAGATGGATATGAAAATTACGGGATTGCCGCTCAAGGTGATTGCCGAGGCGATCAATCAGGCCAAGCCTGCGCGTCTGCATATTTTGTCTAAGATGCTGGAGGCGATTAACGCGCCCCGCCAAGAGCTGTCGCCCTTTGCGCCGCGTTTGCTTAGCTTCAAGATCGATCCGGCCATGATTGGTGCAGTGATTGGTCCCGGTGGTAAGCAGATTAAGAGTATTACCGAGCAAACCGGTGCGAAGGTTGATATCCAGGATGATGGTACCGTGACGGTGTCCTCGATTGAGGGCAGTAAGGCAGAGCAGGCTAAGGCCATCATTGAGGGGATTACCTTTAAGCCGTCGGCGGGTGATGTCTATATGGGCAAAGTGACGCGGGTGATTCCCATTGGAGCCTTTGTCGAATATCGACCGGGTCAGGAGGGCATGATTCACATTTCTCAGCTGGCTGACTATCGGGTTGCAAAAGTCGAGGATGAGGTCAACGTAGGGGACGAGGTCCTGATCAAAATTCGTGAAATTGACAATCGCGGTCGGGTGAATCTGACCCGGCTTAACATTCATCCAGATGAGGCCGCTAAGGCTAAAGAGGCTGCGGGTATGACCTCATAGGTGCTCATAGATCTTGAAATTGGACTGACAGTGAGCTTGAGTGTTGCGGTTTAAAGCTTCGGGTTTGACCGCTTGAGCTTAGGGGCTTGAACCTGATCTGTCCTAAATGTTGGTGGGGGTTGGAGCGTTTGCTGCCGCCCCCCCTTTTTTTTAGGTCTTACACACAAGTCGCTGAAAGACTGATTACTAAGTAGGAGCTGTCCGCTGAAAACCCCACTGCCTGTGGCACCTTATACGGCAACGGTTGAGCCGGTTGAGTGTTACATAAAATTGCGTCGGGTTCGGGTTTCCCGGTAGGATGCAATGTGCAATACAAAACCTGACACAAGAGAAACTACCCGTGCGACAAGTCGTTATTGCCGGTAATTGGAAAATGCATAAAACTCAGGCAGATAGCCTGGAGTTTTTAAAGGGCTTTTTGCCCCAAATTAGTGAAACCCCTGAATCTAGGGAGATTGTGCTTTGCGTGCCCTTTACGGACCTAAGTACGCTCTCTAAGACGCTCCATGGTTCACGGGTCAAGGTCGGGGCTCAAAATATTCACTGGGAAGACTCAGGGGCCTATACTGGCGAGATCTCAGGGGAAATGCTGACTGAGTTGGGGGTACGTTATGTGGTGGTTGGCCACAGCGAACGGCGTCAGTATTTTGGTGAAACCGATGAAACTGTCAATCTAAGGCTACGGGCCGCACAGGCTAAAGGACTAAAGCCGATTCTCTGTGTGGGGGAAAGTAAGCGGCAACGAGATACGGGGGAGACAGAATCGCTGATCACCAGACAGGTTAAACAGGCGCTACTCGGAGTCGATCAGGAAAATCTAGTGATTGCCTATGAACCGATCTGGGCAATTGGCACGGGAGACACCTGCGAATCGACAGAGGCTAATCGGGTGATTGGTTTGATTCGCAGTTTGCTCAACAATCCAGAGGTGCCGATTCAATATGGGGGCTCTGTTAAACCCTCAAATGTAGATGAAATCATGGCCCAGCCCGAAATTGATGGGGCGTTAGTCGGCGGAGCCAGTTTAGAGCCGGATAGTTTTGCCCGGCTTGTAAACTATGTCAGTTAAAAGTCAGAAGTAACTCAAGGCTATTTGTAACGAGATACCCCCCATTCAAATAACTCACTACCCTCTACCTGGTGTTTACTCCGAACCTTTAACGTTTCATTTGACCTTGTTCTGGCGCTTCTTCTGGTGTGGGGTACATATAGTGTGCGTGGATATAGATGCGATCGCGACCCTGCTGCTTAGCATGGTAGAGGGCCAAGTCAGCTGCCTGGAGCAGCTCGTGGGCAGCTAGATCGCGATTAGGGATTGCCGTGGCAATGCCAATGGTGACGGTCAGCCACGGGCTGAGTTCGGAGTCTGGGTGGGGGATTTGTAGGGCAGCAATGCCCTGGCGAATTTTGTGGGCGACTCGGTAGGCCCCCTTGGTGTGGGTGTTGGGCAAAATTACGGCAAATTCTTCGCCGCCGTAGCGGGCGACCAGGTCGGCGGGGCGTTTAGGGGCGTGTACCAGGGCCTGGGCGACCTTTAACAAGCAGCGATCGCCTGTGGGGTGCCCGTAGTGGTCGTTATAGCGCTTAAAAAAATCAATGTCGCACAGGATCAGGGAGAGGGGCTGTTGCTCACGGGCTAGCCGTTGCCACTCGCTCTCAAGGTGGAGATCAAACTGCCGTCGATTGGCGATTTGGGTCAAACTATCGGTGAGGGCCAGGGCCTGCAGTTCTTGATTGGCTTGCTGTAGTTGCTGATAGAGCAAGCTTTGCTGGATTGCGATCGCAACTTCCTGCACGATGGTCTCAGCGAACATTTCCTGAATGTTATCCCAAGCCTCGCTAAATCTTTCATAGCCCAGGGCCATTACGCCCCAAAGTGAAGGCTTTTGGCTAGGGGGATGGGGCGGTAACTGGATGGGGACCAGCAGCCAGGAACCCGGAAAATGACTTAACCAAACTGGATAGGCGGGATAAGCGTCTGCAGAAGGTAAATTGATGTGCAGGGGCTGTCTCTGCTGTTGGAGCAGAGGCGCTAATTTTAATAATTTGTCAGATAAATGCAGCTGGTTAAGGGGCCGATTTTGCGGATTATACTGGGTGAGCTGCTTCCAAAACTGTTGCTGGGGATGATATTGAACCAGGAGCACCCAATCTGCTTTGAGAAACTGGCCAATTTCTTGGACCGAGGTTGCAAAGACAGTTTTAAGATCTAACGACTGACGAATAGTTTGAACGGTTTGGCGCAGCTGTTTTTGTTGTTTAACCTGAGCTTGAAGCTGGTGGAGTAAAACTTGATCGACTGGCTGGTGGGTGGTCGGTGGCTGCTCTGTTGGTTGGGACGATAAAGGCTCTGGGATGCTAACCAGGGTCATTTGATAGACCACCTGATGGGCGTTGTTATGAATAGGGATACGGGTAAACTGCCCTGACAGCACTTTGCCTGAATTCGTTTGAATGGAACCGTTCTGGATAATGGGTTCAACTTGACTAGATTCAGCCAGCATGGGCTGAGAGAGGGCAGGCGGCATGAAGACAACGATCTCATTCCAGTCTGGGAGTTGCAACTGGCTTTTTGAATAGCCTACTAAGGCATGAAAAGCTGAATTAGCCCAGCAGTATCTGTCCGTGTCGGGCTCGCTCAGCAGGATAGCTATCGGTAACTGCTCGAGGACTGCTTGCAGCGGAATGCTAGTGAGGTGCTGATTGGGAGGGAATGCGTTCCCAAGGCTTTGGAGCTCTGCACGAATGTGTGAAATCAGCCGAGATAAGTCATCCTGATGGGATGGCAGTCTAGTCTCTGATACAGATCCCTGATCAGAAGGCTGGCGCAGTGAGGTCAGTTCTGATTGTAGTTGGGTCAGTTTAGCGATAAGAGAGGACGTTTCCATTCATTGCGCACGAATGATCGGCGTTAATAACCAGGGGGTATCGTGATGGGGGGTGAGCCGAGCGAAACGATTTGGAGAACAAGGATACAGGCTGCTAGTTAATGTTATCTAAACGCTTGGGGACTTATCGTTAAGAACGTTGATGCGGATAGTCTGAGTGTAATCTATTACTCAGTATTAGTTATGGTGGAAGGGACAGAATTTATGTGTTTTTCACGATCATCAACCCAGGATTGGCGCTATTTTGCCCTTGCGAAGGTTTATATTTCATGGCCATACCGTGACCTCATAATTCTTTTTACATTCAGCGCAGTAAAGTTTCCGCAGATTTTTGTATCTTTTGAGACAAAATGTCTGTAAGTGCATTTCTGGATTGCCGATGGCGTACCGGGGAGTAATCAGTGGGGGAGGTAGCCGGGACCTGGGTTCTAAAAGTACTAAAGATGCAAAAAGTTATCCAGGGCGATGACCATGGCAGGTGGCCAGCGACGGATATGGGCGACCCAGTCGATGTCCTGGTAGCGGCGATCGAGCCCTACGGCGGCGACCCAATTGCTTTCGGCCTCGCCTTGTTGACCTGCGGCCCAGAGGACGGCTGTGAGTGCCGCGCGCATGTCGGCAAAGTTGGGGTATTTGCGCACCAGCGATCGCATTACTTGTAGGGCTTGTTGGGTTTGGCCGACCTGATAAAGCGCCAGGGCATAGTTGCCGTAGCCCAGGGAAAACCGGGGAGAAATCTCGATGGCGCGTTGGTAGTCCTCCAGGGCGGCTTTCCAGTTGCCTGCGCCCCCTTGAGCATTGCCTCGATTGTTGTAAGCGGCGGGGTCATCAGGGGAGAGCCTGAGCACCTGATTGTAGTCGTCCAGGGCGGCCTGCCAGTCACCCTGGGCTTCATAGGCGGCCCCTCGGTTGAGGTAGGGGTCGGGCTCAAAGGGGGCTAGGCGGATGGCTTGGGTATAGTCTGCGATCGCAGACTCAATTTTGTTTTGGCTCACCCTCACGTTGCCGCGATTGCTCCACAGGGCAGGTTCATCGGGCAGGCGCTCAACCAGCTGGGTCCAGTAAGTTTCGGCTAAATCAAACTGGCCAGCCTGGGTCAGGTTAAAGGCTTGCTTCCGGAGTTCAGTGATGGAGTCTTGGTTGGCTGCTATGGCTGGGGAGATTCCCTGCCATCCGCTGAGACCCATCGGGGCGAAAACACCTAAGACCAGGCTAATTGCGATCGCGAGTACCCACCGAACCATGTAAATTCCCCTTAACCGGCTGCTTCTAGCTTAAGGCAGTTGTGTAGGAAGGTGGGGGTTTGTGGTGTCCTAGGCGTCTGAGCTGGGTGGGGAGTTGGGGAGTTGGGGAGGCGGGGAGGCTTGTGCTGGGTTTGCTGAAGGGGGGGGTGAGGTTTTGAGGAGCGACAACTGATCTTCGGTTTCGCTATTAGAGAGATATGGGGTTCTAAAGAATGCAGGGTTCGTCGGCATTTCATAGCCTAAGTGTCGCCAGGCGGCGGGGGTAGCGACGCGACCGCGTGGGGTGCGCTGGAGGTAGCCAATTTGGAGGAGATAGGGTTCGTAGACCTCTTCGATGGTCTGCGAGTCTTCGCCTGTCGAGGCGGCCATGGTGTCGAGGCCCACTGGGCCGCCGCCAAAGTTTTCAATCATTAGAGTCAGCAGGCGGCGATCGGTCCAATCGAGGCCGCAGGGATCGACATTAAAAAGCTCCAGAGCTTCGCTTGCGATCGCTTCGGTGATGGGGCCAGAGGCTTTGACCTGCACATAGTCGCGCACCCGCCGCAGTAAGCGATTCGCGATCCGAGGGGTGCCCCTGGCCCGGCGGGCAATTTCTGCTGCGCCGGGCTCCTCAACCGAGGTTTTCAAAACCTCGGCGGTCCGTAGGACAATCTGAGTCAGTTCATCAAGTTCATAAAACCGCAGCCGCTGGATCAAACCAAAGCGATCGCGCAGCGGAGAAGACAGTGCCCCCACTTTTGTGGTGGCCCCCACCAGGGTAAAGGACTGAAGTGGAATGCTGCGGGTGCGAGCGCTTTGCCCTTTGCCAATAGTGATATCCAGACGGGCATCTTCCATCGCAGGGTAAAGGATTTCTTCGGTGACTCGGGAGAGGCGATGGATTTCGTCAATAAATAAAATATCGCCCGCTTTCAGGTTAACTAAGAGACCGGCAATGTCTCGGGGCCTCTCCAGGGCAGGGGCGGTGGTGATTTTGCAATCGACCTGCATCTCCTGGGCCAGGATCAACGCCATCGTAGTTTTGCCCAAGCCCGGTGGACCATAGAGCAAAAGATGATCCAACGGTTCTCTGCGGGACTGGGCCGCTTTGATGGCGATGCCGAGCACTTCTTTGAGTGCCTTTTGGCCGATGTAAGCCTCCAGAGATTGGGGCCGAATGCCATCTTCCTGGCGAGTCAGTTCCTCAGCCTTCGCTTCACCTTCTAGCAGCTCATTTTTACTGGCGGCGCTATCTGCGGCTTGATCTTTCTTGCCGGGCTGACTGGACTTAGCAGGGGCTTTCGCTGTCTTAGGTGCTTTCTTCGTGACCTCGACCTTGGCAGTCTCAGTCTCAGCCGCAGGGTTGTGTCGATTGGGCTGATCGGGTTCCGACTGTTTAGAGGAAATAATTGCCATGACCGGGGCAAGGGGAGGAGGACTTGATCTGCAAGGTCGAGTTGGGAAGGTATAAACCTTGGCCACATCCAGACCTATGGTTTGCCCTATGCGAAAAACTCAAGTTATCAAACTGGATGTGGTTTAGCTCAGACAAATGTACTATATCACTCTGATCGAGAGGTTTTAGCAGCTTGTCAAGCTTAAAATTTCGGTTAGGCGAGGTGAGTAGGTGAGTAGATGTATTCACCAGCGCCAGCGCACTCACTAGCGCAGCGCACTCACCCATCAAACCCGAATATTGAACATTGACGGACTAATAGGCGCTAGCGAGTTTTCTGAGTGGTGCTATAGAGCCGATAGCGGTCGGCTTCGAGTTTTTCGATATCCTCATCCGCAAGGCGTTCGACATAGTTAATCTTGATTTCCTCGAGCAGGGCGGTGGTCAGCGACTGGATTTCGCGAAGGGCGTCATCTTTTTGAATTTCTTCGCGAAAATGGTTGCCAAAGCTGCTGATTAGCTTGCTGACCAACTCTCCCCCACGTTCATCAGATAGCGCAGTTTTGATCGCCTGATACAGGTTTTTAGAGACCTCCGCTGAAATTTGCTGGGTGAGCTGATGGGAGAGATTATCAAACCCCGGCAGGAACTTTAGCCCCTGGTAGGCAGGGGCTTGGGCGATGGCCCCATCGACGCTATGGGCTAAAAGGGTATCGATGTCAGGTTTGACCTGGGGCAGTACGCCATCGACTATCACCTCGGTCAGCCGTTGGGCGATGGTTTTGACTTCATCAACGCCATTGATGTCGATATAGCGGGTTTGGCTAGTGGCCTCGAATATCCAGCGGGTGATTTGGCCCTGGCGGACCATATTTTGCGTCTGGTCGATTATGCGCAGAAACACCACCTCAGTCAGCTCAACTGCAAACTGACTGATCAGAATTCGATTCAAGCGACCGCGAATAGGTTCCAGGTTGACCAGATGGGCCTGATTGAGGCGAATCGTCACCGGAATCACCCGTAGCCAGCGCCAGAAAGGCAGCAGCAGGGGGACATCGTAGAGTCGCCACAGCATGGCATCAAACCAGTTGGTATTTTCGTGGCGGCGGCTAAGGATGTAGGTGCGGGCTAAAAATTCAAGCCCAAAGAGGCCGATAAACCCAATGTCAATCAGCCAAAATCGATCAATGGGTCGCCCGCTAAAGTCAATACCGCGCCAGTAGTTGGTCTCAAATAGGGGGCGGACGGTTTGATCAAAGAAGTTGGCTTCCTCTTGCCAGCCAGCCTGACTGAGATACGATACGCTCCAAAATTCCCGGAAGGCGTCCTTAGAGGATTCTCGCTCGACCCGTTCGCGCATGTGGTTTTTGATGCGCTCTAGAGTGCCCGATTTATTGGCGACTTCAAAGGGGTTTTCATCGACGATATCGACGCTGCGATCGCGCAACTCCTCCAGCAAATTTCTGGTTTCGGGAGAATTCAATCCGGTGTTTGCCACCTGGGCTTCGAGCTGATCGACCAGGACTAGATAGGCGGTGGTTGCCCGCTCGGGCTCGATGCCTTTGAGGGTGGCCCCATACCGTTGGGTAAAGTCGGGCAGTATCTGGAGATAGCGATCGCGCAGGGGAATATAGCTCAGGTCAAAGGCGACCAGTGCCAGGTTGAGAGTGGCTAGCAGCGCCATGGCGCGCTCAAACCAGGATGACTTACGTAAGCGACGGGAACGGGGACGGGCGAGGGCAGCCATTGTTTTGGATGTGATTTTTAACCCAGCCTATCGACATCTGATCGCGCAGTACAGAAACCCACGGTAGACTTTAAGGAGGTGATTCACGTTTCTTAACACAGCCCTCATTATGACGATTGCCCTGAGTGAGACCGTCGGTACCCATTGGTCTTGGCGAAATTTCGAGGTTTACTATGTGCGGGCTGGGGAGCCTAAGCCTGATCGCCCCCCATTGCTCTTGGTGCATGGCTTTGGGGCCTCGACCGACCACTGGCAAAAGAATATTGCCGAACTCCAGGTTGATTTTGAGGTGTGGGCGATTGATCTGATTGGCTTTGGGCGGTCGTCTAAACCGGCAGGGGGCTACAGTGCCGAGCTGTGGCGCGATCAGCTCCATGAGTTTGTGACTGAGGTGGTGGGCCAACCGGTGGTGTTAGCGGGCAACTCTATCGGGGGCTATTCTTGCTTGTTTACTGCCGCCACTCGACCAGAGTCGGCCCAGGGGGCAGTGCTGCTCAACGGGGTGGGCTCCTTTAGTGAAACCCTGGCTCAGACTGAACCGAATCCTTTCAAAGAAGCTGTGGGTAAGCTGATTAAGGATATTGTGCTGAGCCCCATCCCCAGCTGGTTCATTTTCCAGTTCGTGCGGAAAAAATCCTATATTCGTAAAACCCTGGAACAGGTCTATGTGAACAAGGCGGCGGTGACTGATGAGCTGATCGAAGCGATTTATCGACCCGCTTGCGAACCGGAGGCACCGGCTGCTTTTGCGGCTCTGTTTAAGGCCGAACGGGGTGAAACGGTGGATATCCTGCTGGCCCAGCTGGAAAAGCCTTTGCTATTGCTCTGGGGGGACGCCGACCCGTGGATGAACTGCCAAGAACGTAGTGTGCTATTTCGTAAGCACTATGACGATATCGAGGAGCATTTTCTGGAGGCGGGGCACTGTCCCCATGATGATCGACCTGAGTTGGTGAATCCTTTAGTGCGGGATTGGGTATTTGCGCTTCTCCATCAGAGAGGCTGTGCCAACGCAAATCAATAGATTAGAGATTGGTGCGAAAATGAAGTAATCAGTATGGGGTGAGCAGGGGAGGTGGGACGTTATTTAACTGCGGACCCTGATCGCAAACTGGCTAAAATAGGATTCAGTGAAGTACGTGCTCACTATGACCCTGCAAGAACTGACTGAACAAGCCTCTCGGCTCTCATTCGATGAGCGATTAGCCCTGCTTGTGGCGATAGAGCAGACTTTAGATTTAGATAAGGAAAAAACTAAAACCTGGCAGTATCTGGTGCAACGGGTCCATCCCTGGCGAAACCAACTTTACTTAAAAGGCCGAAAGCTTTTGGCGTCAACTGTGTGGCAAGATATGCAAGCCAATGATATGACGCCTGAGGAAGCAGCTGATAATTGGGTCTTACCAGTGGCTGCGATTCACGAAGTCATTGCTTATTGTCAAATGAATTCAGATCTGATTTGTTTGGAAGCTGAAGAGGAAAAGCATCGACTGGAAATATGAGGATTAACCATTGAGCCTCAGACTGCTGCTGGACGAAGATACTCAAGCAAAACTTTTGGCAAGTTTGCTACGAAGACCAGATGGCACTACTTGCTCTGCCACGATTAACGGATACGAACGCTGTTTCCCATATGATTCAAAACGTCCTCATCTCTTTCAGTGAAACAGATTGGCAGTCTTTAGCGGATATAGCGGCTGAAGGAGTGACTCAAGGAGTTTGGCAAGTGACTCAGCAAGCTCAGGCACCGCCGATTGCGGTTTGAGAACATCGGGCTCGAAAATATAGGGCTCACATGAGAAAAGGGTACCCAAGGATTGAAGCCCAAAACCGAAGGAGTCTAATGGGTACCCAAGCTTGATAAGTCAAAGCGCTGGGCTAGCGGCGATCAGCCCAGCGCTCTGGCAGTTAACGGGTAGATGCATTGCGATGATTAGCGAACGAGACCCTTCGTGCGGGCATCCAGCTCACCCAGGCGAGTCGCCTGAATGTCTTCAACAGCCTTGGATTGGTTGTCCAGGTGCTCTAGCCGAGCCGATTGGATGCTATCGATCGCTTTGGTGCGAGCATCAAGTGCCTCTAGCCGAGCTGATTGAATATTTTCAATGGCCTTGGATTGACGATCGAGATGCTCAATTCTCAGGGAGTGGACATTGCCCTTGGTGCGGCTGTCCAGGGCTTCGAGGCGGGCAGACTGGATATCTTCAACGGCTTTGGTCTGAGTGTCCAGATGCGCCAGGCGAGCGGCTTGAATGTCTTCGATAGCTTTAGAGCTAACGTTATCAAGCACCTCGTAGCGGGTTTCCTGTAGCTTGCTACCGTCTTTGCTGCCCCGGTCTAAGATTTCATAGCGGCGTTGCTGAAGCGTGGTGGGTTCAAAGTCAGCGGCGTTGGCGATGGGGGCAATGGCGACGGTGGCAACGGTGAGTGCAAGGGCGGTGAAGAATTGACGTTTCATGATGTAGCTCCTTGTTCAGTGAGTAGTGGTTTTGCTTCAACACTGACAAGAATGCCGAGGTCGCCTGAGCTGCCCCTGACCGCTAACTGAAGGTTGCTTAAGGGGTTTCTGAGAATGGCTGAGTAAGCGTAGTTATGGAGGTCACTTGTGCTCTGCACCAAGCTTAAAATTTCGATTAGGGGAGGTGAGTGGGTGAGTGGGTAAGTAGGTGAGATAACGACTTGTTATCGTCATCAAAATAAGAAGCCCCAACCAGAACTGGTCAGGGCTTCGAGTTTCTTATATTAAGTTCGAATGATTTCACTCTAGGAACTCATCGAGAAGATCTCGGGACGTTCTAGGGGGGCATATGAAACGGGTAAAGTGTTTCTGGGCACATAAAGCGGATGGCGAGGCTGACCAGATTGATTGCAAGCCAGGCAAGAGAGTTTGGTTAATTGATCTGCCAGTAGCTTGAAGACAGCCTGATCTCGATTGA
>JBCBQD010000046.1:0-26997 GCA_039820425.1 Cyanobacteria bacterium J06635_1
CACCGGGGTGCGTAGCTCGTGGGACACCGTACTCAAAAAGTCATCTTTGAGGGTGTTGACCCGCTCTAGCTCGCGCACCTGGGACTGGGACTCTTGATAAAGGCGGGCCTGACGAATTGCGATCGCACACTGGTTAGCCACCTGCTGCACCAGCCGAATGTCATCCTCATTAAAGCCATAGTCTTTGTCATTGATCAGCCACAGGTCTCCCAACACGCCGCGGTCGTCCAAAATTGGGCAAGCAAACATCGACACGTGGCCCCGCACCGGGTTTGGGAAAATCGAGCAAAACTGAAAATACTGCCCCTCTAGCAGCTGGTGGTACACCTCGGGAAAAGCTTCCATCTGTGATACGCGTCCCCGTGAAGAAGATAGCGAAGTGGTGAATTCAAAATAAATGGTGGAGGTGCCTTGTTCCAGGTCATAGAGGGCCGTATTCGAGCCCTTCACGCCCATCGCCTCGGTCAGCTCTTGGACGGCGGTTTGCAAAATCTGTTTTTCATCCAAACTGTCGCGCACTCGGTCAGTGATACGCTTCAGCGTGGCTTCAAACTCAAGTAGGGTTTCCAGTTTGTCTGTGCGCTTTTCGACCTCCTGTTGCAATCGCTGGTTGCGCTGCTGTATCACAGACAGCTCGGTCGTATCCCTCAGGGTATTCACCAACAGCGGGCCGCCCTCGGTATCCTGCAATAGCGAGCGCACGGTTCTAAAGGTGCGCGCTTGCCCCTCAGGGGCGGATATTGTCAGGGGCTCGGTGGCCGCTTCGCCCCTGAGTAAAAATGCCTCATCCTGGGCCCGTAATAACTGTAACGCTAGCTCTGAGAGGCGCTCAGTCGCTGATGAGTTGACCAGGGCCTCGCGCCCCTGTCCCAACAACTCACAGCACGCCTGATTGGCAAAGATCCACTGATGCTGAGCATTGGTGACGTAGATCGGATCTGCGATCGCGTCCAGCAAGCTTGCCAAAAACTCAGTCGAAGTACCAGAAACAGTCACTTGGGAAAGGCTCATTCGGAAAATTGCTATAAGGTATTCGTTTGAACCAAAAGGACGTATCCCCGTTACACGCCCGTATATTTACTATGCCCTGGATACTTTGAAAATGAACTTGTCTGTATTCTAGATTCAGTCCCCTTCTCGCCAAATCCGTAATTGGACGTAGACCAGACCGAGTGCAATGAACATCAGGACAGTGGCTGCCGCCGCTGCATAGCCAATGTCAAACTGGCTAAAGGCTTGCTCATAAATGTAATAGACCAGAATGTTGGTGGCGTTAAGCGGCTCCCCCCCGGTCATCACGTAAACTGGCTCAAAGCTGCGCAGGGTAAAGATAACCGTCGTGACGATCACAAACACCAGGGTGGGCTGTAGCCCCGGCAAGGTGATGTAGCGAAACTGCTGCCAGGGCCCTGCCCCGTCTAACTCAGCCGCCTCATAACGGCTGCGGGGAATGGCCTGTAGCCCTGCCAAAAACACCACCATGTTGAAGCCAATTTGCTTCCAGATACCCAGGATAATCAGCACGGGCATAGCCCAATTTGGGCTATTGAGCCAGGGAATGGATGGCCCCCCCATCCCCGTGAGCAACCCATTGATCGGTCCGTCATTTTGAAAGAGCCAGCGAAACCCCAACCCTGCTGCCACCAGGGAGGCCACTGACGGAATGAAATAGGCGGTTCTCAATAGCCCCCGGATATCTATCGAGCAAATTGCCGAGGGTAGGGTTATCGAGCGATTGAGCAGCGCCGCTAGCCCCAGGGGCAGCACCACACTCGGCACCACCGTTGCCAACGTGAAGTAGATGGTGTTCCCCATGACCTGCCAAAAATCCGCATCCCCCAGCAAGCGCCTGTAGTTGCTCAGGCTAACCCAGTGAATGCCTGCTCGCGTAAAACTGCCGCTGGTAAAGCTGAGGTAACCCAGGTAGGCAATCGGCCAAAATACAAAAATGCCTAGCAAAATCAGAGCGGGGGCAAGCAGCAGCCAGGCCGCATAGCGATCGGTATCGAGGTTAGGGAGCATGGTTGATTAAGGCCCTCCAGTCGTCTGACCATGCTCACCATAGCGCGGCTGGGCATACTGGGCAGGTAACGCGCTCAAGGAGCAGTCGATTGACATCGGAACGGGCATATTGGGTGGCGTGGTCTAGCTTGGATGGGGTTGGGCCGATTTTGCAAAAGCGAATTTTTGATGCCTTTGGCAGTCTTGAGATTGCCTGGAATGCACCCTTAGAAGACCTGGCGAGGGTAAATGGTATTGGCCTACCCCTGGCTGAAAAAATTGGGATGTTGAGATCGCGATGTTCCCCTGACACCTTACTGGCCGAGTATGAAGACCGCAGCCAGGCTTTTTGGACCCCCCCTGACGATGACTATCCGGCCCTGTTGTTTGCCATCCCCGACCCTCCACCGGTTTTGTATTATCGGGGCGTGCACCATGGAGGATCTCGCTATCAGGGGGCACAAAAGACCAAAGCGCTGCTGTCAAATGCCCTCACCGTCGGCATGGTCGGGACTCGTCGCCCCTCTTCCTACGGTGTCTGTTGGACTCGTCGTCTGAGTCAGTGCTTAACCCGGCAGGGCAGCATCATCGTTTCAGGTCTGGCCGATGGAGTAGATACCTTGGCGCACCAAAGCTGCCTAAAACAGCAGGGCATCACCATTGCCGTTCTGGGGACCGGCGTTGATGTGGTATATCCTGCCTTTAATCAAGCCCTCTATGAGCAAATTTTAGAAACTGGCCTGGTCTTGAGTGAATACCCAGATGGAACCCCGCCAGATCGCGGCCATTTTCCCCGCCGTAATCGCATCATTGCGGGGTTGAGTCGAGCCGTTTTAGTGACCGAAGCCCCTGAGCGTTCAGGGGCTCTGATCACCGCCCACCTGGCCAACGACTATGGTCGAGAGGTCTATGCCCTCCCCGGTAGCCTTGACAACCCCAGCAGCCGAGGTTGTCTGAAGCTGATTGACCAGGGCAGCCAAATGATCCTGGACGAATATCATCTATTAGAATCACTGGGCAGGCTCCCAGTGGTCACTACGCCAGGGGGCACTTTGCCAGTACCCCAGGCAGAGCAGCTCACGCTAGATGCCGCACCTGTCACGGTACCACCCCCCCGGCCAAAGCTACCGCCTGACTTACAAGCTGTGTTTGAGGCGATTGCTGACGAACCGCTGACCTTAGATAACCTGGTCCAGCGAACCCAACTCGAAACCGGCAAGTTATTGGGCACCCTGGTGCAGCTAGAGCTGCAGGGGTTGGTGATACAGCTGCCGGGCATGCGATATCAGCGGCAAAATTAAGACGGCAGTGCGGTTCCCACTACCCATTCATTACCCACTACCCATTACCCACTACGACAGCGTCGTGTCTTCCAACGAAGGCTCGATCTGCAATCGCTGCTTAAAATCGTCGATAAAAAATTCTACCAACGTCACCCCAAACTCGATCATGTCACCGTTTCTGAGGCGTCTGCGGGATTGGGGCGTTAGTCGTCGTCGATTGAGACGAGTGCCCTGGCGGCTGCCTAAGTCCATGACGTAAAACCCCTGGTTACGCTGATAGCCAATCACCGCGTGCCCCGGATCTACACTTCTATGCTCTAGCAAGATGGCGCAGTGGGGGTCGTTGCCAATCAGCCAACTACTGCCCACGGTGGTCAACTCCAGTCTGGGATAGTGGCTAGTGTTTGAGCCTAGAAAAACGACTTCAGGGGCCACAATGCCATGGATATAAAGATGGGTTAGCTGACAGCGGTTTTGGACGGTCAAGACCGGGTCCATCACCTTTGCGATCGCATCAAAATCGTAGTTGAAATTATTAAAGAGCGCATCCAGAAAAACAGGATGACTTTTTTCTAAGGTGTCCTTTTGCTTGACAGAAGTGTATGACTTCTCAAGGGCTTCACGGACAATCTCTGAAGGGAGCATGAATAAAAAACTGCCCAAACTAACAGCAGATAGCCCTATCGGGCTAGGTTGACTGTCACCCTAATATAAACCTTGTCCATATCCAGACCCGTTGTTTGACCTACGGGAAAAACTCAAGCCTTTAAACTGGATTTGGTTTAGGCTGGCCATATCGCTTACGGCATCCAGCTCAGTGACACCCATTAGTCTTAAAAGCGATGATGGCTATAAATCAATCGAAATGCACCTGAGTTAGATCTGATCGAGTTTAATTTGCATTGCCCACAGAACTGTGATGCCCTGTGGGCAATGAGATCAGCAATTGGGGGATAAAAGGTTCAAATAAGGCGTTGGGTAGATAGTGAATGAGATAGAACGCGAATAGAGAGTTCAGTATAACTACGCATTATTAATAGCCGTAGATTGAGTGCACCGTAAGCGTAGTCGAACTGCTATTTACAGAGTCTTCATAAGACCCCGATCAGTTTTAAATTCTGCTCAGGTCAGTCAATTTTCGCCTGATTGCTCCAAGGGGGCTAATGACAGTGGATTGGGTTACAGGTGTTGTCAGTAAAGGACAGATCAGCGGAGGGGGACACTGTTTTTGATCCGCCATCTATGCCCCCTTTATCCGCTATCTAGCGTAAGGGAACATGCCTTTAAGGAGTATCGAAAACTACATTTGAACTTTGATTGGGTTTGGTAATGAGTGGGGTTGCGGTGCTGGGTGGGGTCGCTGTGTTCGGTAAAGTCGCTGCGCTCGGTGGGGAGGGTATTATCGTCAAGATCGTTTAATGATGGGGTTCCCCGTTTTAACTTAGGGGGAAATTTTAGTCCATACTGTGATGAATCCTGTAAAGCGTAATGTGATGCGTGCTAAGCCGCCGTTGGAGTATATTCCAGCTGACTATAGTGCCTGGGTTTTGAAGGGGGTGAAGCCACTATTTCCCCTTTGGATGCAGTGGCAAACCAATCTGCAAGAGATTGAAGCGCGTCGTGCAGAAAATTTAGTTGAGCTATTTAAGGCTTTTCAATCGGGCAACACTCGATTTTTAATTGCCTTTCGGCACCCTAGCCCAGAAGATGCCTACTGCCTGGCTCGCCTGCTCTGGCAGGTTGTGCCCATCACCGCCCAGAAAATGGGCGTTAAGCTCCCGGGACCTGTGCATGCACACTTTATCTATGATCGAGGCATTCCTCTGTGGGCGGGGCAATGGGTTGGCTGGCTATATTCTCACCTAGGGGGGACCTCCATCCAGCGAGGCAAACTGGACCTGGTGGCCCTACGGGCTGCCCGCGATTTGTTTGCCAACGGCGAGTTTCCGATGGCGGCTGCCCCAGAAGGGGGCAATAATGGCCACAACGAAATTGTCAGCCCCCTCGAGCCCGGTATTGCCCAGCTGGGGTTTTGGTGTGTAGACGATCTGCAAAAAGCCAGTCGAGATGAGCAAGTGGTGATTGTGCCGCTCGGGATACAATATCGCTATCTGACCCCGCCCTGGACAGCTGTTGAGGCGTTGTTGAGTGAGTTGGAGCAAGACAGTGGCCTGCCTCAATTAGTCGAGATCACAACCAGTGAAATATTAACGACCCCACTGCCCGACATTGGCCTGTCTCAGGCAAAGACGACTGAGCTTTACAGTCGTCTATATCGACTAGCCAACCATTTGCTATCGCTGATGGAAGGGTACTATCAGAAATTTTATGGGGCATCCCTGGTGGATAATAGGCCAAATCATCGGGATGTGGAGACGTCTGCCACCGCTCTGTCTCCCAATGAGAAACTGGCGGAGCGGCTGCAGGCTCTGCTGAATGGGGCTCTCGAGGTGGCTGAGGACTATTTTGACATCCCGCCCAAGGGTTCGGTGATCGATCGCTGTCGTCGCCTTGAGCAGGCGGGGTGGGAGCGCATTTTTCGAGAAGATCTGAAAGATCGGGTGCTGCCGCCGGTGGAGCGCGGTCTGGCCGACCGTATTGCCGAGGAAGCGGACCTGCGGATGTGGCACATGCGCATGGTTGAAAGCTTTGTGGCAGTGACCGGGCGCTATGTGATTGAGAAACCGACAGCTGAGCGCTTTGCGGAGACGGTCTTGCTGATGCGGGATATGATTGCCCGCATCGAGGGCAAAAACCCCTTTCCGCGCCCTAAGCTAGGACAACAGCAGGCAATCCTGACAGTGGGTGAGCCGATTTCGGTCAGCGATCGTTGGGCAGATTACAAAAAGAGCCGTCGTCGAGCAGTGGATGGCCTGACTCAAGATCTACAAACGGCGCTGGAGGCGTTGATTATTCGGGAATAAGAGAAATCCACCTTCCCCCCTGGTTAAGGGATTCGGATAGGGCTTCTAGGATTTGCACTAGGGCAGTGCCGGTTGCGCCGGAGGAAATGGCTGAAACCTGGTTTTGCTGCACACACTCGACAAAGTGGTTGCATAAATTGCGGAGCGACTCTTGCGGGGACACAGGCAAGGCAATGGTGGCGATATCCTGGGGGATAAATTGCCCGGTGGTGGGCTTAAAGTAGCCAGTTTGTAGGGTCAGGGGCCGGGTCGCATGCATTTCATCAAAAATCAGGGTGCCGTGGTCGCCCACCATGCAAAGTCTTCGCTGCTTGTCGGGGTTGGCCCAACTCAGGTGGAGATGGGCTTGAAACCTGCTGGGGTAGCGCAGCCGACACCACACTGTATCGGCTAGTCCTTGGGGAAATCGAGGGGGGATGGGTTTGGTTTGCTGCCAAATTAGGCCCTCGGCCTGCACCTGGGTAGGGGATTCCCCCAGCCAGTAGTTAAACATGGCAATGTCGTGGATGGCCAGATCCCAGAGGGCATCGACATCCTGGCGGACAGGGCCGAGGTGGGTGCGGGTGGCATAGCCATAGCGGAGGGTGGCAAGCTTGCCCAGGACGGCCCGACCAGCGCCCACGGCTGGGTGAAAGAGATAGGTGTGATCGACCACCAGCTGTCGCTGCTGCTGTTGGGCCAGCTGACAGAGCGCTGCTGAACTTTGATGATCCAGGGTGAGGGGTTTTTCGGCGAGGATGTGGAGATTAGCCTTGAGGGCAGCGGTGATTAGTGTATTGTGGGTGGCGGCTGGGGTTGCGATCGCAACCGCTTCCAACCCTTCGACTTTAAGCGCACTTTGCCAATCCGTGAGCAGGGCAGCGTGGCTATCTAACTTAAACCGCTTGGCCACCTCAGTCAGCCGAGTTTCAGACGGATCGACCACAGCCCGCACTGAGATTTGGGGATGGGCCAGAAAATTGCGCAGCAGGTGGGTGCCCCAGCGACCAATCCCGAAGAGGGCGAGGGATATTTTTGTCATAGTTTAGTGTGTTCTGGGTAGTGAGTGGTGAGTAGTGAGTGGTGAGGAAGGGGTGTTTGGTAATATCCCTAAATTTTTCTCTCTCCCCGCGTCTCCGCGTCTTCCTTCCCCATCTCCGCGTCCCCGCGTCCCCGTGTCCCCCTTATGATGCCCGTTCAGCCGGTGTCTCTAAAAGCGGCTTAAGTTGACTAAACGCGGATTGGGCGGCAACTTGCTCTGCCTGCTTAATCGAGGGGCCTTTGCCTTTGCCCCAGCACTGGTCTTGATACCAAACCTCGGCGTAGAAGCGTTCTGGGTCACCATGGCGCTGGCTGATTTCTTGGGTGCGATAGACGGGCAGTTGCTTATGCTGAGCTTGGGTGAGTTCCTGGAGGGCGGCTTTATAATTTTGGCGGGCCGGGTCTTGCTGAATAGCCTGGGTGAGGCGTTCAAAATGGGCATCGAGCCAGGGGCGAATCAGGCTGAGGGTGTGGGTGCTTAAGTAGAGGGCTCCGAGCACGGCCTCAAAGGCATCGGCCAGTCGGGAGGCGCGCCCGGCTTTGTCGCTGCTGGCGCTGGCCGATAGCCAAAGATAGCGCTCGAGGCCATAGCTATCGGCCAGGGTAGCCAGGGTGCGATCGCTCACCAGCTGCGATCGCACCGCTGCCATCTCGCCAACCTCCATGTTGGGATAGGTTTCTCTCAAAAATTCGGCGGCAGCCAAGCGCAAGGCCGCATCCCCTAAAAACTCGAGTTGCTGATTGTTGTGAGCGGGCGCGGTCGAAATATCCACTAGCGACTGATGTAAAAGCTCCCATCGGACCGATGATGCATCCGAGAGTCCCAATCGACGCAGGAAGGACCCTAATGCTTGCCGACGACGCGGATCAATCTGAGATGACATAGAGAAGAGACAAGGAGACAGAAAATAGGAAAGAGTTGGACATAAGCCGGGTTCTGTTCTTGGCAACTAAACCAAGGGCGGTTATCTATCTAGGGTGTCTGTCACCAGACACCTCAAGCGGTACACCTAAAGCGGAGTTGGAAAAAGGCCAACCTTGACCCCTCCGACCTTGCTCCCAACCGGGGTTTACCGAGCCAGCACCTCACGATGCTGCTGGTGCGCTCTTACCGCACCTTTGCACCCTTACCCGTAGAAGTCAGAAGTCAGAAATCAGAAGTCAGAAGGTCAGTTCATCGCTCATCATTCATCGTTCATCGTTCCCGTTGGCGGTATGTTTCTGTGGCACTCTCCTCACGGTCACCCGCACTGGGCGTTACCCAGCAAGTTTGGCCTTTTGGGAGCCCGGACTTTCCTCAGACCAGGTCGAGCCTGGGCTGTAACCACCTCGCCAACTCTTTCCTAAGATCTAGTCTAGTGCGTCTGGGGGATGTCTTGGGGGGGCTTAGCGACGGCTCCGGGAACCCGTCAAGGTCGTATTTACATTTTCGACCCGATTACGAAGCCAATCTAGCAGGATGCGCAGCGGTAAAAAAGCAATTTCGCCAGGTAATAGTAGCGCGTCTGCCTGGAAGGGTAAAAGCAGCTGGACTGACTGGGATTCATCGACAGCAATAGGTTTCATACTGACCCATAGGGTGAGTGAATAAACAGTTTTTTGAATCGGTCTGTCATCGTCTCCTGCAGACGAGCCGGCCTCTCCCTTGAAGGCACTGGATAGGAGTTTTTCTTCTGCAGATTTTTCTCGACCAATTTCCGCAGCGATAGCCGCAACATTAATCAGTGGCTCTTGTCGCTCTATTTGCTGGGTTTCAGCATTACGACCAAAGGTGGCCTCAGTGGTCACGTTAATCCGAGCCCGCTGTCCTGGATTCACAACGCTGTAAATCTGGGGTTGATAAAAGTCGGCATCTCCATCGGGTAAAACTCTGATGACTCGCTGGGCTTGTTTACTGAAGTAGGTAATTGAGCTGCGGTCCCAATCGATATAAACCTGATAATCAGGAGTGCGATTATCGATTTCCACATTCAAATATTCAATGGGTATTTCCAGAGATGCCTTTCTCTGAGGAAATACGGCAATTCCAATGGTTCGTGGGGGAGAGAGTTGCTCCAATGGCTGGTCAGCATCCCCCTTTTCTATGGGGAAAGAAACCACTAACTCAAAATAGGGCGGTGCTTGTTTTCCTTTTGGTGTTTCTCGACCCAGGGCCTGGGCTAATATCTTGAGCAATTCTGCCAGATCCCTTTCCTCAATCTTAGCCCGCAGGCTTTGGGCTTGAATCTGTCGTGCCAACTGGCTTTGAGCCGCTTTTTCAAGGGTTTCAGTATCTAGCAGAAACTGGATCTGATCTGTTTGCAGCGCCTCATAGGACAGCGCCATCTTGTACAGCACATAGAAGACCACCAGCGCATAGATTGTCAGAATCAGGACGTCGTCGTTGCCCATGGGGACGGCATTTTCTAAAAGTGCCTATAGGGTACACGTTTTTGTTGGCTCCCGGAGGAAACCCCCCGCAGAAAAATAGGGTCGATGAAAGGGAGCGGATGAAATGTAACCAACTATGACAAACCTGAAAATTTTAAGGGGACCTTAACACCAATCCTCGAGTAAAGAAAAATGTGCCACCATTAGAAAAAGGTGGGATTTACAGCTAAATTAAACCTGAATTCGCCATATCCAATTCTGAGTTGTTCTGGAATTGTCACCTCGACGCTTGTGTACTTGTGTAACGCTATAAAAAACATTCACCAAAAAAAATAAGGAGGGGATCATGCACCACACTCGCTTAGCTTTAATTGCCTTAGTCCTTCCATTTGTCTTCGTTTTGCCAGCTCGGGCGCAAAACTCTGAGCACCTTCAGCGCCTTGAACTGACCGGAACCTGCCCAAATTGTGACTTGATGAATGCTGATTTAAGCACAGGCCATCTGATTGGGGTTGACCTACGCGGGGCTGACCTGCGGGGCGCTAACTTAACAGAGGTCAACTTTGAGGGCGCTGATTTAACTGGCGCAGACCTGCGCGGCGCGAATTTATCTGGCGCTTATCTGACCAATGCCTCTCTCAACGATGCCCAGTTGGATGGGGCAAACCTGTCAGGGGCAACCCTCCGCTACACCGAAGTCGCAGGGGCGTCTCTCAATGATGTCAATCTACAAGGGGCGGAGATTCTGGAAACGCCCATTAGTGTGGGTGGTGATTAGGCTTGTTGTAAAAATTGATCCACCTCAGTGCGGCTTGGCATAGACGGCTGTGCACCGGGTCGGGTGACGGATAGGGCCGCTACGGCACTGGCAAAGGTGACCGCGTCTTTTAGCGATTGCCCTTCTGCTAGCGCTGCCGCTAATCCGCCGTTAAAGGCGTCTCCGGCGGCCACCGTATCAACGACTTCCACGGAGAAAGCAGGGATCTCAAAGCAAGTAGCCTGGGTGTCGACGACAACGCCCTGGCCGCCCAATTTCACAATCACAGTACGAACCCCTCTCTGGCGAAGTATCTGGGCGGCTTGGGCGGCCGTTTTGCGATCGCACACTTCAAACCCCACCAGCTGGGCGACCTCGACCTGATTGGGCGTCAAGATATCGATATGGGTGTAAAAGTCAGGCGATAGGGCTAAACGGGCCGGGGCTGGATCCACAATCACTGGCACCCCTGCCTGGTGGGCTAGTTTCGCCGCGGCGACCACCACCGCGTGGGGGATTTCGAACTGGAGCAGCAATGCCTGGGCCTTTGACAGCTGGGCCGACAGGGCCGATAGTTCCATGTCATCAACGCAATGGTTAGCACCCGGCACGACAATAATTTGGTTTTCACCAGTTTGGGCAACGGTAATCAGGGCGACCCCCGAGGGGGTGGCTGGGTCGGTGGACACGGTATCTACAGTGACCCCAATTGCACTGAGCCCCTGGCGTAGGGTGTCGCCAAACTCGTCTGACCCAACGCGCCCAATCATTTGGGTCGGAGCCCCCAGTTTGGCAGCGGCCACGGCTTGATTAGCCCCTTTGCCGCCAGGAATGGTTTCAAAGGACTGCCCGATGCGGGTCTCCCCCGGTTTTGGTAGTTGGTCAACACGCGCAACCAGATCCATATTCAAGCTGCCCAGGACCAGGATACTCATGGCTGATTAAACGCTTCGGTCTCCTTTTCCCAAGGGTTGGGGGGGCGATCGCTGCTCCAACCCCACCAGGCCGTGTTGCATTCGCACTGGTAAAACTCTTGCCATTTACGCTTGTGGTTGTGGGTATACACCGGAGCGCGGCGGTTAATCCAGACCGATTGGGCGGTACCGCTGAGGGCTCCGCAGGTGGGGCAGCAAAACTGAAGGGCATGCACAGCGTTTTCGGTCCAGGCCGGGGGGACAGGCGAAAAGGCTTCCATGGTGGTGTCTCCGACATGAGAGGTGGGCTTCGGAAGGGAGGCAGGGCGACTCACAAAGAGCTTCTTCAATTATGGTGAATTTTGAGCGGCTTAGACAGGTTGGGGGCAATGTTCATTACGCCACGATCATCGCTCAGGCGCTGGCCAGACTACGCTGCGAACAAATTCCCTTGAACGCGCTGCAAAAGCCTGCCCTCCGGGGTTATTGGCACGGGGTGATGGGTGCAGGGCGGGTGCGATCGCGCAAAGTCATCCCCTTGCATCATTTTGTGAAACGTCCCTAAAAACTTAATATTGAACCAAGACGCTCGCTAGGCAGGCAATACTGTGAAAGCCATTACGTTACTTGGTTCCACCGGCTCAATTGGCACCCAAACCCTTGATATCATTGAGCATCACCCCAATCAGTTTCGCCTGGTGGGGCTTGCCGCTGGTCGCAACATTGAGCTGCTGGCCCAGCAGGTGCGCCAGTTTAAGCCCGAAATTGTGGCGATTTGGGATGCCACTAAGGTGGGGGCGTTGAGGGATGCGATCGCAGATATTGACCCCCAACCCCAGCTCCTGGCAGGGGATGAGGGCATTGTCGAAGTCGCCCGCTATGGCGATGCCGAAGCTGTGGTCACCGGCATTGTGGGCTGCGCCGGACTCTTGCCCACCCTAGCCGCGATTGAGGCCGGTAAGGACATTGCCCTGGCCAATAAAGAGACCCTGATTGCCGGAGGCCCCGTGGTATTGCCCCTGGTCGAAAAGCATCAGGTCAAGCTGCTGCCCGCCGATTCAGAACACTCCGCTATTTTCCAATGTTTGCAGGGCGTTCCTGAGGGCGGCCTGCGTCGGATCATTTTGACCGCCTCGGGCGGAGCCTTTCGCGATTGGCCGGTTGAGCAGCTCTCCCAGGTGACCGTTGCCGATGCCATCACCCATCCCAACTGGAGCATGGGGCGCAAAATCACGGTAGACTCCGCCACCATGATGAACAAAGGGCTAGAGGTGATCGAGGCCCACTACCTGTTTGGTATGGACTATGACGACATCGACATTGTCATCCATCCCCAGAGCATCATCCATTCCCTGATCGAGGTGCAAGACACGTCGGTCCTGGCCCAGCTCGGCTGGCCTGATATGCGTCTGCCATTGCTCTATGCCCTGTCCTGGCCCGAGCGCATTTACACCGATTGGAAGCCCCTGAACCTGGCCCAAATCAGAGACCTGACCTTCCGGGAACCTGACCATGATAAATACCCGTGCATCGCCTTAGCCTATGCCGCTGGCCGCACCGGGGGGACAATGACAGCGGTTTTCAATGCCGCTAATGAACAAGCCGTGGCCCTGTTTTTAGATGAAAAAATCCGCTATTTAGATATCCCCAGCGTGATCGAAAAAGTTTGCGATCGCCACCGCAACGACCTCACCCAGCAGCCTTCCCTCGACGATATTTTGCATGTTGACCAATGGGCCCGGGCTGAAGTCAAGACGGTTAGCGATACGCTTTTAGAAACGGCTGCGGTTTCGATAGGGTAAACGACAGGGGGCAGGACGCTAGCGTCAGCCATGCCCCTTGGGATATCAGGGGGCATGGCGAAAGGCGAAGGGAAACAGGCATTCATAATTTAGAGGTGGGGGAGATAGGGGAGATAGGGAAGGTTGGATGCGCTCAGATCTAAGCAATTTTCCCTTCCCCATCTACCTCACCTCCCCCACCTCCCTCATCCCCTTCGCCTTTCGCCCTTCACCCTTCACCCCCTTGACCTGCCCATCATCCACTACCCACTACCCACCACCCACTACCCACTACCCATTACCTCCCATGGAAATCGTTATCGTCATCGGTGCCATCATCGTTTCTGTCCTGGTTTTCACGTGGCTGCTGCGGGTTGTCAAAGCCACATTGAAAACCGCCTTTTTGGTCGCCGTGATTCTCCTGGGGCTACAGCTAGCTTTTGGGATTGGTCCCGGTGCTATTTGGGAAACGATTCAAGGCTGGCTACCCGACATTGGTTTGCAGAACGGACCCAACTAAGCGACCTCTCGTTGGGTAACCATTGCAGCAAACTTTTTCAAAATGCCTAAAACCTTGTAGAGATCGTTGTCATTTTGAAGCTCTCATCACGAGCCCAATGCCGACCGCAAGGCCTAAAATCGGGGGTAACCAGGCTGCCAAAAAGGGGCTAAGGATTTCCACCTTGCCCATGGCATCGGTGATGAAACTAAAGATGTAGTACCCAAAGATAATGATCACACTGATGCCAAAGCTGGTGGCTCTGCCGGTGCGATGGGGTCGAATGCCGATGGCAGAGCCAACGATGCCAAAGACCACACAAACGATAGGAATGGCATATTTTTGCTGAATCCGCAGTTCCCAGAGGCGGATCTTGGGGTCATCACCGCTCTGGCGCAAGAGTTTGAGATGCTCGCTGGCTTCAGCAATGTTCATCTCGTCGTCCTCTTTATTGCGAGACGCCAGATCGAGGGGAGCGCGGGGCAGCTTGAGCTGTTGTTCTTCAAATTTAACAATGTGACCAAAGGAACCATCAGGTGAAATGGCGTAGATGGTGCCGTCATTAAATTGCCAAAGGTTGCGTTGGAAGTCCCAGGTGGCAGAGTCCGCGCTGACAATTTGGGATAGACCGGTCTGGGAAAAGTCTAGAATCGTCAGCCCTTTCATCTCGGTGCCGTCAAATCTGCGGGCGTAGAACAGTCGGCCTAGCTCTTTTGAGCCGTCGTCCTCGGCGGTTTGGTATTCCTTATATAGGATATTTCGTTCTTTAAAGGGCAGATCTTCAGAGTTGAGGGCTCTATCGAGCATGATTTTGGCGCGATAGTTGGCAGCAGGGGTAATGACTTCGTTAAAGACAAAGGTGATGCCAGTGACGAAAATGCTCAAGGCAAGGGCCGGCGCGATGATCCGGCGGACGCTGATGCCGCAGCTGCGTAGGGCGGTCATCTCGCTGTCGGCTGAAAACCGGCTGAAGGTCATCATCGTGGCGAGCAGCGTCGACATCGGAAAGGCCAGGACGATAAACTCTGGCATCCTGAGCACAAAAATCTGCATTGCCAGGGACACTTGCAGGCCTGATTCGGTGACTTTGCGAATCAGATCAAACAGCGCGCCGACGGAAACCCCAATGGATGAAAATGCCCCAACCCCAAAGAGAAAGGGCAGAATCAGTTCTTTGATGATGTAGCGATCCATGATGGAGATGCGCGGCCACCCAATTGGGCCATCCCCTAGATCAATATCGGCGGTGTCAGGGGGCGGGGCGCTGGTGGTCATCGGTCTTAGAAATCATTCAAAGAATAGCTGGCAAGCTAACGCTTGAGGGGCGCTTACATGCCCGTGGTCTATCGCTTAAAGCTCTCGCCCAGGTAGTGTTGCCGCACCAGGGGATTGTTGTACAGGTCTTCGGCACTGCCATAGGCCAAAATCTGGCCTTCGCTCATGATATAAGCTCGGTCAATGATGCTCAGGGTTTCGCGCACGTTGTGATCGGTGATCAAGATGCCCATGTTGCGATCGCGCAGCTCCCCCACAATGGTTTGGATCTCGGAGACCGCAATTGGATCAACCCCGGCAAAGGGCTCATCCAAAAACAAAAAGCTGGGGCCATGGGGGCCCGTGGCCAGGGCTCGGGCAATTTCGGTGCGGCGGCGCTCTCCGCCAGAGACCTGAATGCCCAGAGTACTGGCAATTTTTTCTAGCCGAAACTCATGGAGTAAGGATTTGAGTCGCTCGGGTCGCTCGTGGCGAGGCACCTGGGTTTGCTCCATGACCAGGCGGATATTGTCTTTGACGGAGAGATGACGAAAAATGCTGGCCTCCTGAGCCAGGTAGCCAATCCCCAACCTGGCCCGTTCGTTCATGGGCAGATGGGTAATGTCGATTTCATTTAAGCAAACATTGCCAATATCTGGTTTCTCAAGCCCAGTGGCGATATAAAAAGTGGTAGTTTTGCCAGCCCCATTGGGCCCCAATAGCCCCACAATCTCTCCCTGGGCCACGGACAAACTAACGTCCTTGACCACTTGGCGCTTGCCATAGGTTTTCTGAATATTCTCAAGAATTAGCTTCAACGGGATTGTCTTTGAGGCCTGGGGAATAACAGCCGGTGGCTCAGATTTTACCAGAGGTAATTGCATTACTCATCAATTGGGACGTCAGTAGTCGGCAATTCGGATGGAATAGGGGTCGGCTGGGGTAGATCAGGTAAGGTATTGGGGGCAGCCTCGGCAGCGGGCTCATCGCTGGTCCCTGCAGGGGGGGACGGTGGCAAGATATAGACTGACTCCACCTGCTCATCGGGTTGGGGCGTGGCTACAAATCGTCCCTCATCAATTAAATAGGTGACGGTTTCAGCCCGCAGAGTATTCCCTTCTTGCTGGACATATACACTTCCATTCAAAATAATCCGCCGTTCTCGGCTAAAGTATTGGGCCTGGGCCGAGGTGGCAAAGATTTGTCGCGATGGATAGTCAACCCGAACATTGCCACGGGCGGTGATGATGCCCGTATTGGCATTGGCCTCTTGGACATCAGCCCGCAAGGTAATGGCCCCGCCATCTGGCGGAGCCCCTGATGGCTGGGCGCGCGCCTGGGAAAATGGAACGACGGTAAATAGGATTGGCAAGCTAAGCAGGGCTGCTGCGGTGGGATATCTAAGTCTTGGATTAAGCCAAGCGGCAAACCTCATGCAAAACCGCCTTTATGATGTCCTGTCATTGTGTTTTTCTTCTCTACCTTAACGTGTCGTTGGGCAACTCTCTTTGTAAAGAGCCACTTCCTGGACTGTCTTCAGGTTTTACCCCAAATCCGACCCGGTGTCTGTTAGATGTTTGCAGTTGCCCAAACTTTATCAGCCAACTTTATCAAAAGTAATGAACAATCGGGAACGAACCGGGTATTTACGATTCTTTAGTTGAATGGCCGGGCAAGTTTGTGGAAGCTTAATCAGCGAGTGCTCGAATTTTGGGGATGATGGGGGTCGCTTGTTCGGCAGGATTGCCAGAGGTGAGGGCGTTGGTCAGGGGCTCGATCCCGGCTGGCCCAGTTTGCTGTAATGCGCTGAGCCAGGCGTGGGCGTGGTCAACCAGTCCGCTGACATCAATGCCACCAAAGGTCGGTTCAAAGGGACCCAGTCGGTTGCTCCCTTCTCCGAGTAAAATGGCCGCGCCGTGCCAGTTTTGGTTGCCCAGGTGATATAGGCCCACCGCGATTTGCAAAATGCCTTGGTAAAAAGGCTTTTGGGGTGCGATCGCATCCATCCAAAGGGCCTCTAGCGTATCGTGGCAGGCATAGTATTCACCCTGATTAAACTGCTCGACCCCGACCCAAAATTCATCCGGGAATGGTTCAGGAGGTTGAGTTTGAGGAGGGGATGTCATTCACTGCCCCACTTGATCAGGTGTACAGATTGATTCAGTCAAATCAGATCAGAGGTGTTATTCTCCACTGTGAGTGTGTGTTGTCAGGAGTGTCAAGTATGGTAGCTTCTAAGGCCTTGAGGCCAACGCTTTCAAGTCAGTTTCCTGTAGGCATGGGTTGGCAACCCCTCCAGTTGCCAGTTACCCCACTGTTCGGCACCGATGGGATTCGGGGTCAGGCGGGCGATGTGCTAACCGCGCCCCTGGCCGTCCAGATTGGTTTTTGGGCTGGCCAAGTTCTGAGACAAAGCCAACAGCCCATTGTGATTGGTCAAGATTCGCGTAACTCTAGCGATATGCTAGCTTCGGCGCTGGCGGCGGGGCTCACCGCAGCGGGTTTGGATGTGTGGAATTTGGGCCTGTGCCCCACCGCGGCGGTGTCCTATCTAGCCAGCTGCCCTGAGGCGGCTGGCGGCATTATGATTTCGGCCAGTCATAACCCCCCGGAAGATAATGGCATCAAGTTTTTTGGCCCCGACGGGGCTAAGCTAGCTAGCCAACTTCAGCAGCGCATTGAATCAGCCTTGCGTAAAGGTACCTTAGCCGATGTCGATATTGTTCAGGGTGTTTGGGGCAAAACCTATCAGACCCCTGAGCTGATTGAGCGCTATATTGATTTTCTGCATCAGCCCTTTCAACCCCACCCTGACCTGGGCGGGATGCGCATTGTCTTAGACCTTGCCTGGGGGGCTGCCACCAGTGTTGCCCAACAGGTGTTTGAGGCCACAGGGGCAGAGGTGTTTGTGCTGCATGGCCGACCCGACGGCGATCGTATTAACGTTAACTGCGGCTCAACTAACCTCAGCTCACTCAAAGCAGCTGTCAACGAGCACCAGGCCGATATTGGCTTTGCCTTTGACGGTGATGCTGACCGAGTGATGGCGGTAGATAGTAAAGGGCGCGTCGTAGACGGTGACTATATATTGTATTTTTGGGGTCGGACCCTACAGCAGAGTAATCGCTTGCCGGACAATACTATTGTCTCAACGGTGATGGCGAACCTCGGGTTTGAGCGTGCCTGGAATCGACTGGGCGGTCAGCTGGTGCGCACTAAGGTGGGTGATCAGTACGTTCATGCCGAGATGGTGCAGCGGGGGGCCATGCTAGGGGGAGAGCAGTCCGGGCACATTTTGTGTCACCATTACAGCATCACCGGTGACGGCATCCTGACCGCCCTGCATTTAGCGGATTTAATCAAGCAGGCAGGCAGTTCGTTGCCTGCACTGATTGACGATAGCTTTAACCCCTATCCTCAAAAGCTGAAGAATATCCGCGTCGAGGACCGGGATCGTCGCCTCAACTGGGCAGATTGCCTGCCCTTGCAACAGGCGATTGATCAAGCCTCCTCTGCAATGGGCGATCAGGGTCGGGTGCTGGTGCGGGCCTCTGGGACTGAGCCGGTGATCCGGGTGATGGTAGAAGCTGCCAGCACTGACCTGGTTAATCGCTGGACGGGGCAGTTGGCGACAGTGGTTGAGCAGCAGTTGGCCCTCTGATCGAGAGATCCATTGCTGCAGCCATGACCAGGATAGTAGTCAGAATCCAGTCCCCCTCTGAATCCTGACTACTGACTGATGACCCCACTGGGATTTCTTGGCTTAAGTTGAACGCCCCTGTTTGGGCTGTTTCTGTGAAATAAATAAATCCTGGCAAACCCCAGAAAGGTTTGCAGCCACTGTCAGGGTGGTTAACACTGCAACAGATTTAGAAACAATTTCCGAAGGTCTACAGTCAGGTTAGTCAATGGTGTGCCAATGTTGCCTATGTGCCAGTGTTGCCTAAGACCTAGAAACGTTGAATCCACGCTCACGGCATCGAAAAGTGCCCCAGTGGGGGGCTGCTGTGAAATCTAAAGTCATCTATAGACCCGAGAGCGAGATCCGTCACCCTGTCCGATGATTCCGAACCATGTGGCGAGACTTGTTGGCGTCACGAGAATTAGCCTGGCAGTTATTGGTCCGAGACATTAGCGCCCAATACCGACAATCATTCCTGGGTATTTTTTGGGCCTTTGTGCAACCCATTGCCGCCGCCGTTGGTCTGACGCTGGCCAAAAATGTCAACGCGATCAATATTGGCGAAACTGATTTATCCTATCCGGCCTATGTCATGCTCAGCATGACCCTCTGGCAAACATTTACAGAGGCCGTAAATGCTTCTATAAGCGGGTTTGATGAAGCCCAATGCCTGATGGCGCGGGTCAAGATCCCGCGGGAAGCGACGGTTTTAGCCAGAATGGGGGAGCTAATATTCAACAAAGTGGCAAGAAAGTTTTATCAGGAGACGCGACCTCCGTACTTAACAAGTACTAAGAAGATGCCTTTTTGGGAAAGTCAGATGTGTCTCTAGGATTTATGTCTATTCCTACGAATTCAGCCGAAGGAAGCGCTGGGCTAGACGTGGTTTCACTTTTGGGCTGGTTTGTCTTATTTCAAGGACTAGCACCAGCAGCCTCCTATGGGGCTCGATTGGCTCCTGACGTGCAGCGGAGTCTCTGGGCCGTCACCCCCGGTACGGGGCTCTACTTTGTTTGCGCTTTGCACGACAACCCGGGCTAGTGTTTTGGTTAATTGTCTTTCATTGCTTGATCATGATGAGAGCATACCCATGGGATCGCTATGTGCTGCCGTTGCTGACTGTCTTTTGGTATCTCAAATCAACAAATCATTTGGAATCGAAGCCTGAATAAAGGCACTGGAAATTACGGATTATTGAGCAGACGAATGCCGGTGGGTTCAAATTGGGTCACCCAAAGCTTTAAATCTGGATCGCGGAGCTGATTGCTGACGGTTTGGGCGATTTTATCGGCCTCTGCTTGGGTTGTGGTGAGAGTAAAGACGGTGGGACCTGAACCTGACATCATGGTACCAAGCCCCCCAGTGCTGACCATAATCTTTCTCAGCTGATCTACATTTGGGTGTGCAGGCAGGACGACTTTCTCCAAATCGTTGTAAAGGTGTTGACCGATGGCTGGGGCGTTTTGGGCCGCGATCGCACCCACCATTGGCCCAGAATGCACCCGCTGCTGCCGCTCGGACAGGGTAGCCTTGTCGTCCACCTGAATGTAGGTGTCACCAAACTGCTGACGATAGGTCTTATAGGCCCAGGGGGTCGACACTGATAGGCTTTCGTATTTAGCCAGCACTGCGTAGAGCCGGTTTTCGTTGGCGATGGGGTCGAGTAGCTCACCGCGCCCGGTTGCGATCGCGCTGCCCCCCAAAATACAAAAGGGCACATCTGAGCCCAGCTTGGCCCCCAGTTGCATCAGCTCGATTTGGGTGAGCCCCAGATTCCATAGCAGGTCGAGCCCCACCAGCGCCGCCGCTGCATTGGTCGAGCCCCCCGCCAGCCCCGCCCCGACCGGGATGTGTTTCTCGATGGTGATCTCCACGCCACCCTGTTGATTGATCTGCTCAGGGAATGTCTCAGACAGCAGGGCCGCGGCTCGAAAGGCTAGGTTCGTCTCATCTGTGGGGACTTGGGGATGATCGCAGTGAATTTGAATCGTGGGCGTTCTCAATCCCCGTAGGGTAACCCGATCGGCTAAATCGACACTTTGCATCATCATGACTAGCTCGTGAAAACCATCGGGGCGATCGCCAATGATTTCGAGGTAGAGGTTAATTTTAGCAGCGGCGAGAAGGGAGTAGGTTTTCATTTAGGAGGTGGGGAGGTGGGGAGGTGGGGGAGATAGGGAGGGTGGGGGAGATGGGGAAGATGGACGGGATACTACGATTCATCCTCCCCCATCCTCCTCACCTTCCCCATCTTTTCTAGGATTCGTTTAATACATTTGATAGTCGATTACTCAGTGTCACCCAACTCGGCACGCTCAAATCCTCGGCCCGAGCCTGGGGGTTAAGGGACATGTCCTTGAGCAGGGCATTGAGCTGATCGCGGTCGATCAGGCTTTTGAGGTTATTGCGCAGCATTTTGCGCTTTTGAGAAAACCCGACTTTGACGAGTTGGTCAAGCAGTTTAGGATTTTGGGCTTGAATTGGAAAGGGGCGAGGGCGAAGGCGCACGACGGCAGATTCGACCTTGGGGGGGGGCTTAAAGGCTTTGGCGGGCACCGGGCAAATTAGCTCGCAGTCAGCCAAGTATTGCACCCGCACGGACAGGGCTCCGAAGGTTTTGGTGCTGGGGGGGGCATAGAGGCGGTCGGCAACTTCTTTTTGTAGCAGCAGCACGATGCTGTCAAAGGGGCGTGGGGTTGGCTGGCGAATCCTGCCGAGCAGTTTTTCGAGGAGAGGGCCAGTGATGTAGTAAGGAATGTTGGCAACGACTTTATTAGGGTGTTGAAAATCGGGCTGGCTGACCAGTGCCTCCTCTAGATTGAGATCCAGAATGTCGCCCTGAATTAAATGAAAGTGCTTGTTTTTCTCAAATTGAATAGTCAGGGTACGACAGAGATCCCGGTCAATCTCAACCGCAGTGACGGTGTCAGATAGCGAGACTAACCGTTTTGTCAGGATGCCCTGACCGGGGCCAATTTCAAGGATGCGATCGCATTGCTCAATTGTGGCTGCCTCAATAATCTGCTGCAAGATTTTTTCATCTCGTAGCCAATGTTGCCCAAACCGTTTTCGAGGTCGGCCCATTACCCGATTGTCCGTGACGATAAATGGAATGGATTAAAGTCCGTATGGATATCGTAGTAATCTTCGTGCTCTTGCTGTTTAAGCCAGCCGGTGACCCAGTAGGTAATCGGGGTAAACAAAATCTCGACGCCGCATTTGAAAATATAGTTTGACACCACCAGGGTCACCATCAGCCCCGCCGGGAATAGCCCCCAAAAGGCAACCAAGATAAAGATAGCTGTATCGAGCACCTGCCCCACCAGGGTCGAGCTAATGGTCCGCATCCACAACCGCCGACCCTGGGTGAAAACCTTGAGTTTTGCGAGGATATATGAGTTAGAAAATTCCCCAGCAAAGTAGGCAATCAAACTGGCAAAGACGATGCGCGGCGTCAGCCCCAAAATGGTGTCGTAAGCGTCCTGGTTGGGCCAGTCAGAGGCCGCAGGTAGCGCTCCGACCGCCATAAACGTAACCGCCATCAGCATGGCCGCGGCAAACCCTACCCAAATCACCTTACGGGCCCGACCATAGCCGTAGACCTCGGTGAGAATATCCCCAAAGATATAGCTGAGCGGAAACAGCAACGTGCCACCGTCAAAGGTCAAAAAGCCAAAATCTACGATCTTGGTGGAGGCCACGTTAGAAATCAGCAGCACTGTCACGAACAGGGCCATGATGGTATCGAAATGCTTAAATGCACGCATAGAAGAGGTCTGCCAAACGATGTCCGGTCACTCATTCTACAACGACTAGATGCCGCATAAGAGCCGATCTCCGGTGCTTGACTCACCCTCAAAGCTATCGGTTTAATCTGAGCCGTTCCCCGCCTCCCCATCTACCCTGTCATCTTTACTCACTCTCACTACCCTCCACTCTCTACGTTCTACTCACCACCCTCTACCCATCTCCCCCCTCCAAACTCATATCCCAAAAAGCCGCCTCAATTTTATGCCCATCCAGATCGCGCACAAAGCAGCCGTAGTAGGGTTCACCATAGTCTGGGCGAGAACCTGGTTCTCCTTCACCAACGCCACCTGCGGCGATAGCCGCATCATAAAAAGCGTGTACGGCCTCCTTAGACGGCGCAATAAAGCCAACGTGGGTGCCATTGCCCACCGAAGCCGTCTGATTGTCAAACGGGGTTTGAACCCAAAATTCAGGGAACTGCTTGCCATAGGCGACCGCATCTGGAAAATTTTCTTTTTTCTGAACATTTAAGGTAGGTAAGACGGCATCGTAGAAGCCGATGGCTTTCTCAAAGTCGTTGGTACCCAGCGATACATGGGAAAGAATGCTTGGGATGTCTTCCATAGAGCCTCCTGGTTCAAAATAGCTAACTAGTACAAGATAACTAAAGAATAGATCTTTGCACCGCAAAAATCACTCGGTCGATTTCTAAGTTTCTTTAGCGAGATACAGTTTGTTGGGCTTTCTTCGTCAGAATATGAATGTATAGCAGACTTCAATTGGGAAACCACCATGAGCGAGCCTTTAAAGACTGCCAGCTCTCAAACTGCCAGTACTCAAACCGCGATCAGCACTAGCCCCCTGCGCTGTTTTACGGGGTCGCTGATTGCAGGCAGTTTATCAATATTGATGTATCGGATGATGGTGGCGATCGCAACGACCTTTGCCTATAAACCCGTCACCTCTGATAACACCACCGTAATTACGATCTCTACTGCGGTGCGGACACTGGTGGTCGGGATTGTCGCCCTGGGGACGGGGGTATTTGGGATTGCGGCAGTGGGGCTGCTGTTGCTCGGCATCCAGGTCATGTTTGCCAAACTGCGGGGAGAGGGGGCGTAGGGAAAAGATGAAGGATGAAGGATGAAGGATGAATTTAAACTCATCGTTCCTCGTTCCTAATTCATCGTTTTTAGAGTCGATGGGTTAGCTGCCGAGTGATGGCAAATTGTAAGAGTCGGTTGGGATGGCTGGAGCCTTTCAAAACGGGGCCACGCAGGTATTTGTTTAATAGCAATCGACCGAGCCCTTTGACTCGGCCATAGCCTCGCTGTTTGAGCCACTGGCGGCGATTGACCTGGTTTTCTGCCATGGCGTAGGGTGGGGCAAAGGCGAGGGGGCCGTACAGGACATCGGCGCGGTGGGTGGTGCTGAGGTTATTTTGCTGGTGCTCTGGGTTGGGGAGGCCGCCATGTTCGCCGTAGTTGCGCCAGGGAACGTAGTTGTGCAGGTTGAGATCGCGCAGATAGTACTCAATGCCTGAATCCCAGGGGGTATAGGTTTCGGGGCCTGGGTTGGCTTTTACAGACTCGGCTAACTCAATCAGCAACTGTGCACTTTTGGCCGTCACCCCATAGGCCACCATGGCGGTTGAGTAACCCTGGGCATAGCCGCCCTCGGTGATGGTGTAAATTTGCGGTGCACAGGTATAGAGCCAGGCAATACCCAAGTTGGGATCAGCCGGGTCAAAGGGCGGTGGCAGTTGGCCGAAGTTTTTGACCGGCACAAAATCGGCTTCGACCACCAGGGTAGGCTGTGCTGATGTCAGCGCTCGCTCCCAAGCTTGCCGATGATTGAGCAAACACAAATAGCTGCGCGAATAGTGCTCGTAGCCGGGCTGATGCACCTGTCTGAGCACCTCACAGCGACAGCCTGCTTGGGTAAGGCTGGCTTCTAACTGGCTGGTGTCTTCTTTATAAGCCAGGATGAAGGTGGAGCCGATGATCTTTGTGAGGGGCTGCGAAGCAGAGACAGAGGGCATTGGGGATTTTAGACTTTAAATTTTGGAGGAGGTTCAGATTTGAGAAATAGGATGCCCTGATAGCTACAGGAATATGCATCTTTCTTCCCCATCTCCCTCACCCGCCTCCCCATCCCTATCTCCCCTACCCATTCAACTGCGATCGCGGCAAAATAACACCTGTAACCACCGCGAGACCTCACAACATGACCATCGGTGTTTGGATATTGGGCGACCAGCTTTGGCAGGGGCAGGCAGCGCTGGCGGGCTGTGAAGGGGAGAAAGCCAATGTCTCCGTGATCTTGATTGAATCGCTTAGCCATGGGCAAGTACGGCCCTATCACAAGCAAAAGCTGGTGCTGGTGTGGTCCGCGATGCGGCATTTTGCAGAAGACTTAAAAGCGGCGGGGTGGTCGGTAACCTACGAACGCGGCAATGATTTTGAGACGCCTTTGCGGGAGTGGATTCAGGATCAGAATATTACTGACCTGCGGGTGATGGAGCCTGCTGATCGGCCCTTTGGAAAGTGCTTAAATGGTTTGGAACTGCCCTGTGGGCTGACCATCATCCCTAACAATCACTTTCTCTGGTCAATCAACGATTTTTCTGACTGGGCAAAGGGGCGCAAAAGCCTACTCCTAGAATCGTTCTACCGGGAAGGGCGTAAACGCTACGACATTTTGATGGAGGGCAAAGACCCCACGGGCGGTCAGTGGAATTTTGACAAAGAGAATCGCAAACCCCCCAAGGGCAAAATTGAGCCGCCGACTCCGCTATGGTTCGAGCCTGACGCCATCACCCAGACGGTGATGGATGAGGTAAACGCCGCTGATTTCCTCACCTTTGGTGACCTGAAGCCGTTTCGTTGGGCAGTCACCCGAGAGCAAGCTCTGCAAGTGCTCGATAACTTTATCAACGTGCGGCTAAACACGTTTGGCCCTTATCAAGATGCCATGGTCACCGGGAAAGATACGATGTGGCACGCGCTGTTGTCACCCTACCTGAATATCGGTCTACTGCATCCGTTAGAGGTGATTGAAGCCGTTGAGAAGGCTTACCATGAGGCCGATCTACCCCTCAACAGCATTGAAGGGTTCATACGTCAGGTGCTGGGCTGGCGAGAATATATGCACGGTCTGGCCCACACCGTCAGCGAAGACTACCCCGATAAAAACTGGTTTGGGCATACTCATCCCCTGCCCGAATTTTTCTGGACGGCTGATACTCCGATGAACTGCCTGCATCAAACCCTGGATCAGGTGAAACGCACCGGCTATGCCCATCACATCCAGCGGTTGATGATCCTCAGTAACTTTGCCCTGATTGCGGGGCTCTCACCCCAGGCGGTCGAAGACTGGTTTCACGCGGCGTTTATTGATGCCTATGACTGGGTGATGCAAACCAACGTGATCGGCATGGGGTTATTTGCCGACGGTGGCATCTTAGCGACCAAACCCTATGCGGCCTCTGCAAACTATATCAACCGCATGAGCGACTATTGCAAAGGCTGTCAATACAACCCCAAAGCTCGCATCGGAGACAACGCCTGTCCGTTTAATGCGCTGTATTGGAATTTCCTAGACCGCCATCGAGACAAACTCCAGTCTCAGGGAAGAATGAATTTCATTCTCAAAAATTTAGACAAAATGTCTGCCGAAGAACGAGCTGAAATTCGTCAGATTGCTGAAGACCTGTTTTCAAAACCACGGTGATTTTTGCCTAAACTTCCGGATTTTTGTCAAGGATCAACTTTAGTGTCTGTAAGTTAGCTCATTTATGAGAAAGCTGATGTTGAAAAACTTAACAAAGCCTGCATCAAAACTTTTTATTGTCAGATTCGCTACATAAATCCTTGCCATTTCCCCGGGAGGTTATGTTATTCTTTCGCCAGATTGGAAATTTTCCAACTTAACGGTTCATTTTGCTTTTTTAAAAAGCGGTTCTTGATTAAGAGGTGTGGTTCTTCGGAGCTACGCCTTTTTTTTGTGTCACTACCCACTACCCACTACGCCTCTACCTCTTCATTCACCGGGAATCGATTAATTAGATAAGCAGCCTGCCGGGCGGTATTTTTAACCTCATCTGACAAGAAGGGGACGTGGGGAATTTGGGATAAAAAGTCGAGGGTGCGGCGCAGGATGCGAACCACGTCCCCTTCGTCGAGGCTGGTGTTGTTGCATAGTTCGCTCCAATCGGTTTCTAAAGCCCACTGTTCGATCAGGGCGATCAGATCCCACTCGAGCCAGACGGGCATCACCACCTGATGGCGGCGCTGTAGTTGAAAGATTTCTCGACGCAACTGGCGCAGTCCTTCGAGGGCTTCTTCGACAGCGTTGGAGGTGCGATAGCGGGTCCAGGTGTCGGGGCGTGAGACTTCGGTGACGATGGCGGCACAGGCGGCAGCAAACTGATGGGGGGGGAGGGTGTCAAACTCGCCAGAGGCCAGGGCTAACCCCAGCCACAGTTCGTTATCCCCGCGAATCGCGGCGGCCATCTGGCCCAGGTTGGTGGGTCGATTGCGCTCCAGGCAAGCGAAGTGCTCCAGGATCTTCATCAGACTGACGAATTCTTCCCAGTAGCGATGGGCCAGGTCGGCGTATTTGGTTTTGCGATCGCGCAGTTCTGTCTCTAATCGCGCGAGCTGATCCTGATGTTTAAGTAGGGTTTTGGGGCTGCCAAATTCCTGGGCGGGGTGGTCTTGCAAGACGGCCTCGAGGTCTTGTACCCGCAGCCGCTGTTCTT
>JBCBQD010000047.1:0-26941 GCA_039820425.1 Cyanobacteria bacterium J06635_1
GGCGAAATCCCCAGGCCAGTTTCGCCATCACTCAGGCTCGGCGACTGGTGCACTGTATAAAGCGCCGCCAAAATTGGTTTATGAATCCCCGCCCGTTCGGCTTCTAGGAGATAGTAATAGTTACGCTGATCAGGTACGAGTTCGGCCATGATTAAGCACCCTGGCAGTTGCAAGAAAAATACTCCCCAAAGTGTAAGCCGTTATGGATAATCTGCAAGTACTCACCGCAAAGAATGTCACCTTTTTATCGCAGATAGGCCTGATCGCCACCGATGTGGATGGCACGCTGACCCACCAGGGGGGATTTAAGGCTGAACTATTGGTGGCGTTAGAAAAACTCCAGGCGATTGACCTGCCGGTGATGATTGCGACGGGGCGCTCGGCGGGCTGGGTGAGTGGGTTGGCCCACTACTTGCCGGTGATCGGTGCCATTGCAGAAAATGGAGGGATCTACGTCAGCAAAACCCACCCTGAGCTGATATTTTTGCAGCCGATTGACGATGTCGCCCAGCATAGACAGCAGCTCGCTCACCAGTTTAAGGTCATGCGGCAGCGGTATCCCCACCTTGCAGAAGCCACCGATAACCGCTTTCGCCTCACCGACTGGACCTTTGATGTGGCGGGGCTCAGCCCCACTGACCTGGATTGGATGGCAGAGTGCTGTAAAGCCAACGGTTGGGGCTTTATCTACAGCAGTGTGCAGTGTCATATCAAGCCCCTTACCCAAGAAAAGGCCCATGGCTTGGGCCAGGTCTTAGGGCGAGACTTCCCCGATCTGCCCCGTAATCAGGTGCTCACCGTGGGGGATAGCCCCAATGATGAAAGTTTGTTTGATGCGAGTCAGTTTCCCCATTCGGTGGGGGTCGCCAACGTGCGACATTATTTGGCGCGCTTGAGACATCAACCGGCTTATCTGACCCAGGCAGAGGCAGGCGAAGGGTTTTGTGAATTGGTAAACCTCTTGCTCCGGCAGAAATTGCGGGTATGATTCTGGCTCATGCCAAACGTCGAATTAGAACACTTCCCCAGGTAGACAATCTTCATCCAGGGTTTCGTCGGCTGTAAATAGCGATGCCTCCGGAAAAACGGAAAGGGGCTGTTCGGTCTCGATACTGGCCTGCTTGCAAGCATCCCGATAGCATTTCTCAAAAACGCTGTTTAGATATCGCTTTAGGCTAGGGCTGGCCTCAAGATCGTTACGCAGGCGACGACGATGCTCAGCGATGCTTAATAGCCAGCTTTTGGTACGCTTATCGGGCTGATATTTGTATTTCAGCAAATGCTGTAGCACAACGACCAGATTACTCTCCAGGGCTCGTTTCTCACTCCTCCCCATGCTCTCAAGCTCTTCGAGTAAATTTTCTAGATCAATCGCGGCAAGGTTGCCTTGCCTCAACAGGGCAGCGGTCGTGTCAAGCCACAACACATAATCTTGCTCGTAGCTCTGGCTATACTGCGTTAGCTGGGGCGTAGGACGGCTCAGCGGCATGGCTTTCTCAATGAAGAACGCTACCTTTCAGCATACGAAACGGGGCATCAAATCCAGTCTAAAGCCTTGTCAAAAGGGTCACCTGCCTGAATCACGTATTGAAAATTCCCTTCACCGACGCTGTTGGTCAGCTTTGCAATAATTTTGTCTGGATTATCGTAGGGACCACTCACGTAATAGGGCTTGCCATCTTTTCCAAACTCAAGTGGGGGCAGATTTTCTAACCGTTGCCCTAGCTGCTTTTTAGCCCGCTCAAAATCTGGATGGGGGTCAAGGCCCAGCGATTTGGCATAGTTGAGTGCCCCAAAAATAATTGCCTGGGCCTGCTCTATAGAAATTTCGGTAAAGTCCTCGCCTTGGGTGTCGGCCATCATATCAATCATGCGTTCATATTCAGCCGGATGAACTTTGCGGGGTCCCAGGGCATTTTTGATACCCAGACACCAGCGATCAACCAGAAAACTGGTCATCAGGTACCGGTTGCCCTCATGACGGGCTAGGGCAATTTGGGCAAAACCGTTTGACTCTTCAGACTTTTGAAACTTTGCGAGGAGCCCTCTCTGACCGGGCTGATTTCCGAAAAAATGAGCGACAGCTCCCACGTTGACCATGCACTCCCTGAGCGGCGGCAGCACTCTGGGGTGGCTATATTTTTCTGGATTGGCCTCGGCCTGGGTGCGAATGATGCTGCTCACCTCGGCGGGGCGCAGCCCCAGTTTGCGGGCAATTTGCTTGGGGGCGACTTTGCGATCGCGCAAAGCCAAAATTTCTTGCACTTGCTCAGGCGTGGCTGGCATAAGCCGTACCTCCAAAAGTGTAACGGTTACCAGATCATTTTTACGAAAACACGTAGAGTCCGATCAACCCGTCAGCAAAATTTATGGTTAGCGTTTGTCTTCTAAAATACCGATCAAAATCGACAAGATATCGGACAAATCAGACAGCAGCGTATACGCATTGATATCTTTAATCAGCGTTTTATCTTGCCGATCTAAAACGCCAAATCGCCAGACATCGCCTAACGTGACTGCGCCGTACAGGTCCTTGTGGCTATCATCGGCAAATTTATCGAGGGCGATCAGCTCCACCGCCAGCTGGTTGAACCCCCGCTCTAGATCACCTTTCTTGGCTTCGATGATGACGATGTTACCTGCGAACTTGATCCAATAATCGATGGTGCCGCTGAGGTTTTCTCCGGCGTCGAGGGGATATTCCACATCGATTTCAGCCTGAATATATTCCAGCAGTTCCAGCAGCAGGGGAGAAATATAGAACTCGCGTTTGGCGGCTTCAGAGGTGAGTGAAATCAGGGGCAGCTTCTTGACGTAGGTATCCCTGAGCTGGTCGATGTGGCTGAGTACTCGGGCACTTTTAGGCAGATGCAATTCTTCAAAGCGATATTGATAACCAAAGGTTTCAATAATGTCTCGGGTGGAGTAGTTCAGCTCAAAGTAGTCTGAAAAGGTATATCGCTTGTTCTCTTTGAGAATGCTGGCCATGGATTTGCTGGTGAATATGCACTTTTATGATAAGTGGGACAAGCACAAGGCCAGCCCCTACTATCACGACACCGGGCAGGCACAAGGCTAGCCCCTACCCAACACCTACCAATTACAATAGAGGCTTGATGTAATTTGCGATCGCAAATGCCCACCTCCTCCGTAACCGCCGCCGAGATTCAAGAAGCCGTTGAGCAGCGGCGAAATTTTGCCATTATTTCCCACCCTGACGCCGGTAAAACGACGCTGACAGAGAAGCTGCTGCTGTATGGAGGGGCGATTCACGAAGCGGGGGCTGTTAAAGCCCGACGGGCTCAGCGTCATGCCGTCTCTGACTGGATGGAGCTAGAGCAGCAGCGGGGGATTTCAATTACCTCGACGGTGCTGCAATTTCTTTACCACGATTATTGGATCAATCTGCTCGATACCCCGGGTCACCAGGACTTTAGTGAAGACACCTATCGCACTCTGGCAGCAGCCGACAATGCGGTCATGCTCGAAGATGCGGCTAAGGGGCTAGAGCCCCAGACTCTAAAACTGTTTGAAGTCTGCAAAATGCGCGGGCTGCCGATTTTTACCTTCTTTAACAAGATGGATCGCCCCGCCCGTGAACCGTTAGATTTGCTCGACGAAATTGAAAAGCAATTGGACCTGATGACCTATGCGGTCAACTGGCCCATCGGCATGGGCGATCGCTTTAAGGGCGTATTTGACCGACGCAAGCGACAGTTTCACCTGTTTGAGCGCACCGCCCACGGCAGTCGTGAAGCCCAGGATACGGTGATCGATCTGAGCGACCCGCGCATTGAAGACCTGATTGACGAAGATTTATACCATCAGTTTAAAGACGAGTTAGAAGTCCTGGATGAAATCGGGCCGGAGCTTGATTTGGAAATGGTTCACGCTGGGGAGATGACGCCAGTCTTTTTTGGCAGCGCCATGACCAACTTTGGCGTCGAATTGTTTTTAGAATCCTTTTTGGACTACGCCCTCAAGCCTGGCCCCCGCGAAAGTACCATCGGGGAGGTGCCCCCCACCCGTGAAGATTTTTCAGGGTTTGTGTTTAAGCTGCAGGCCAACATGGACCCCCGCCATCGCGATCGCATTGCCTTTATCCGCGTCTGCTCGGGCAAGTTTGAAAAAGACATGGTGGTCAACCACGCCCGCTCTGGCAAAAATGTGCGCCTGTCCCATCCCCAAAAGCTGTTTGGTCAGGGTCGTCAGTCCCTGGATGCTGCCTACCCTGGTGACGTGATTGGTCTCAATAACCCTGGTGCCTTTGCCATCGGGGACACCATCTACCAGGGCAAAAAGCTTGAGTACGAAGGGATTCCTTTCTTTTCACCTGAGCTATTTGCTTATCTCAAAAACCCCAACCCCTCAAAGTTCAAACAGTTTCGCAAAGGCGTCGCTGAACTCAGGGAAGAAGGGGCTGTACAAATTATGTACTCCGCCGATGAGTCAAAACGCGATCCGATTTTGGCGGCGGTTGGCCAGCTTCAATTTGAGGTTGTTCAGTTTCGCCTCAAAAACGAATACAACGTGGATGCTCTGGTTGACATGTTGCCCTACAGCGTTGCCCGCTGGGTATCTGGCGGCTGGGAAGCCTTGGAGAAAGCCGGTCGACTATTTAACACGGTCACCGTCAAAGACAGCTACGGTCGTCCCGTGCTGCTATTTCGAAACGAGTGGAACTGTCAGCAGGTGGAGGGTGAGCATCCTGAGTTGCAGTTGAGTAAAACGGCTCCGGTGGTTTCGGGGAAAGAGCCGGAGGCGATTTAGTGCAAATCTATCTCGACTACAGCGCGACAACCCCCCCTTGTCCAGAGGCCATTGTGGCTATGCAGACAGCCATGCAGCAAGACTGGGGAAATCCCTCCAGTCTTCACCAGTGGGGCAATCTCGCGGCAACGGTGCTAGAGCGGGCGCGGATGCAGGTGGGAGACCTGATCAACGCACCTATTGATTCGATCGTGTTCACCGCAGGGGGGACTGAGGCGGATAACCTGGCAATCATGGGGGTTGCCCAGCGATATCTGACCCCACGTCACCTGATTATTTCCAGCGTCGAGCACTCGGCGGTGTCAGAGCCTGCCCGGCTGCTTGAAAGTCGTGGTTGGTCTGTGACTCGACTCCCGGTTGATCCACAGGGTCGGGTGCAGCCTGGCGACCTGTGGTCTGCACTGCGGGACGATACGGTGCTGGTATCGATTATCTATGGTCAGAGCGAAGTCGGGACGCTCCAGCCGATTGCCGAGCTGGGTGCGATCGCACGCCAACAGGGTGCCCTCTTCCACACCGATGCTGTTCAGGTTGCGGGTCGACTCCCCATTGATGTGCAGCAGCTACCTGTCGATTTACTCTCACTGTCTAGCCATAAAATCTACGGTCCCCAAGGCGCAGGGGCGCTTTACGTGCGACCCCAAACAGACTTAATCCCATTACTGAGCGGCGGTGGCCAAGAATTTAAGCTGCGTTCTGGCACCCAGGCCGTTCCTAATCTGGCAGGGTTTGGCATCGCAGCCGAATTCGCCGCCCGGTCCTTGGCGACCGAGACCGAACGGTTAACTCAGCTGCGGGATAGACTCTTCGCCCAGCTATCAGATGCTCCTGACCTTGAACCCACAGGCGATCTGCATCATCGCCTTCCTCACCACGTTAGTTTTTGTCTCCCTACCGCCGATGGCGAAAAAGTCAGCGGTAAAACCTTGGTGCGTCAAATGAACCTGGCCGGTATCGGCATTAGTGCAGGGTCTGCCTGCCATAGCGGTAAGCTGTCTCCCAGTCCGATTCTCTCGGCGATGGGCTATTGCGATCGCATCGCCAAAACCGGCATTCGCCTCACCCTGGGCCGTTATACTACCGTTGCCGACATCGACTGGACTGCTATGGCCCTCAAGCAAGTTTTAAGACGACTGATGGCCGAAAGATTGGTCAAGGTTTGAGAAAATATTACCTATCATCCATCGCCCATCACCCATCATGTCTTCCATACCCACTACCCTCGAAGCCGCCACCGAGCAAGCCAAAGCCGCCACCAAAGCTGCGATTCAATCTGGGCTCACCCGCCTTCAAGTGGAAATGGTGATCCCAGAGCTAAAGCAGCAGCCGATTGCCGAACAGTTTTTAGAAGTCTTTCGAGAGTTGGGTATGGGCTTTAAAGTCTACTTCCCTGATGCAGGAGCAGCCGCCCTGGCCCGGCGCGATTGGGAGAATCCTGACTTCAGTATTCGCGGCATTAACGAGATCAAAGGGCAACCCGAACCCGATGATGATGCTTTTTTGATCGTCAATCCATCCTCGGTTGAGGTAAACGATGTCGAGAAACTCTGTGACTCTGCCCTCGATCGCCCGGTAGTTTTACTCAATCCGCAACTTGAGGATGTTGCCACCATTGGTATTGGCTATGCTGCGCGTCAGCTGAGGGAGCGGTTTTTAAGTCAGCTCGAATCTTGCTATTACCTGCGTCCCTTAGACGGTGCCGCCATCTTACGCGTTTATCCACAAAGTTGGCAGGTTTGGCAAGAAGCCAACGACGACACCTATACTTTACTCACTGAATTGCCTCAGCGCCCCTCCAGCGAGGCGATTGAGCGACTGCTCTATGGCGAAGAAAATCCTGAAGTAGCCAAGCCCAAGCGGGGTGTTTTCGCAGAACTGCAGCAATTTATCCGCGCATTAACGCAATGAATTGAGTTGTTTTAACTATAGAACTTACGCTAGCCCGATATTCTACTTGGGAAATATTCTGATAGGGGTTTAGCTCAGAGGCTCATAGCACGAGGATTTGCGGATGAGATTATCCGTATTTTCTAAGAACTGAACGTCAATCAATCCCACGGATGGCATTGCTAACGTTATTTAGCAAGATAGTTGAAGGACGTTTCAGAAGCCTTTCCCTGCCTTGGCCGCGCTATCGTTGAGTCGATTTTGTGAATACTAAAAACGATATCCCATCAGCGGCTTCCAAAGCCTCAGCCCATCAGGGCTGTCCGCTTCAAGCTGCAATTATCTCTTCCCCCATCGTTGTCAAGTCGTCTGCTTCGCTGCCAGAGATTCTCGACGCTCTACACCGCGTCCGTCGGGAATTTGCTCAGCTATCGGGTCAAAGATCGTCTCAAGAGCGTCTTACCCTGGAGATGCGGGCCAGCTACGTGATCGTCAGCTATGCAGAGCTTGATCAGACTAACCCCTGGGCGGGCTATCTAACCGAGCAGGCAATCCTAGAGTGGTCAGCTCAACGGGATGAAATACTCACCGCCGCTGATTGTATGCAACCCATTACAATCACGATTTTAACAACGGATTGCGCTTCACCTCAGCAGCTGCTGGATGTCCTTAAGACCCAGGGCGTTGAGTTGATGGTTGTGCTTGATCAGGGGCAGACTCCAGTTGGGTTTATCACCCCAGATAGCCTTAGGTTCCTCCTTGATACCCAGACCTGGCTGCTAGGCTATCAGGTTGAAAATGCTATGGTACCAGCGGCGCAAATATCATCTGAAGTCTCTGTTTTAGATGCGCTCCAGTTGTTTGCGCAGCGTGATGTTCCTGACTACCTTGTGCTAACTCAGACGACAGCCAGGGGCTTGATTCCAACTGGGATGATTACTCGCAAAGATGTTTTACAAAGCCCACTCCACTCCCCAGACTGGTTGCAAACCTCCGTGGCGTCCTTAGTCTCTGCTCCTTTGCAAAAGCTGACGGTAGGGCAACCGCTCGGGTTGGCACATCAGGTTTTGTCCGATCATGACATTAACGCCTTAGTGGTGGTGGACAACTACGGTAATTTGCAGGGGCTCATTGACCGACAATCAATTGTCTCATTGCTCAATCCACAACATCTCTACGCCACGATACAACAGCTCCAAGACCACGTAACCCTGACCCATACTCAGCAACAACAGCAACAGCAACAGTACCAAATCCAGTTAAATAATCTGGGCGATCGAGTCCAAACGGCTTTAAACAAAGAAAAAGAACTCAAAGCCTTTCAAAAACACTTTATCGCCCATGCTGCCCACGAATTTCGCACGCCTCTGGCGGTGATTGCCTCATCTGCAGGGATTCTTAGGGACTTTGGTGATCGCTTAGATGCCAACAAAAAGCACACTCACCTGCAGCGAATTCAGACCTATGTGAACCAAACCACCCAAATGCTCGATCAGCTCTTGCAGGTGGAGCATACGCTGAGCGATCAGATGCGCTGTCAGCTGCACCCCCTCGACTTACCGGTTTGGTGTCAGGGGTTAATTGACGAGTTGCAGGCAGCCACGTGCGATCGCACAATTACTGGTTTGTTCGATATTATGTCTCCAGCGGTGGCCGTGGTTGCCTTAGACGAAAACCTGCTAAGACAAATCCTATGCAACGTGCTGTCCAATGCGATTAAATACTCTGAGGAAAACAGCCTGATTCAACTGAATGTACACATCAGAGAAGATATTGTGGTCTTCAACATTCAAGATGACGGTATTGGCATCTCAGAGACTGACCAGCCTTTTATATTTCAGCCGTTTTATCGCAGTGACCACGTCAGCCAAATTGCCGGTACCGGATTAGGGCTGACCATTGCCAAAAACTGTGTCACCTCCCATGGGGGGTATATCAATTTGACAAGCAGCCTGGGGCAAGGGACTCGTGTGGATATCGTGATTCCTAATATTCGGTGATTTTCGCGATCAGTCGTGATAATTTGCATGGCGAATTATTGTAACTTATATAGCCTCCGCGCTGCTTCTGAAAGTAAGGTGGGCACTCTAACAGTGGTATAAGCCTGCTGTGGAACTATGAACAAAATTTTAGTTATCGAGGATGAGGCCCAGGTTCGCGAAAACATTCGAGAAATTCTTGAGCTGAATGATTACACGGTGCTCAGTGCGGATAATGGGCAAGCTGGGTTGCAAGTTGCCCAGACTCAGCTGCCTGATCTGGTGCTGTGCGACGTGATGATGCCTGTGATGGATGGCTATGGTGTTTTAGAATCTCTGCGTCAGACAACTCAAACTGCCACGATTCCCTTTGTGTTTTTAACGGCAAAAGCCGATCGTGCCAATCTGCGCCAGGGCATGAATTTAGGGGCTGACGACTATCTAACTAAACCTTTTGAAACCCGAGAGTTATTAGCTGCAATTCACGCCAGACTGGCTAAGCAGCGACTCGTAGAGGCAGATAAATCGGCGCGAATGCAGCAGCAAGAAACCATCAATCAAGCCTTAAATAAAACTCAGTTGCAGGCAAAAGAAACCCAGAAACTGGCAGATATCAAAGACGAATTGTTGCGTAAAATTTCAGCCGATCTGCGCGAACCACTGTCAAACATAAATGTTGCCATCCATATGTTGAGTAAGACGGATGATGAGGCAGAACGGGAACGCTACATTCGCATTCTCAAGGAAGAATATGCCCGAGAAATGAATTTGATTAACCAGGTGGATAATATCCGCTCTTTGCTGACCCCTGAGAACGCGAAGTTGCTCCAGTCGTTTAATTTGTTGAATAAGTAAGGCGTTAGGGGCAGACTTTAGACTTTAGAGGCCAGCTCAGATTGTGGGGACTTTGGCAAACTCGTTACATGACTTACTAAACTAGGGCTAGGGCTAAATGGTTTGGCTGTTCTAGCCATATTCCTAATTTAGAGTCGTGCCTGAAGTCGTAACTAGAGTTGTGTCTGGAGTTGCTGTGGCCCTAGTGGTTCTCTATTGGGTTTTACTGGTGGTGATGTTGTTGGGGGTGGTGGGGGCTTTTGTACCAGCCTTACCTGGCAGCAGTCTTGTTTTTGCGGCAATTTTAATCTGGGGCGCAGTCACAGGGTTTGCTCAGATTACGATCCCACTGGTCGTCGCGGTTTTGGTCTTAGTGCTGAGTACCCTGATTGATTATTTGGCAGGTTATGTTGGGGCTAAAAAAGTGGGGGCCAGTCAATGGGGGCAAATTGGCTCTGTGGTGGGGTTGATTTTAGGGATGTTAGGTTTTTTGCCTGCGCTACCGGTGGGTGGACCGATTTTAGGTTTATTGTTTGGGGCCATGCTCGGGGCCTTTTTGGGTGAATTTATTCATCGCCGAGATTTGGCTGTGGGTGCTCGCTGTCAGCTGGGCCTCAAAGTGAGTTTGGCGATTGTAGTGAGTTCTTTAATTGGTAATGTGATTCAGGGTGCGCTCGCGGTCGCGGCGATGGTTGTTTTCATCTTTACCACCTGGTCAGCCGTGATGTAAGGATTTCACGTACGATGGATCGCGCTGGTCCAGGCTGTGATGCAAACCGCAGGTGTTTGGTGCGCAGACACACACTTAGTGACTCAGCTGTTGGTTATCCTAATATAGATATAGTGTGAGCTGCCGTTGATATGGCTGATCCAGAGCATCTTGAGATTTTGCAAGCGGGGGTGACTGCTTGGAATCGATGGCGGGTCAGAAACCCCACCCTGCGTCCCAATTTGAGAGGGGCTGATTTGCAGGGGTTATCCCTATCGGGCATCAATTTTCACAATACGTATTTGGGCAAGGCAAATCTTAGTCGGGCCTACCTATTTGAGGCTGACTTTCAGTCGGCAAATCTGCGGGCTGCCAACTTGAGTCGATGCTGCTTGATTGGGGCTAATTTGCACAATGCTTATTTGGCAAATGCCAGTCTACGTCAGGCTTATCTGTCATACACTGACCTCAGCAATGCCTATTTGCACAATGCGAACTTGCAAAAAACTGACTTAAAAGAGGCGATTTTGACGGATGCTGTTTTGAGTCAAGCTAATTTGCAAGAGGCAGATTTAACCAACGCAGCCGATTTGGAAATCGCACAGCTCAAATCTGTTCAAAGTTTGGCAAAAGCTATTTTAGATGATGTGCTACAAGCGGCGCTGGTAAATCGACCCTCTGTGTCCATTACGTTAGAACCGGTTTCAGAACAATCCCCTACAGGGCAACCCATTTCTGGACACCCTGCGACATTTCCCCCAGCGCCCACGGCAAAGCTCAGGTATGGTACCACTGAACCCTAATGGCTTATACGCTGGCGGGCATTGGGTAGCGAATATTGACGTCCCGCATCCGGGTCACGGCCTCTCCCAGGCGATCGCAATCTGCAATCAGGCTAATCCTGATGTAGCCTTCGCCGCCTTCGCCAAAGGCGCTGCCAGGGGTGACCACAACACCGGTTTTTTGCAGCACGGTAAAGGCAAAGTCAGAGGCGGTCATTCCCGGTGGGCAAGGAACCCAGAGATACATAGTCGCCTTGGTTTTGGGGACCTCCCAACCTAAATCGGCCAGGGCTTCGATCAAAAAGTCGCGTCGGGTGCGGTAGCGCTGTTGGACTTCTTCTAGGTAGCTATCGGGCAAATTTAGGGCGGTCTCAGCGGCGGTTTGAATCGCGCTAAAGATGCCGTAGTCGAGGTTGGTTTTTAAGGTCCGCAACCCCTGAATGATATGCCGGTTGCCTACCACAAAGCCGACCCGCCAGCCTGCCATGTTGTAAGTCTTGGAGAGGGTGTGAAACTCAACGCTGATCTCTTGAGCGCCGGGAATTTCTAACACGCTGGTGGGTTGATAGCCGTCAAAAGCTAGCTCGGCGTAACACAGGTCGTGTACAAGTAAAATCTCGTAGTGATGGGCAAAGGCCACCATCTCTTCAAAAAACTCACGGGGGGCGATGGCCCCGGTGGGGTTGTTGGGATAGTTAAAGTAAAGGACTTTGGCGCGGCGGGCCACGTCTTCAGGAATCGCAGCAATGTCGATGAGCCAATCATTTTCAGCAGTGAGCACCAGGGGGTAAATCTCGGCGCTTGCGATCGCAGGTCCCCTAAAATGCGCCGGGTAGGCTGGGGTTGGCACCAGCACCAAATCTCCTGGATCAATGTAGGCTAGGGCCAAATGGCTGAGCCCCTCCTTAGACCCCAGCAACGGCAGCGCTTCACCTTCGGGGTCTAAGGTCACCCCATAGCGGCGGTGATACCAATCGGTGATTGCCTGTCTAAAACTAGCGGTACCCTCAAACGGTGGATAGCCGTGATTATTCGGATCTTGCATGGCCTGTTGGGCTGCTTCGACCACTGGGGCGGGGGTTGGGCCACCGGGGTTACCCATGCCCAGATCAATCAAATCCACACCCTGGGCGCGGGCGTTGGCTTTCAGCTCATCCAATCGAGCAAAGACATAGGGCGGCAACGCCCCCAGTCGTCGGGCGGGTTTAATCCAATCTAAGTTCATGCCTTTACCTCCGACGGTCTATTATCTGTGACTGCCAATCGCTGTCCGCTGGCAGCCTGAGCGGTGGTGGAGACCATCGCGGCCATGACCTGCTCAGCCTCGACAGAGAAGGGTAGATGATGAATATCAGACCCCTCTCGGCAGGCAAACTCAGCAGCCTGGGCCAGCTCACTCAGGTGAATCTCACCCATGCCCAGTGCTTTGAGGGTACGGGGCAAACCAATGGCTTCGTAAAACTGTAGCAGCTGCTGGCGGGCCGTTGCGGCCAGGGCATTGCCGGTTCCCATTTCTTCGAGGCGGAGCTGCACCAAAATGCCGTAAGCCACTTTCTCACCGTGGAGGGTGCCATGGCTGGCAGCGAGTTGGGTCAGTCCGTTATGGACTGCATGGGCAGCCACGGTTCGGCATTGAGCCCCCCCCATACCGCCAATCACCCCGGCCATCAGGATACTGGCGTCTACGACCTCGCGCCAGGCTGCACCACCGGGAGTCTGTAAGGCAGCTATCGACTTTTGGAAGAGGATATCGCGCAACACTCGGGCCTGCTGCACTGCGCCAATGATTAAGGTTTGGTCTGAATGCCCGCTGCTGACCGAGGCTTCGTACCACTTTGCGATCGCATCGCCAATACCCGCCACCAGAGTTCGCTGGGGGGCCGTGGCAATCAGGTCGTAATCTAGCAACAGCAAATTAGGACACAAGGGCAGGCCGACATCATATAAAAAAGCCCCCGTGTCTGAATACACATTAGAGAGGGCTGTCCAGGCTGCGCAGGTAGCCGCCGAGGTGGGGATGGTCACAATCGGTAGCTTAGTTTGATGGGCCAGCAGTTTGGCCGTGTCTAAAGCCTTGCCCCCGCCGACCCCGATGACAAAATCAGCGCCATGGCGAGTCATCGCTTGATGGAGTGACGCCAGGGCTGACTCACTGCAGTCAGTTTGGTAAGACGCCTGGGCAACCTCAAATGCGGCCAGTGCGGTTTGCAAAAATGGCAGGGCCGTTGTCAGAGTGTGATCTCCGCCAACCAATAGGGGCCGCTGTCCAAACCGAGTTAACAGTGGACCACATTGTTGCAAAATACCGCTCCCGCGAACCACCTGGGCTGGGGCAACCATTAAAGCTGGCAGTAAGGAAGTTGTCATAGGAATCTGCGTAGGAATCTGGGTGAATCTCTGTTATCTGCGAAGGGTTAAGACGCTGACGCAGCTGCCCTGGCAAGTTGCCGGTTATCAATTTTGACGGATAACGTATTTTCAGGACCTGGCTGGACTTGACCGACATAAACCAGCTCAGAGACGTTATCTGCTTGGTGAATAATCGTCCGTGCACGAATGGTTGGAGTTTGTCCAGGGTTCCCTAAGCGACTGGCTTTTAATAAGTTTTTTGCGGCTTGCTGTAAGGTGGCGTCCAGCTCAGTCGCGGTGATGGTGGGCGGTACTTTGATCACGATCTGAGCGGCCCCCGAGTCAAATACGGTGGCATAGGGGATAGCCCCGGGCACAGCAGCGGGGGTTAACGGCTCAAAACTCAGGCCAAACAGACCGACGGTCAAAACGGCACTAAACCCAGCGGCCCCCACCAGACGAAATCTTAATCCCCATTGTAAAACGAAGGCGACTATGGTTAATGCGGCAAGGGCAAGGGTTGTAATCCCCATCCATTTTGTCGCATCTAAAAAAGTTTCTGGCGTTGGCATAGCAGCTTTGGAGAGAGCGTATCCCTTGATCCTATCAGTAGAGACCTCGTTGCTGTGACCGTTAGGGGAGATTTTTTAACGGGATTAATAAGCATACTGGCGGATTGGGGATGGCCACGGTTTGGGTGTGCAGCGAAATCAACGAATCTTAGGGCGGTGGGGGCTATGTTTTGCGGCGGGTTTATTGATGGTGCTGGGGACATTTGCCTGGCGAGGCAACTCCTCTGGGCCACCCACGGTGTCTCCCTTGCCACAAGATCCTGACATTCAAGTCTTCTTTAATCATTCGCGGGCAAACCGCTATATCGAGCCCTATCGTCAGACGGAGCGCTATGGTGATGACTTAGAGCAGGTCATCCTGGCAGCGATTGACTCTGCCACAGAGTCTATTGACATAGCTATACAAGAACTCAATCTGCCCAATATTGCTAAGGCGTTGGTCAGCAAGCATAAACGTGGGATCAAAGTCCGTCTAATTCTTGAGAACCAATACAGCCAGCCCTGGAGTCGTCAGATGGGCAGGGGGGCTCAACAGGATGAGCGCAGCCGTCGTAAACTTGAAAACCTGCTGGCCTTTAGCGATCGCAATGATGATGGCCAGCTCACTGCCCAAGAAGCCTTGACTGGTGACGCGCTGCTGATTTTACAGACGGCGCAGGTGCCGATACTTGACGATACCGCCGATGGCACCAAGGGCAGCGGTTTGATGCATCATAAATTTATGGTGGTGGATGGTCAGCGAGTCCTCACAGGCTCTGTTAATTGGACCTTCTCAGGGATTCATGGAGATCAACTGGTGCCTGAGAGTCGTGGCAATGCCAATGCCTTATTGCAGATTGATAGCTCAGACTTGGCCCAGATCTATACCGATGAATTTAAGCTGATGTGGGGCGATGGCCCCGGTGGTCAGGCTAATAGCCTATTTGGATCTCCTAAGCCAGCGCGGGCTCCTCAGCAAGTCCTGCTGGCTGGGTCCACCGTGACCGTGCAGTTTTCGCCCAATCGGGCTGACACCCCACCCCCTGAGACAGTTAATGGCTTGATAGCCAGCACCTTAGCCCAGGCTGACCGTGAAATAGATTTGGCTATGTTTGTCTTTAGTGATCAAGGTATTGCCAATACCCTCGCGAACAAAGCCGATTTGGGCGTTTCGGTTCGGGCACTGATTGATCGCAGTTTTGCGTATCGCAGCTACAGTGAAGCCCTGGACATGGTGGGAGTTTCGCTGCCAGACCACCGCTGTCAGTATGAAAAGGACAATCGCCCCTGGCGGTCTCCCATTGAGGCTGTTGGATATCCTGAGCTACCCGACGGCGACAAACTACATCACAAATTTGCTTTGATTGATGGGGCCACAGTGATTGTGGGTTCCCATAACTGGAGTAAAGCTGCCAATACTCAAAATGATGAAAATCTGCTGGTGATTCGCAACCCCACCGTCGCTAGACACTTCCAGCGGGAATTTGAGCGACTGTATGGGCAAGCAAGTTTGGGGCAGACACCCTATTTACAAAATCAGATTGCGAAATACCAGCAGAAATGTGGATAATCAAGCCTGAACGTGAGTGCTGATAATTTTCGCTAAGCCGGGTATGGCCTCTTCGACATCTCCTTTCACTGATTTTCGTAACTTACTATATGCACCTCGTATAATGCTGTTCTTCGAACCTTGGATACGAATATCAGTAACACCGAGGATTGTGTCAGCAGTGCGGGCGCGATGTTGGATCAAATGCTCAACGGGATCCCCATTTTGCAAACCTTCGTTCCACATCGGATCGAGGGCTTCACAGGTTTCTGGTAAGAGCTTTTTAATGGCGCTTGCAACATATCCTTTACCAACGCCTTTAACCATGCCGTAGGTTGCCTTCAAAGCCATCCCAGATAGGCCGTTCTTAGTTGCTACATGGTCGTCAATCAGCTTGGCGCAGTCAGAGGCAATATTTTCTCGTATAGTTTGATCTTTAACTTTTTCACTAAGGGCCATATAAATTCTCCCTAGGGCTAAAACAAAAACATATCGTCCTCAATTATTAATCCATTCTGGAGAATATGGCCATTTTGGGAGTGTCATCCTACTTTGCTTAACAGGAATGTGAATATTTCCAGAAAAATTCCCTATAGATATTGAATCGCCCTACACATTAGAATGCTGTGCTAAACCGCCGCTAACAATCTTGCTAGCGGGGAATATCAGTCTTAGAGCGGATATGCGTGGATATCTGCGTAGATATCAAAAATAAACCAATCTCGAGGATAGACCATCCTTCAAAGTGCTGGAACGCGTGGGGGTCTCAACTGTCGCCGCCCAGAATCTTAGGCACCTTAAAGAAATCCTCTTCGCGATCAGGGGCACAGTCCAAGATTGCCTCGCGGTCCTCAAAAGGCTTGAGTTCATCCTTGCGCGTCACGTTACTAACCTCGATCGCGCGGGTCGTAGGCTCAATATTATCTGTGTCTAGCTCACTGAGCTGCTCGACGTAGCCCAAAATACTGTTGAGCTGCTCAGTAAACTGCGCTTCTTCATCAGTTGTGAGGTCTAAGCGAGCGAGGTGGGCGACTTTACGGACTTGGTCTAGATCAATCATGGAGCATACTTCTCAATACATCATGTCCACTTTCATCCGCCCTGTATTTTTTAACCAATTTTGAGCCTCAATGTAATTATTAGGGGCAATCCGAATGGCTTCCATCCAATATTGGGCGGCTTCATCATACATAGTGTCGGCGGTTTGAGCGTCACCCGCTGCTTCGGCTTGCTCCCCGCGATAGTGGTAAATGACGGCGGTATTATTCAGAGCCTGAGGCATGCGAGGGTTGAGTTCTAAAGATTCTGCGTAGCGTTCTAGGGCGATATCATGCTCGCCATTGCTGGCGTGAATCAAGCCCATGTTGTAAAGAATAAAGCTTTTATCGTAGGGGTCTTCCTCAAGACGTAAAGCTTCTTCGTAGTTTTCCATAGCTTCAGCGTATTCGCCATCGGCCTGGGCTGACATGCCATCGCGGTAATAGGCAAAGGCTTCTTTGGCCTGCTTTTTGGTGGGCATCATCTTTAAGATCATGTCTGCCATCACCGTAAAAGATTTGTCGATGAAGTTATCGTTACGCTGGGTTCTTGGCATGGAGGTTCCTAAAAGCGCTGTTTTCTAATTTAGCGCTCTTAGGGGGGAGTTGTAGCGTCAATTGCGGTTTGTAAAGGAGGGGGAAAACTAGCAGTGGGCAATGGCTGCCTGGCGGGTGCTGACGCGCCGGTCCAAGAAAACCAGCAAATCTTTGACGGTGTCAAATTGGGTTTCGTCAAAGTCTTCGCTAATATCAACGCCGAAGACGCGCTCAAAGTCTTCACAGAGTTTCCAGGCCCAGTCAAACCAGCACACTAGGGGAAACTGTAGGTCGTCCACAAGATGATCGCAGGGACGCACTCGGCTAAAGTTAAGCCCGGAGTAGTGTTGTAAACGACTGTGCAAGAAATCGAGTAATCGCTGGTCACATCGGGTGATGAGTCGAAATTCGTAGTACCAGTCTTCTGGTTTGAGGGCTGGACGCTGCGATCTCAATTGACGATTTACCTGTCGGCGCACTTGGAGGTCGGGGCTGAGGTCCGGGTAAGTACGCACGCTGTTGAGTGTATTTTTAAGCTGACGCCACATAAATCAACCGTTTCAGAAGGGCAATTAGAAGATGTATCTAATATTCCCAGGTGGCCTCGCAGAAACACGGTATCTGAGTTTTCTAAATAGCTGATGGGGCAATTTTGACGGGCTTTGGATACCTAGCCTGATCCCAGATTGCCCTGATTGGCAAGGGTTTGGACCCAATAATGCGCTCGTACAAAGTCACATTGATATTTTGTCAAAAAGGCTTGTTCGGTGGCGGTTTCTACTCCCTCGACGACGACGATGCCAAGGCTGAGGCTGTCAGGGGTCTATAAAAATGCCCAAAACCGCTGCTAAGACAGGCAGGATGGCTGATGACTCAGGATTGACTTAACTGCAGCAGGGTTTCCATAAAGGTGGGGTAAGAAACCGATGCGGCTTCGGCCCGATGGATCTGGGTGGTACCACTGGCGCACAGGGCTGCGATCGCAAGACTCATGGCAATGCGATGATCGGTATCGCTATCGACTTCGGCTCCGATGAGGGATTGGCCGCCGGTAATCTCTAAGCCATCCGGGTGTTCTGTTACCGTAGCCCCCAGGCGACCTAGCTGTGTGGCCATCACGGCGATGCGATCGCTTTCTTTAACACGCAGTTCGGCGGCATCTTTGATAACCGTTGTGCCGTTGGCAAACAGGGCCGCTACTGCTAAAATCGGCACCTCGTCAATCATTCGAGGAATGATATCGCCACCCACAGTACAGGATTTGAGCTGACTGCTTCGGACACGAATGTCGGCAACGGGTTCGCCAGTTACTTCGCGCTGGTTTTCGAGGGTGAGATCGGCTTCCATCTGCTGTAAAACGTCTAGAATGCCAGTGCGAGTGGGGTTAATGCCGACATTCTCAATCACAATCTCGGACCCTGGCAAGATAGACGCAGCCACCAGCCAAAAGGCTGCGGAGCTAATATCACCTGGCACAATCACGGTTTGCCCGGTGAGTTGGGCAGGACCGTGGAGGGTGACGCTACAGGTGTCTGGATCGATGCTCAGGTTAGCGCCAAATGCTTTTAACATGCGTTCGCTGTGGTCTCGGGACAGGCTGGATTCGGTGACGGTGGTTTCCCCGTCGGTATTTAGGCCCGCTAGCAAAATGCAAGACTTGACCTGGGCTGAGGCGATCGGGGAGTGATAGTGCATTGGTTTGAGGGCACGGCCTTGGACCGCTAAGGGCGCAAGCCGATTGCCGTCACGCCCCCAGATGGTTGCCCCCATCTCTGATAAAGGGGTGATGACGCGGCCCATCGGGCGCGATCGCAGCGAAGCATCCCCCGTCACCACGAAAAAACGCTCGGGTTGGGAGGCTAGCAGCCCCAGCATCAGACGCATTGTGGTCCCCGAGTTGCCCGCATCTAAGACATCTTTGGGCTCTTGTAAGTTGCCAATGCCGAGCCCTTTGACTGTGATCCAGTCAGCCGCTAAATCTGATATTTGCGCGCCCATCGCTTGGAAACACTTCGCTGTACTGCGGGGATCTTCGCCCAGCAAGAGCCCTTTAATTTGGGTTTCGCCATTTGCGATCGCGCCCAGCATTAGCGCCCGGTGAGAAATTGATTTATCCCCAGGGACGTGTAAACGCCCCTTTAGACCCTCCCCATCAGGTTTAATCTCAAGGGTTTGATGGGGCGATCGATCAATCACGCGGAGTAGCGCAGCGCACATAGTGAAGACGGTTAATTGGAGAAGGTTAAACAGCGCTACCCATATTACCGTTTTGCGGCTCACCGTTTCGCGCGCCTGCTCAGCTTACTGGGCAGGTTCCGCAGCAGGCGCTTCGGTGGGACTCTCAGTTTCGTCTGTCGTACCCCCTTCGGCATCACAGTGGGTATTGATGTTGCCCACTAGCTCAGACTCACGCCCCGATAGGTCTTGTAAGTTTGTAAAGGCGGTATTGGCCTTTTGCTGAAACGCCTCTAACACGTTACCCAGGTCCGCCTCAGATTTGGCGTCTGCCACCAGTTGCATCGCTTCGCTGGCGACCTGTAATTCTGTGGCTGAGCCCGAGATGATGTCAACATATTCACCTCGATACTGGGCCAGTTGCTCATCGGCGAGGGAGAGGCCCTCTAAGTTTGAAACCATGCCGTCGATATTCCCGACCACGGTATCCACTGCGCCTATGTACTGATTTGCTGCCCCTTGGATATCTTCAAGGCTTTGGGCTTTTGCTGCTTCTTGAGTAAAGCCGTCGATTTCAGATTCAAACTCAGCTTTAAAGCCTTGGGCATCATTTATCACTTCGGCAAAGCTGTTACATTGAGCCACCTTAGATGCACCGCAGCTCGATAGCCCTAACGCGAGTGCCATAGTTAGTAAAGCAGTGACGCGTGAACGACGTATTTTCATTATGGTTTCCCTCATCGCGTTTGTGTGTTTGAGCAGGTGGCGATTTTAGTAATCGACGCTACCGGATTTTAACCTGACCCATGGATAACTTTTCGCTTCCATGGATAACCCTCTTTAAACTTCCCGCTTGTTTGTAAAAAGCTAGCCATTTTGTTTAGAAGCGGATGTGCAAAAATCGTGAGACCCCGTCCGATTACTAATGTCCTCACTTCAGGAGTTTGCGTGAACAATCGTCTGGATTTGAAAGCGCTACAGCAACATCGGCAATCTATTCCCGCCCTCAAGGACAAGCTCTATGGCAACTATGGTGGACAAGGGCCGATGCCCCAGGTAGCCCTGGATGCCGTCTCTTCAGGGCATCAGCAAATTCAGCAAAAGGGGCCTTTCTCAAGTGCGACCAACGAGTGGCTCAAGCAAGAAGCCGATCTTTTGCGACACGCGATGGCGACTGAGCTAGGTACAACGCCGGAGAGCCTGACACTGACTGAAAATGTAACAGTGGGTTGCAATATTCCCCTGTGGGGTTTGCCCTGGCAATCGGGCGATCGCGTCTTGATTTCGGACTGCGAACACCCTGGCATTGTGGCGGCAGTCAAAGAAATTAGCCGCCGCTATGGGGTTGAGGTTGACTGGGTGTCGCTAAAGCCGCCTGCTCGACGCTCACCCCCCATGGCTATTGCCCAGGCGCTACACCCTCGCACTCGGTTGTTGGTCATTAGTCAAGTGCTTTGGAATACGGGGCAATTGCTGCCCTTCAAAGAGATTGTGAATCTATGTCGGAGCCATCCCCCCCAGGCCGTTCGAGTCTTAGTCGATGCGGCCCAATCGGTGGGGATGCTCCCCCTCAAACTCGATGAGCTGGGGGCCGATTTTTACGCTTTTACAGGCCACAAGTGGTGGTGTGGCCCGGCGGGGGTGGGCGGTCTCTATGTCAGACCGGATGCCCTGGAATCAATATCACCCACGTTCATTGGTTGGCGGGGAATTCGGATTGATAGGGAGGCCAATCCCATTGGCTGGCAACCCGATGCCCGGCGGTTTCAGATTGCGACCTCCGATGGGCCACTATGGCCGAGTTTGAGGGCTGCGATCGCATTCCACAACCAGTGGGGCACCGCCCAACAGCGCTATTTCAGAATTTGTCAGCTCAGTATCTATCTCTGGGGCCGCCTCAATCGTCTGCCACAAATTACTTGCTTACTCAAATCCCCACCCGAGTCGGGGTTAATCTCCTTTCAAATCACCCCCAACGGCACCCCCTCGCCTGAGTTACATGCCAGGCTGGTCCAGCATTTAGAAAACCAGCGTATTTACCTACGCACCCTGCTATCCCCCAACTGCGTTCGCGCCTGTGTTCACTACTTTACCCTGGAGTCAGAGCTAGATCAGCTGGTGGCGGCTATTGAAGTATTTTTGAGGCAAGCAATCAGCTGAGGCAATTTTAGATTTTAGAAGTTGGTTAGATTGCTGGCATTACCTACATCTCCAATCTAAAATCCCCAATCTAAAATCACCCGTACTCTCTGCCCTGATAATGCCGACACCCCTCGCAAGGGCCCATCGGGTTGACGGCACAGCGCAAATAGGGTGAACGGGCGTTGAGCTGACAGGTGAGGTCGCCGACGATCAGCCCCAACCCCTCCACATACTGCTCATCGGGGCGGCGGCGGACAAAGTCACGAAATCGACGATTAGCGGCAGCTTCCATCGCTAGCTCAAACCGGGCCTGTACCCGATTGTGGGCTCGCAAGCTCACCCAGGCTGAAAGGATGGGGGGAATCAAACCAATAACAATCAGGAGTAGGGCAGTAATGACCATACGGGTAAAAAGCTTGGTATAGCTTGATATTAACGTAGGTATCCAGGGAGGGGTGCAGGCGGAAAGGAGAAGGTCGAAAGGGGGGGAGGGTGGGTTCCGATTACCTGGATCGGTTGGGTTTGACAGCCAATCTAAAACCACCATTTCGATCGGTGAACGGCACACCGAGCCCTTCTGTGCATACACGTTGTTAGTCTCTTATGTGTTTTCTTCCTTGGGTTTGTGGGTGGAGGCGACGCTTAGCTCCTTGAGCTGTTTGGTATCGACCATCCCTGGGGCCTGGGTGAGCAAATCTCGGGCTTGCTGGGTTTTGGGAAATGCGATCGCATCCCGAATCGACTGCTCGCCAGCCAGCAGCATGACTAGCCGGTCTAGACCGTAGGCGATCCCCCCGTGGGGTGGGGTGCCATATTCAAAGGCGTCGAGCAAAAATCCAAACTTGTCGCGGGCCTCCTGATCGCTGAGGCCAATGGTCTCGAAAACTTTAGCTTGTAAATCGGGCTGATAGATCCGCAGGCTGCCGCCGCCGACTTCATAGCCGTTGTAGACCAGGTCGTAGGCCACTGCTCGAGCGGTCTTTAGATCTGCCACATCGTCAGGGTGAGGCGCTGTAAAGGGGTGGTGCAATGCCTCCAGACGCTTTTCATCCGCGTTCCACTCAAACATAGGGAAATCGGTAATCCACAGCAGGTTCAGCTTGCTGTGGTCGATCAGGTTTAGTTCTTGGGCAATGGTCTGACGCAGCCGGTCGAGGGTGGCGTTGACAATAGCGGTGGGGCCAGCACCAAACAATAGCAACATGCCGGGCTCCGCCCCGGTGCGGGTCAGCAATGCCTGCTTTTGGTCAGCGGTCAGGTTGTCTTTAATTGCGCCAATCGTGTCGATTTCGCCGCCGTCGCGCACGCGGATATAGGCCAGCCCCTTGGCACCAGCATCAGTGGCAACTTTGAACAGGTCCCCACCGGGTTTGATGCGCACATTCGAGATGGCATCGTTACCGTCGGGGATGGGGAGGACTTTGACCAGACCACCGGATTTGACCGCACCGGAAAACACCTTAAAGCCAGAATCTTTCAAAATGTCGGAAACATCTACCAGCTCCAGGGCATAGCGGGTATCTGGCTTATCGCTACCATAGCGGTCCATGGCCTCGGCGTAGGTTAACCGGGGGAAGGGGCGCGGCAGGTCAATGTCTTTGACAGTTTTGAAAATGTGGCAGGTCAGCCGCTCGTTAAGATCGAGAATCTCTTCCTGGGACATGAAACTCATTTCCATGTCGAGCTGGGTAAATTCGGGCTGGCGGTCGGCGCGCAGATCTTCGTCGCGAAAGCAGCGGGCAATCTGATAGTACCGATCAAAGCCAGAGACCATCAGCAGCTGCTTAAACAGCTGGGGCGACTGGGGCAGGGCGTACCATTCGCCGGGGTTGACCCGCGAAGGCAAGACATAGTCCCGTGCCCCCTCCGGCGTAGAGCGGGTCAAGATGGGGGTTTCCACCTCAATGAAGTCTTCCTCGTCTTCTAAGAACCGGCGAATAGCCTTGATCACCTCGTGGCGCAGCTGCATGTTGCGGCTCATGCGCTCACGCCGCAGGTCTAGGTAGCGATATTTGAGGCGCAGGTCCTCGCGGACAGATTCTTCTTCCGCTGTTGAGACCTGAAAGGGCATCTGCTTGCGCACCGCATTCAGCAACTCGATGCGGTCGGCATAAATTTCTACTTCCCCCGTAGGTAGCTTTGGGTTTAACGATTCATCGGGGCGCTGACTGACGTGACCTTCGATTTTTACCACATACTCGTTGCGCACCTGATCGGCGACAGGATAGGACTCAGGGGTGCGCTCGGGGTCGCTAACAATCTGCACGATGCCTTTGCGATCGCGCAGATCTAAAAAAATCACTCCGCCATGATCGCGACGGCGATCGACCCAGCCATAGAGGGTTACCGTCTTACCAATATGTTCGGATCGCAGATCGCCGCAGTATGAAGTTCGCATAGCTCAAGCGGGTAATTAAGTGTACGGATAAAGAGTGTACGGATGAAGTCTAGAAACTGAAAACCTTTTCATTATCCAGTATGGTCTACCCGCTTTAAATTCAAACTTCAGGTAAATTCGAGATCTATCGCCTGCCCACCTATTGCTGACGCATGCGCAACTCTTCGACATCAAACTTTGAGGCATCTAGCGGATGCTGAGCAGTACGCCCTGTGAGTAGGTCAGACAGCATGGACGCAGGTTGAGCCTGATGGGGCCATGCAAAAGCATGGCGAAAGGCCGCTGCCTGACAGGCTTGTAGGGCATCGAACCCAATCACATCCTGGGTCAGCAGATTTTCATATTCAAAGGGCAAACGCACATTATGCAGTCCGGCATTGTCTGTGCAGATGGCAATATCTACGCCTGCATCGAGGCAGCGATTAAAGACTTGCTTGAGCTGGCTTAGATCTTCTAGCGTCCCTGTTTGCAGATAGGTGGTCGGGCATACCTCCAGACACTGCCCCCGCGCGGCGACTTCCTTGAGCAACTCCGGATAGTGGAGGGGAATCTGAATGCCGTGACCAATTCGCATCAGGTAAGGCAGCAGCTCTGGATAGCAGCCATTTGCTGTCTCATACAGATGGCCTGTGGTCTTTAAACCTCGAGACCGGGCATAGGCATAGAGTCCTATAAACTCATCTAGTCGCTCTCGGTAAGCCGCATCGCCCCCGGCAATATCCACCGCACAGACATAGTCGGGATATTGGGTCGCCAAATCAACGATGGCACGATTGACCTCATAGGGCAGTCGCGAGTGCATACAAAGAATTTGTCGCGTCACGATGGGATACTCGCTTTGATCGCTGGCGCGGCCCACAATCTCAATAATTTCTGCCATGGCCTCAATGCGCGCTGACTGGGAGAGATGCTCTGGCGTGCGGTAATAGGGGGTATAACGCAGCTCAAGATATGCCAGGTTCTCAAAGATATAAGCGCCGCGAATCAAACGATAGATGAAATAGGGCAGGGCCTCTTTGGTTTGAACACTTTCCACCAGGGTATGCAGCTCCAGATACTCTTCTAAAGATTGCTTAGGCTGGGTGTAAAATTGCTCAAATTGCGCGTAATCTGAAAAACGACCAGAGAGATCTGGACGATTACGTTGGAAATATCGCCACAAAATTCGGGGTACTACAGAGCCCCCCAGATGGCGATGTAGTTCTGCGTAGAGACTCATGGTGCCTTCTAGAGTGATTTTGGAGTTGGGTTAGTGCAAACTGGGTGAGCTAAAGCCTGACTAGATCACTGGCTCAATCAATCTGGCTAGATCTAATGGGGACTAAAAACCAGGGGACTAAAGACTAGCCGACAGCTAAACTCATCAAAACAATAAATAAGGATATTAAACTTAGTTTTACCGCATTTTTTAGATTCTGTGTTGATTGTCTGAAAAGCTGGTGTAGACTTAACTTTAAGCAATCTTTAGCCGAATCGATTTAAGTTCGTGCCAAGGGCATCTGGCCAAGCGTCAATGGCGATTTTGGGGTGCTATATGTTGACACCCTCAACCTCTGCTGGCGATAATGGTCATTTGTTTGAACTCTAGCACTTAATAATCCCTTGGCAAACGTTGTTGTAATTGGAGCCCAGTGGGGCGACGAAGGCAAAGGTAAGATTACCGATCTGTTAAGTAAGTCAGCAGATGTCGTTGTTCGCTACCAAGGCGGTGTTAACGCAGGTCACACCGTTGTTGTAAAGGATCAAACCTTTAAGTTGCATCTGATTCCGTCGGGCATTTTGTATCCAGAAACAGAATGTCTGATTGGCAGTGGCACGGTGATTGATCCCAGGGCCCTCATTGGTGAACTCGATAAGCTTGATGAATTGGGTATCTCGTCTCAGAACTTATTTATCTCTGAGTCAGCGCACATTACGATGCCGTATCATCGCCTGATCGATCAGGCTGCCGAAGAACGCCGGGGAAATAAGAAAATAGGCACGACCCGTCGGGGGATTGGCCCGACCTATGCGGATAAGTCAGAGCGCACTGGCATTCGTGTGGTTGATCTGATGGATCTCGATGCGCTCAAAGAACAGCTGGAGTGGACAATTAACTATAAAAATGTCGTTCTCGAAAAGCTTTATGACCTCGACCCCCTCGATCCTAGAGACGTTCTAGACGAATATGCGGTCTACGCAGAGCGGTTGCGATCGCACATCGTCGATAGCCCACTGCACATCTATAATGCCATTCAGCAGCGCAAAAACGTTTTATTTGAAGGCGCTCAAGGCACCTTGCTCGACCTTGATCACGGCACCTATCCCTATGTGACCTCCTCTAACCCAGTGGCGGGCGGGGCCTGCATTGGCTCTGGGATTGGCCCAACGGCGATCGACCGGGTGATCGGGGTTGCCAAAGCCTATACCACCCGCGTCGGCGAGGGGCCTTTCCCCACGGAGCTGATGGATGATATGGGTGCGATGCTCTGTGAAATCGGAGCAGAGTTTGGCACGACCACGGGGCGTCGCCGTCGCTGTGGTTGGTTTGACGCGGTGATCGGTCGCTATGCTGTGCGCATCAACGGTCTAGATTGTCTGGCAGTCACCAAGCTCGATGTGCTCGACCACCTTGATGAGATCAAGGTATGCGTCGCCTATAAGCTAGACGGTCAAAAGTGCCTGGAGCTGCCAGGGAGTGCGCGTCAGTTTGCCCGCTGTGAGCCAGTGTACGAAATCTTGCCTGGCTGGAAGCAGTCAACGGCTCACTGCCGTCGTCTTGAGGACCTGCCTAAGCAAGCCCTAGACTATCTAAAGTTTTTAGCAGAGCTGATGGAAGTGCCCATCGCCATTGTGTCGCTGGGAGCCAGCCGCGATCAAACTATCATTGTTGAAGACCCGATTCATGGGCCTAAACGAGCGCTCCTCCATGAAAATGGAGCCGCTTTTAAGGTTGCTTGACAAGGTCGCTTGATTTTGACAATCGCCCCTTCGAGTCGCCCCCAAATCCGGTAGCATTATAAAGCGCCGTATCCCGTAAGTCTTTCACCCTTTCGTTTACTGACTGAGCAACTGTTATGGAACTGACCATTGAATGTAAAAAACGTCCTGAGGGCGAAAAACCCAAGGCACTGCGCCGCACTGGCAATTTGCCTGCGGTTCTCTATGGGCACGATGGCACCACATCTGTCGCCCTGACGGTGAATACGCGTGACGCTGAGGCCCTGCTGCGTAAGGCGGTGGTCAATAAAACCGTTGTTGAT
>JBCBQD010000048.1:0-26937 GCA_039820425.1 Cyanobacteria bacterium J06635_1
GCCAGCGCAGGCCACCCACCCGCTGTCCTGATTTCAGAAACATCTCCCCAGCATCTCCAGGTTGAGCAACTGCGAACCCCCGGCATGCCCGTAGGTATGATGCCAGGCACCACCTATGTTTGGAAACGCTGCACCGTCCCCGAAGGCAGCCTACTCTATATCTTTAGCGATGGCATTTACGAAGTTCCGATTGAACCCACGGCTGATGCCAGTAAGCTGCTGGGTCTAGACGGGTTTATCGACCTGCTAACCAAACCCCCTCAACCCACCCCTCTGGATGATTTGGTTACCCACATCACATCTTTACGGATGGAAGATGAAACCCTGTCCGACGATCTCTCGCTACTAGAAGTCGATTTTGGTTAACGTCGTCCCACCCTACGTGGGCAAGGCCCACCTTGTATCTTTAAAACAGAGGAAAACCCGTCCCACCTTAGGTGAGCCAACGCCTGTACATGCGTTGTATGCAACGCCTCTACCCGCCACCCACGACTCACTACCCACCCATTCACTTCGTCCCAAACAACCGATCTCCCGCATCCCCTAGCCCGGGCCGAATATAGCCGTGACTGTCCAATTCTTCATCAATGGCAGCGGTGTATATGGGCACGTCGGGGTGATGCTCATGAAACTGAGCCACCCCTTTGGCTGCTGCTAGCAGGCAAAGAAATCGAATTGACTGGGGGTGCAGCTGCTTCAATCGACTGACCGCTGCAGTGGCTGTATTCCCGGTGGCCAGCATGGGATCAACCACAATCACATCGCGTTCAGAGACATCTTCCGGCAGCTTGAAGTAATACTCAATCACCGCCAGAGTGAGCGGATCGCGGTAGAGCCCAATGTGGCCCACCCGCGCCGTGGGCACTAGTTCTAAAATGCCGTCTAAGATGCCCTGGCCGGCTCGCATGATCGCGGCAATCACCATATTTTTCTCCGCCGCCAGGACGGGCGCGACTGTTTTGTCCATGGGCGTTTCAATGGATTCTTGCTTCAGTGGCAGGTCGCGGGTAACCTCATACCCCATTAACAAACTGATCTCTTTGAGCAAAGCTCGAAATTCGGCGGTGCCGGTCTCGCGACGGCGCATTAATGTGAGCTTGTGCTGGATCAGAGGGTGCTGGATTAGGTGGATTTCAGATGTCATGGAGGTGGGGACAGAAAGATTAGAGAGGCAAGGGGAGCAGAGGGGGGCGGGGGAGATGGGGGAGCAGAGGAAGATGGGTAGGTGGAGGTGGGGGGTGGGGTAGAAAAACGCAGGGAGGGGGAGACGCGGAGACGCGGGGAGTAATGGGTAGGGTGGGCATGCCCACGCGGAGAGTTTCGTAGGGCGAGCATCTCGCCTGCCCGAGCGGAAGCAGGGAGTCTAAAAAACAGTCCCGTCACTGAGGAGTTGGATGGGAGGGGTGCCTGCGGGACGCTTTTGTTTGGCGATCCGGCGTCCGGCGGCCCAGGTGCCGCCTTGCAGGATCTCGGGCAGGGTTAGGTCGGGCGCATTGAGCTGGTGCCGCACTCGCTCAGCGATGTGATCCAGCGCAATCACTGTAAGCGCTCGCCACTCTACTATGACTGTCGAATCTGGTGGATGGGGTTGACTAAGGATTTGGGAATATTTGGGGACAAATAAACCCAAATCGATACAGAGTCCGCCGTTTCGATATTCAGCGAGGCCCGTTAATTGGGCTTGATCGGTAATGCGGAGTCCTAGTGATTGCAGGGGTTCTAGTAGAGAATAGGTGAGCCACTGGGAGAGCTTATGAAAAGGGACAAGCTGACTGCCTGGTCCTGTATCGGGTAGTGCCTCGTGGAGCCAAACGTCGCCCAAATTCACACCTGCGATCGCAACCCGCCCCGGCCAAATCTGCCCAAGACTGACCAAAAGGGTTTTCAATATCTGGACCGCTTTCAGTCCCCCTGACGCTGCTAGGGCTAAAAAGTAATCCACTAAATTGCCCAATCGGGGGTCCGATTCGCCAAAAAATATCGGTTGGGTCGTGAGTTGAGTACCCAGGGCTTGCAAGAGTTGACACCGGCCCGCCACCCCCACCAGCGGATTGTCTGGCGTAACCTGAAAGGCCTCAGCTAACCGGGCTGGGCCGAGCTGCTGGAGAGCGACTGCATCGACTCGCCAGGGCTGATCAGGGTCAGCGGAAAAAAGCCCATCAGCAAAGGCGTTGAAACTTGCGATCGCAAGTCCCTCAGATCGCCGAAAGACCGTGTCACTGACTGGATCAACATATCGCCAATGGGAGCCCGCCCCCGCATCCAACAAAACACTCACAATCACCAAATCAAGCCGGGCGCGCACCTGTTCGCGTAAAGGCAACCCCTGCCAAGGTTCACCCAGTCGTGCGAGTAGGGATTGTCCCTGAAGCTCTAAATGACGCCAGCGAGAATGCATCGGGATCTGCCCCGTCGGATACGAGTCCCGTGTCACAGCAACCACAAAATCTGCCACCGTATCGAGCTGAGATCCATCACAGCGAAAGTGGCTGAGCCGATCATCACAGGCCAGATCAAACAACTTAGCCGACCGTTCACGGATCGCCTGGGGGGATTGCAAATAGTCGATAACCGTTTCCAATGCAGGATTTTCTATCATTAAGTGGCCTCACACACTCAGATCGCGCCCCTTGGTTTGAGCCAGTGTATCCGGGGTCGGTCTACCCGTGGGGCTGAAATAACCCGCCGCTTTTTTGGCCTCGATCTCGACCTGGGCATCTTTGGGAATCAACTCATCCGGCAATGGGACCCGTTCCACCACCTCAATGCCTGACTGCACAATCGCCTCGTATTTCACATTGCTCATCGAGACCAGCCGATCAATCCGAGTCACCCCCAACCAGTGCAGCGCATCCGGCATGAGCTCTTGAAATCGCACATCATTAACCCCCGCCACACACTCGGTGCGTGTGAAATAGGCAGCGGCACTATCGCCTCCAGACTGACGTTTGCGGGCATTGTAGACTAAAAACTTAGTCACCTCTCCCAGGGCTCGGCCTTCTTTCCTAAAATAGACAATCACCCCGGCTCCGCCTGCCTGGGCGGTCTCGATGCAGGCTTCGATGCCATGCACCAAGTAAGGACGACAGGTACAAATATCTGAGCCAAATACATCTGATCCATTGCACTCATCATGAACTCTCACCGCGAGCGGTCGCTCGGGAGCGGCCACGGCGGCAATGTCACCCAAGATATAGATAGTCATCCCACCGATGGGGGGCAAAAAGACCTTTAAATCAGACCGCGTGACCAACTCTGGAAACATGCCCCCCGTCTGCTCAAACAAGATATAGCGCAGATCTCCCTCGGCAATATTCAAGCGGGCCGCAATCCCGGGCAGATGCCAGACCGGCTCGATGGCCGCCTTCGTCACGACCAACTCACCCCCTGGTTTCATAATCCGACCATCTTCGCGGAGTCGCCCTTGTTGCACAGCCTCTTGCAACTCAGGCATTTGAATATGGGCTTTGGTGACCGCAATCGTCGGACGAATATCAAAGCCCTGTTGATAAAGGGGCTGGTAAAGTCGCTCTACCTGGGCCCCAAAGGGATCAAGGGAAACAATCTTAGTGGCGTCAAACCAGCTTGGGTAGGGTCCAATCTCAAGGGTGGGAGCCGTATTGGTTAAATCAGGTCGATGGTCCGGTTGTAAATCTCCCTTAGCGACGGCCAGGGCTCGATAGAGAGCATAGCTGCCCGAGTGGGTACCAATCACGTTGCGATGGGCTGGATTGGCGATCGTGGCCACTACCGGACCTCGCTCCAGGGGATCGACTGCCCCCCATTGAATCGGTGGCCCCGCCTGGGGGATCATCCCAGGATGAGACGTTAGCATAATGTGGCGAACCTGCTTGAGCGGTGTCTTGGGCGGGACTTCAGCAGGCCGGGGCGAGGGATCAGCATTTGCCGGTAGATCTGCATTGGCGGGCATAAAAGAAGCCATAGGCTATTTCGGAAGATGCAACGAGGATATTGAGATTAACTTAGCAGCAAGATCGGGCTTCTAAAAACTGCAATCTTGCTAAAGTCTCCGGGGCAGGGATCTAAAGGACAGTAAGATCTCTCTTACTTAAAATTCCCTTCTACCACCATGGATCGTTTCACTGTCGCAGTTATCTCCCAGACGCCTAATCCACAGCAGACAATCTACGCAGCGATGCACCAAGACTATGCAGAGGGGTTTGTTTGGGACGAGCGCGACAGCTGGCCCAGCGAAGAAAAAGCTGGAGAGCTGGTCATTCGCAATTTGCTGAAAGGGGGGCGAGGTCACTATGGCCCCTTGGAGCATCCCCAAATTGTTCTCAACTGCGGCTGGTTTCCCCACTCCACCATGCAGCAGATTCGTACCCATCGTGTGGGGGTCAGCTTCGATGTTCAGTCATTTCGCTACACAGGCTCCAGGATTTTAGACGTGGTGGCCGGTAAACGAGAGGCGGATGAGGTCTTTTATCTAAGGCCACTGGGCTTCTATACCGATCGGCAAGGCAAGAAATATGAGTACACTGCCGAGCAGCGTCAGCAGGATCTTGACTGGTGTTTGCAGGCGTGCGATCGCTACAAACTTAGAATTGAGCAGGGATTTTCTGAAGAACATGCCCGCGGGCTAATTCCGTTTGATGTGCGTCAGCACTGGGTGCTCTCTGCCAACGTCCGCAGCGTTATGCATCTGTTAGATCTGCGCTGGAAAGCCGATGCGCAACTTGAGGCTCAAAAACTCTGCGAAGCAATTTGGCCATATTTCCAGGCATGGGTCCCCCAGGTCGCCGCCTGGTACGAAGAGACACGCCTCAAAAAAGCTCGATTAGCGCCTTAGTCGATCTAGTCTTCTACTGCTATCTTTTTATTTTTTTATTAGGTATGGTCTTCTATTACAATGAGGTCTCAGCAAACCTAGTAGAACTCTTTGCTTTGATGGGCGTGCAGTTTTGTTTCGTTTCTTTACTAAGCGTATCTAAAAGATTCGAACTTAATAACGCCCCCTAAGATCCCTTTCGATAAGTTCACATATGGCTTTATCCTGATAGTCGTTGCCTACACTTGACAGAGACTGGCGTAGGTAACTATGGATATTTCCAAGGGCTACATCCTTCTTTTAGAACAACAGCAAGGGCTTGCTCAGGTTTCTCAGCTTATGCTGAGCCAGTTTCCTTACTCTGTTGTCATTGCAGGTTCGACCGATCAGGCTGTTGCCCAGATTCAGCAGGAAAATCCCTATCTGGTGATTTTGTCGGGCAGTCAGCACAATTGGTCCGAGGCAGTGGTTCAGCGTCTCCGAGAAACCGTCAAACCTGCTGATGTCACTATTGTTGCGCTGACAGAATCCAGCGAACCAAGCTGGTCTCCCCAGGAAGAGCACCCTAGCTTGGATGGGTTTTTGGTCAAACCACTCAGCAGGGACGTGCTCAATTCTGTCGTTGAATCAGCCCGTGTTAAAACCAGTTTAAAGTCTTAACAACAGACGCAGACTCATTTTTTAACCCACAATCATCTGAGCTAACCCCACAGGCTCCAATTTTGTCTCAGCTATTTGACTGATTTATCAGTCAAATAGCTGAGTACTGGCTGATAATACTGGCAACGCTTGTAAAATCGAGCACCAGATAGGTGAAATGTCATCAAAAGTAAAAATTATGACTTTTAAATTTTAGATAGATAAAAGTTATGGTGATGGCGTTTCGCTTACCCAAGATACCTTTTGACACAAGGGTTTGAGCGGCTCTTAACTTCTTCTCCCAGAATATACAGACTTCAAAGTCCTGCCTACCCCTGTGCGTTCTTCTGTCAAGCATGTTACTACTGTAGAAATACGCACGGTATCTTTAATGCTTAGTTAGCTAAGCGTTAGGTGGTGCATTCTTGTTAGAAGGGCTACAATTTATGAGTTCTTCTTTCGGAATTCTTCGTATCGTAGTTGCAAATGGCTTTAGGAAATTTGCCTCTTACTTTACGAAAGCATTAACCAATTGCATTTTTGCAAGCTTGGTTTTTTGAAACGTGTTGTTTCAACACGTCAATAAGTCCTCCCCCAAGGACGCCCCTTCAAAATATCAAGTCCTATGGTTTTATTTTTCCTTCAATCTTGATCTGTTGCATAAAGGAGCATGAGGAACGCGGCATGACCCAAGCGAACAATGTACTTGAAACCCTGGAGCCTGAGAGTGATCTTGATCAACTCATAGGTGGTAACGAAGGCAATAAGGGATTCAATCAGGAGGAAGATGGAGGGGGAGGACTAGCCAAGCCCGCTGCGACTGCCAAAGGCAAAGCGACCCGTCGCCGCACTCAGACGAAAAAGAAGCATTACACCGAAGACTCTATTCGTCTGTACCTTCAGGAAATTGGCCGCATTCGACTTCTCAGAGCCGAAGAGGAAATCGAACTAGCCCGTAAGATTGCTGATTTGCTCGAGCTTGAGCGCATCCGTGATGATATTTCGGATGGTCTTGACCGTGAGCCCACCGATGCAGACTGGGCAGATGCGGTTGATATGCCCTTACCTGCCTTCCGTCGTCGGCTCCACGTTGGTCGCCGCGCTAAGGACAAAATGGTGCAGTCGAACCTGCGATTGGTGGTGTCAATTGCTAAGAAGTACATGAATCGAGGCCTGTCCTTCCAAGACTTGATTCAGGAAGGCAGCTTAGGTCTAATTCGTGCGGCTGAGAAGTTTGACCATGAAAAGGGCTATAAGTTTTCGACCTATGCCACCTGGTGGATTCGTCAGGCCATTACCCGTGCGATCGCAGACCAGTCCCGCACTATTCGTCTGCCGGTTCACCTGTATGAGACGATTTCGCGCATTAAAAAGACCACGAAGCTACTGTCCCAGGAGCTAGGTCGCAAGCCCACCGAAGAAGAAATTGCCACTCGCATGGAAATGACCATCGAGAAGCTGCGTTTCATCGCCAAATCTGCCCAACTGCCGATCTCCCTCGAAACCCCGATCGGTAAGGAAGAAGATTCTCGTCTGGGTGACTTCATCGAGTCCGACGGTGAGACCCCCGAAGATGAGGTTTCTAAGAGCCTCCTGCGGGAGGACTTGGAGAGCGTTCTCAGCACCCTGAGCCCCCGAGAGCGCGACGTATTGCGCCTGCGCTACGGACTCGACGATGGTCGCATGAAGACCCTCGAAGAGATCGGTCAGATCTTCAACGTGACCCGTGAGCGTATTCGCCAAATCGAAGCCAAGGCCCTGCGCAAGCTACGTCACCCCAACCGCAATAGTGTTCTTAAGGAATATATCCGCTAGGACTCGCGCTTTAAAGGGATCCTAAAAGCGATCATAAAAAAGCAGGTGCAGCATTCCGCTGCACCTGCTTTTTTTTAGCCTTGCCCAATCACCGTCAGACTTTGTGCCAAAAGCCCAACCCTGCCCCCTGCTCCGCCTGCCTCCTTGCCCTTCGCTCTAATTGCAGAGATTTTTAAACAAATTCCGGGGCAAGTGGACAAATGAACTACTTGCTGGTACGCTTGTTCTCATAGGTGTGCCGCACTTTATACCCAAAGACCTATGGAACCTTTAACCGAAGCTCAACAAGAGCTATATGACTGGCTGGTAGACTATATCCGACGTAATCAACACTCGCCGTCGATTCGTCAAATGATGCGAGCGATGAATCTTAAGTCCCCTGCCCCGATCCAGAGCCGTCTAGAGCATCTCAGAAATAAGGAATACATTGACTGGAACGAGGGTAAAGCTCGCACCATTCGGATTTTGAATGAAGCCAGGGGGGTGCGTATTCTAGGTTCGATTGCAGCGGGCTCAATGGTAGAAGCCTTTACCGATACGGTAGAGCACCTTGATCTGGCCACGATGCCACTAAAAGTGGACGATTTTGCCCTCAGGGTCAGGGGTGACAGCATGATCGATGCCCTGATTGATAGCGGGGATATTGTGATTATGCGACCCGTGAGCGATCCCCGCAATATTCGCGACGGCACCATTGTGGCAGCTCGGGTAGAGGGCACCACCACCCTCAAGTACCTCTACCGAGAGGGCAGCGAGATTGTGCTCAAGCCTGCCAATGATAACTACGAGCCGATGCGGTATCCTGCCAAAGATGTGGATATTCAAGGGCGATTGGCGGCGGTTTGGCGAGGATATGATAATTCGCTGAGTGCATAGGAATTCGTTTTAATCCGTTGCAATCAGACGGGGGATGTACCAGCCTCGATTACACTAAAACCGATCCCGTACTGAGATCGGTATGTTGTTCTCTAAGCTCCGTCAGCCGCTTTCATTTCGCAAATACATCACCATCCTGGGCGCGATCGCAACTGCCTGGGTGATGGTCGGTCTAGGGGGCTTCTGGTGGCTAAGCGCTCAAAGTCCGCTGTTGCTGATGCGAGGCGGATCTCACACGGCTCCTGATGCGGCTGTGTTTGTACCCCGGCAAGCGCCGTTGATGGTGTCTTTGCTCACTTCCCCAGAGCGACTGGTTGAGCTGCGCCGGGTACTGACACCGCCGGGGCGTCGAGGTGAGGCCCAAGCTGGGGTGATGCAGCTTAAGCGTAGTTTGTTGAACCAAACTGGGGTCGACTACGATAGTGATATTCGCCCCTGGATTGGGGATGAAGTCGCGTTTGCGGTCACAGATACTGACTTTGATCGCGATCCGACAAACGGTTCACAGCCAGGATATATAGCTGCGATCGCAACCCGTGATAGTGATCGCGCCCGAGAGTTTTTAGAGCTGTTTTGGCAGCGTCAGGCCCTGGCAGGGGCAAAGCTCACCTTTGACGTCTCGAGCGGGGTGCGGATCATCTACGCCGAGGCCGCACCGAACGTACCTGCTAATCCTGACCTTGCCCAGGCCTTTGCCGGCCTGCGCCGGCAGGCACAGTTAGCAACCGCAGTGGTGGGCAGTCGGTTTGTGCTGTTGGCCAACCACCCCCAGGTCTTGCAGCAGAGCATTCGCAATGCCCAAGCCGCTCAGCTTAACCTCACGGCTCGGTCTGACTATCAATCGGCCCTGCGCCAGCTGACAGCTAAGCGCATTGGGGTTGTCTACGGCAACCTGCCTCAGTTGTTAAGCTGGTTGGGGATTGCATCCCAGAACCCAGCAAATTTGTCAGCCTTAAACTTGAAGGCGGAGGCTCCCCAAACCCAATCACTGACGGCTGCAATCCAGCTCAACCGGCAAGGCTTACGTCTGGCAACAGCGCTGGCACCAAAGTCCCGAACCGCATTTATGCCGGTTGAACCTGGTTTGAGTGAGCCAGTCGAGGCACTTCAATATTTGCCTGCGGATACGGCGATGGCTGCTGGTGGCCGCAATCTCAACCAGCTTTGGGAAGCCTTTGAAACCGAGCTGGACTTTTATGGGACCATCCCTTTCCAGCTTCAGCAACTACGGCAGCAAATACATTATCCCGCTGGCAATACCCAGCAATTACTCAAAAATTGGCTAAAAGGGGACTATGCGCTTGGTCAGTGGGGCAAACAACCAGGAGATAGGCCGGATTGGATTTGGGTTGTTGAACATTCAGCGAGCGCGAATGCTGCGCTCTCGGCCCTAGATCACCTGGCTGAGCAACAGCATCTCACGGTAAGCCCCCTGTCGCTGCAAAATCAGCCCGTAACCGCCTGGAGCCAATTTCAAACCAGTGTTCAAGAGCGATTGCGCGATCGAGAAACCACCGTTGAAACTCAAATCTTAGGATTACATGCCACGGCTGATGGCTACGATATATTGGCTACCTCGCTACCGGCGATGACGGCTGCGCTAGATGCGCCGTTGCGATCGCTAGCCGACACGTCCCAATTTAATCAAGCCATTGCCCCTTTGCAGCAGCCGAATGACGGGTACCTTTACATCAACTGGCCACAGTTTCGTAAGACCCTAGCTGCCTCAGTCCCCTGGTTCAACCTACTCGACACCACAGCTCGTCCAATACTAGATGCCTTTGAGTCAATCGCCGTTAGCAGCTACGGTGGTCAAACACACCAAAAAACAGGCGATATCCTGATTCAACTGGCCGATCCTCGATAATTGATTTAGACCGCTCACACCCTAAGTGCAGGCTATTTTCCCTAAGTGGGAATCCTGAGGGCTGTCGATGCCAACTGTAGACATGTTTGGATAGACATACGCCCAGTGTGTAGGATTAGTTGCAGTAGCCATGATGATTTCTATGGACTTACACGTTCAAGTGATTGAGCCCACCGGCATTTTAGACAGTGTCCAGGGAGAAACCTTACGACAGCAAATCAATGATGTGCTGAATGCAGATACCCAGGTTCTACTCATTGATTTGAAAGAGATTACCTTTGTCGACAGCTCTGGTTTAGGGGCCCTGGTGTCAGTGCTTAAAAAAGTCCGGGCCAAGGAGCGCGAAATGCACATTTGCTCAATTAATGATCAGGTGCGTATGCTGTTTGAACTCACCAGCATGGATCAGGTCTTCTCTATTTTGAAGGATCGGGCTCACTTTGAGCAGCAGATTCTTAAACAGCCAACTGGTTAGTCTGCATTAACCCTTAGTTATTGGGGAGTTACCCACCCTCAATTTCTCAGCCAGGATAGAGCAGATTGTTTAAACTAAGGAGACAACATTCGTCTTGGTCAACAATCCTATGGTTTTATTTGGACTGGGTGGGCTTGGTAAAAAAGCCGCTATGCCTTCACCCCAAGAGGCTTTACCGGGGCGTACTCAAACCATGCCCGTCCCCGAGAAACACTACGTTAACGGCAACGCCCTCACACTGCCATTTCCCGAGGGTATGGAAACTGCAATATTTGGCATGGGGTGCTTTTGGGGCGCTGAGCGTCGCTTTTGGCAGCAGCCTGGGGTTTACTCTACTGCCGTGGGTTACGCCGCTGGGCACACCCCTAACCCCACCTATCGTGAAGTCTGTAGCGGGATGACCGGCCACAACGAGGTGGTTTTGGTCGCCTACGACCCCCAGGAAATCAGCTACGAAGCCTTGCTAAAAGTCTTTTGGGAAAGCCACAACCCCACCCAGGGAATGCGCCAGGGCAATGATGCGGGTACCCAGTACCGCTCGGGCATTTACTACACATCAGATGCTCAAAAAGCCTCGGCTGACACCTCTCTGGAAATGTATCAGCAAGCCCTAAACCAGGCCGGTCACGGCAAAATTACCACCGAAATTTTGCCCGCCCCTGAGTTTTACTACGCCGAAGACTACCACCAGCAATATCTCGCCAAAAATCCAGGGGGCTACTGCGGGCTGGGGGGCACCAATGTCAGCTGCCCTATTGGCGTCGGGGTTTCATCCCAAGCATAAGCTTTTTCTATCAGCCCCCTAACTATCGCCAGATGCCTTGCGTCGGGCCGGTTCTAAACCGGCCCGACTTTGGGTTTAAAGGGGGCACCTCAATTTCGACTTCAAGTACACATGAACTATATGCTATGGTTCATGTGTACTGCTGGGGACAAACTTACCCAGTTTGCCTAAAAGCTCACTCTGTCATGAGCCCACTCTGTCATATGAGGTAATCCTATGCCGACAGCCACTAAAACCCCCCGTTCTCGTAAGTCAACCAGCGCTGCATCGAGCGCTAAAGCCAGCACAGCCCCTAATACCAAGCGGATGTTGGCCCTAGACGCGGGTAACTATGACCTTAAGTTTTACGATGGTGACGGCCATCCTAAAGCGATTCGCTCTGTTCGCTTTCAACTTCCCCAGGGGCGCGATGCGGTGAGCTATTCTGAGGCATCCCCCTTGATTGAGACGCCCGACGGTCGTCGCTGCCATTTTGGTGCTCAGGCCTATAAGTATCGCCGCCAGCAGCAAACCGTCATTGAGAACAAAGTCGAACTCGCTAAGCTCCATCTCTACGCCTGTTTAGAGCCCCTCAAGGGCGGCTCAACTGAGTTTACCTTAGATCTGCTCGTGTCTACCCCTGACCCCATCCGCCATGCCAGTGAGCTGAGGGCTCAGCTCATGGGCACCCATGAATTTAAGCGCAACGGGGTTGACTATCGCGTCAAGGTAGAGTCTGTCTCGGTTGAGCGAGAGGGCATGGGGGCCTATGTCTATGCCAAGCAAGAAGGGCTGATTCCGGATGTGGGCTACACCATCGTGGTCGATATCGGTGGGGGTACCTGGCTCTCCCGGCTAGTCGATACCAACGGTGAAGTGATTGACGAAAATATCATGGACCGCGGCGGCACTTACGAGCTAGCCACCGCCATCAGTTTTGACCGCCGCTTGATTAACCTGCTGGGCACCACGGTAGACCCCTGCGTAATTATGGATGGTTTTCGGTCAAATCATGTCTATGCAGACACAGAGCTGTCCTGGGCAGGTTGGCTCGATGAGTATCTTGATCCCTGGTTCAAAGGCATTTTTCAAATGGTCAAAGCGCAATACACCCCTTATATGGCCAGGGTAACGCGGTTTTTAGTGACGGGCGGAGGCTCACACCTGATTGCGGAGCGTCTAGAGGGTCGCAAGCTGTTTACAGTTTTAGGCGATCCTCAGTTTGCCAATGTCCGCGGCCTGTTTTCCCTCTCTACTGACAACCAGCTATGCCTGACAACAAAATCAGAATAAGCGGCGATATCCTAACTAAAGCTGAGCAAATTGCCGCCGAGTGGGGGCTCAAAAATGCCCGTGCGGCGGTTGAGGCAGTATTTCGTCGCTACTGCGATGACTATCTCTATGGCCGTTTGGGGCACAATGTGGCGCTGCCAGTGGGGGGCGCACACCCGTTACCTAACTCGCCAGTGCCTCTTGCTCCTGATAGGGCCATCCTTGCCCATAGTTCAACCCAAAATTCAGCTGGGGATAGCGTTTCACCCCCCTGCGAAGCGCTGGACGCCTTGGATGACCTGTTAGCAATGTAGCTATAAGGCTATGGGTTGTTGGGCTTGCAGACTTTGAAACGCATCAGCATCAGTCATCCAGGCTAAAAATGCCAGGATCTGCCCGGCTGGGGGCAGGGGATAGTCTGTCAAATCAATGGACAAATCTTGTTTGTCTAGCTTGAGAAATCGCCACTGGGTACCGCTACTGACACAGCCGTAGATGGTCCCAGGTGACTGCTGGCTTTCGTTAAATTTCTGGGCAGCGATCATTTCGGCGACGCATTGCCCCAACCCCGATTTGAGATCTGACTTTTTAGCTTCAACAATCACGACAGCAGGGGCCTGGATAAAAAGTTGCTCAGGGGAACGACTAATTAAAAAATCGCAAACGCCATTCAGACCTAAAGCGTCATCGACATTGAACTCTTCTCCCGAGAAAAAGCTAATTTGCTGGTGAAATAGGCGCTTTATCTCAAGCAAGATTGGATAGATAATACCCTCCGAGCGAGCCTTTTCACTGCCGGTAGCAACAGCGACTGGGATGCTTTGGGCTAAGAAAGCATCTAGTAATTCCGATGGTTCTACGGGGGATAGCTCTGGGAAGAACCGAATGCCTTCATAGACGGTCAATTCAAAATCTCTGACGACTTTCTGAAGGGTGAACTGACTGTACGACATGCCACACTTTCTCTTGCGACATCCCTATTCTAAAGGATGGGGCTAAATCGGCTGTCTTTCTAAAACTGCCGTAAAAAGCGCAGATCGCTGGCGTAGAGCCGTCGAATATCGTCAATTTTGTGCTGCACCATGGCTAGCCGCTCGACCCCAAGACCGGCGGCAAAACCGCTGTACACATCGGGATCGTAGCCCACCGCCTTGAGCACATTGGGGTCAATCATGCCGCAGCCTAGCACCTCCAGCCATTTGCCCTGCCATTTGACATCGACCTCTGCTGAGGGCTCGGTAAAAGGGAAATAGCTGGGGCGTAGACGCACTTCGATATGACCGAACAAAGCTTCTAGAAAGACTTGAATAGTACCGCGCAGATCGGTGAAGGTGATGTTCTTATCGACGGCAAAGAATTCAATCTGGTGAAACACAGCAGCGTGGGTCGCATCGACGGTGTCGCGGCGATAGCAGCGCCCGCTGGCTAGCACCCGTAGGGGGGGCTCGTGGTCCTCCATGTAGCGAATTTGAATATTGGAAGTGTGGGTGCGCATCATTTGGCCATTGGGCAAGTACAGGGTGTCTTGCATATCCCGAGCGGGGTGGTCAGGTAAGAAGTTGAGCGCTTCAAAGTTGTAATAATCGCTCTCAATTTCAGGGCCTTCGGCGACGGTGTAGCCCAGGCCCACAAAAATGTCAGAAATTTGGTCGATGATGCTATTGATGGGGTGAACCCGCCCCTGGGGTTGATACACCCCTGGCATGGTCACATCCAGGGTCTCTGCTTTGAGCTGCGCGTCTATCTGGGCTGATTGCAGACTGGCTCTATGCTGCTCAAGCCGGTCTTGTACAGCGGTTTTGACCTGGTTGGCCAGGGCTCCGATGCGGGGCCGCTCATCGGGGGAGAGCTTACCCATACCGCCCAAGATTTTGGACAGTTGCCCCTTTTTACCGAGGTAGCTGACTCGCAGCTGTTCGAGATTATCTAAGGTGGTAGTGTGTGAGATCGCATCAATCGCCTGTTGCTGCAAAGTACTCAATTGCTGCTCTAATTCGGTGCCCATGCTAGCGGATAACGTCGGTAATACGGTTTGATTAAATAGTAGCTTGCCACGTGGTCATGAAGATCTTGGTCCACGAAGATCCTAGCCCATGCAGATCCTAGTTAGTAACGATGACGGCATCTTTTCGAGGGGCATTCGCGCCCTGGCCAATGCGTTAGCCAACGCAGGGCACGAGGTGATTGTGGTCTGTCCTGATCGAGAAAGATCGGCCACTGGCCACGGTCTAACTCTGCATAAGCCCATTCGGGTCGAAGCAGTGTCCTCTGTCTTTGCGCCCTCTGTCCAGGCCTGGGCCTGCTCTGGCACCCCAGCAGACTGTGTGAAGCTGGCCCTGGATGCCATTTTAGACAGCCCACCTGACATGGTGATTTCTGGGATAAATCACGGGGCTAATTTAGGCACCGACGTGCTTTACTCCGGGACGGTTTCTGCTGCCATGGAGGGGGTTTTAGAGGGGGTCTTAAGCATTGCCTTGAGTTTAGCCAGCTTTTCGTTTCAAGACTTTCAGCCCGCTGCCGCTGCCGCCTGCAATTTAGTTAAACAGCTGAGTCAGCAGCCCATTGAGCTGCCAGTTTTACTCAATGTGAATATTCCACCTGTGCCCGCAGCTGAGATTAAAGGCACCTGCGTCGCTCGCCTGGGGATGCGGCGATATTTTGATCTGTTTGACAAACGGGTTGACCCCCGAGGCAAAACCTACTACTGGCTAGCGGGGGAAGTTTTAGAAGACAGTGACGCAGAGCCACCTCAATTTCCTACTAATGGGGCCAGCCGCGCTGTCCATGAACCTCTCCGAGGAAAATTTCCGACGGATGTACAAGCTATTAAAGATAACTTTATTACAATCACCCCTTTGCAGTATGACCTCACTGCCTACGGCGGGCTAGACTATCTGCATTACTGGCAAAGCCCTATGCTGTGGCCATGATTGGTGATTTGCAGCAATGAGCAAAAAGATTTGTCACAGGGGGAACTGTGACCTAAACCGCTCCTAAGTGTGATCAATAACACTCACACTTGCGTAAGCTTAATAGACCATATGGGAAAACTTGAGAAGTAAGACCAAGCGGCTAGCTGCAGGAAAACATTGGTTGAAAGCTTAATTAAATTAGTGTATATCCTGACTTCCTGCGTATTCTTGAGAAATAAAAAGAATAGGTATTTTGAAATTTGACCCAAAGGTTCTAATTTCAAGGGTCTAAATTTTAGGGCTAACCCGCCGTTGACTAGCCACCTGGTGATTGACCGCATTGGACGCAGCAGATCATGTCAGATCCAAAGACAAAATTCACAATCGAGTTCTGGGGCGTTCGAGGCAGTATTGCCTGTCCTGGTCCTGAAACCGTGCGCTACGGTGGCAACACTTCCTGCATTGAGATGTGCGTCAATGGCGAGCATTTAATCTTTGACGGTGGCACTGGCATCCGAGGCCTTGGTCAAAAGCTGTTAGCAAAAATGCCCATCAAGGCGAATCTCTTTTTCACCCATTCCCACTGGGACCATATTCAAGGATTTCCATTCTTCACGCCTGCATTTGTACCGGGCAATACGTTCAATATCTACGGCACCATCGCACCCAATGGATCAACCATTGAACAGCGCCTCAATGACCAAATGCTACACCCTAATTTTCCGGTGCCGCTACAAATTATGGGGGCTCAGCTCAAGTTTTGCGATTTAGAGCTCAGGGAGACTGTTCACATTGGTGACATCACGGTTGAAAATGCCCTGCTCAATCACCCTGGAGAGTCCGTAGGCTATCGCGTCAGCTGGCAAAACTTCAGGGCAGCCTATGTTACTGACACCGAACATTTTCCTGATCGGTTAGATGAGAACGTGCTCTGGCTAGCCCGTGACGCGGATGTTTTGATTTACGACTCCACTTACACTGATGAGGAGTATTACGACGAAAAAAGCAGCAAGGTGGGCTGGGGGCATTCTACCTGGCAAGAAGCCGTCAAGATTGCTAAAGCAGCTAATGTGAAAAAGCTGGTGATTTTTCATCACGATCCAGTCCATGATGATGATTTTCTAGATGCCCTGGCCCAAAAGGTAAGCGCCGTTTTTCCCAACAGTGTGATCGCTCAAGAAGGGATGGTTTTAGACCTGGTTGCCACCAAGACGCCTGAGGTAGTCTCGGCCAGCTAATTGGTCTACAGCTTTTTATTTTCGGCAGTTTAATGGCTTAGCTTTTAGGCACAAGCCCTTCTCAAAACAGCTCTAGACCTGACAACCTTCAATCCTTTCGAATGGGAAAAGAACGACTGCTGATACCAAATACCAACTTAAGTAAAAGCGGGTGACGCGATTCGAACGCGCGACATTCACCTTGGCAAGGTGACGCTCTACCACTGAGCTACACCCGCAAACTTGCCTTTTTAGACTTTTTCTAGTCTCCCAAATCAGGGTGCCCTTGTCAACAGTCTCACCCTTCAATGTGGGGCTGTAAACCTGGATTGAACCTAACTGACTTATTCTTGCACAACAGCAGGCAGTGTTTGCTGAAAACTGGCTTCAGGTAAGCTGCTGCTGCTGGGATTCGGACCAGGTTCAGCCACGGTCCGAATCTGATGCATGAGACTGGCCATTTCGAGGGCGCTTAGGGCATAGTTCCAACCCAGATTGCTTTTAATGCCCGCTCGCTCAAGCGCTTGTTGCATAGAGTCGGTGGTCAAAATGCCAAACACAACCGGTACTCCGGTTTGAAAGCTCGCTGCGGCGATGCCTTTGGACACCTCTGCGGCTACATAGTCAAAGTGGGGGGTTTGACCACGAATCACGGCCCCTAAGCAGATGATGGCATCGTAACGCCCTGTTAAGGCTAGCTGTCGAGCCACCGTGGCTACCTCAAAACTACCTGGCACCCAAGCATAGTCAACCTGGGTACCGTCTGGATCGATATCTACGCCGTGGCGCTTGAGACAGTCTTGAGAGGCTTCGAGCAATTTTGTCGTGACCAGATCGTTAAAACGGCCAATCACAAACGCAAATCGAAACTGGCTCGACTGTGCAAATGTACCTTCAAAAACTGCCATAGAGTCTTATCTCACTACACCACGAAGTAGTTGAGGCCACCCACTAAGACAACCAAAACGCCCCAAATAATGGAACCTAGGAAAATGAGGCGCTTAGACTGATCCCAGTTTTGAGGTGAGGCATAGGCCACGGGGACGCCAATCACCATCACGAAAGACCAAACAACTAAGATAAATAAGAACAGTTGAAAAATGATAGACATAACTCGCTACTCTCAAGACAGCTAATGATCCAGCAGTAGGCGCATCTTATCAGTGGTGCGCATATGAATAGTAAGCTATCAAAAATCAGGTCGCTTGCGAAAGCTCTCTAAGTCAGAAAAGGAGCATTCAGTTGAGTCAAACTGTTCTCAATCCCGGCTATCAACTTAAAGCGGGACATTTTCCCAGGGACAGAATTCAGGAGCCAGGAGTCAGAATCCAGTCCCCCACTGACTCCTGAATTCTGACTCCTGGATGCTTACACCACCTGGGTTTCCCGGCTTAAATTGAACGCCTCAATCCCTTACCCTCAACACTCGACAATGGATCTCGTCTTATGCCACACCACTGCTGACTTTGACACGCTAGGGGCTGCGGTTGGGGTTTCTCGACTGTTTCCGGGGGCGCGGATTGTGCTGACAGGGGGCTGTCACCCGACGGTGCGAAAGTTCTTGGCAATTCGTCGCGATGCTTACAACCTGATTGAGCGACGGGCAGTGGTGCTTGAGCAAATCCGCTCGATTACGATAGTGGATGCCCATCAGCGAGATCGCATCGCCCCCGCCGCTGATTTACTTGAGTATGCGATCGCACACCAACTCCCCATCAGCATCTACGATCACCATGACTATGCGGGCACCGACATTGAGCCAGCTGAGCTCCACATTGAGCCAGTAGGTGCTACCACAACCCTGATTGTCGAAGCGTTACAGGCTGAGGGGAGTCAGCTAACCCCCCATGAGGCCACGGTGATGGCCCTCGGCATCCATGTCGACACCGGTTCCCTCACCTTTGATCAAGCTACCCCCCGAGATGCCGCTGCGTTAGCCTGGCTAATGACCCAGGGCAGCCATCAAAAAACCATCGCTGAGGCCACCGACCCAGGCCTTTCAGACAGGCTTCAGACCCTACTCACTGAGGCATTAGAGCAGATTCAAACCCAAGTCATCGAAGGCTACGAACTCGGCTGGGTTTACCTTAAGACTGACCATTTTGTGCCAGGCCTATCTAGTCTGGCCAGTCATTTGATGGCGCTATTGGGGCTCGATGGCCTTTTACTAGGTACCGAATATTGCACCACTAAAGGAGATCACAAACTCACCTTGGTGGGACGCGCTCGTGGTCCAGCGGAGGAAGGGGTTAACTTTCAGCAGTTATTTGAGCCTTTAGGCGGCGGCGGGCATCCCTATGCCGCGGCGGCGGTTGTACGCGATGCCCACCCTGAGGTCCTGTTCTCTGAGTTGGTACAAAAGCTCTCCGCCCAGGTCCCCCACGCCCCGATCGCCCGTGATTTGATGTCCTCTCCGGTGCGCACCATTCGCCCTGACACATCTATTGCAGAGGCCCAGCGTATCCTATTACGCTATGGCCACTCAGGGCTGTGTGTGGCTGAGGCCGACGGTACCCTGGCAGGCATTATTTCTCGCCGAGATATCGATCTAGCACTGCACCATGGCTTTAGCCATGCCCCCGTGAAGGGCTACATGACCATTAATCTCAAAACTATCGAACCCAAAACCTCGCTGCCCGAAATTCAAAACCTGATGGTGACCTACGACGTGGGTCGCCTGCCGGTGCTCCAGAATAAGACCCTGATGGGAATTGTGACCCGCACCGATGTGCTACGTCAAATTTACCAAGACACCTTAAATCATCAGCCGTCACCGCCGCCCCGAGCTGTCAACCCATTGCCGCTAGCTACACAGCTTCATCAGCAACTTCGCCAGAGCCTCGAAAATCGCCCGCCAGGCGAATTACAGCTTTGGAAAGTGCTGGAGCAAATGGCCCAGGCTGCTACCGCGCGGGGCTGGCATCTCTATCTGGTGGGCGGGGCCGTACGAGATTTGCTCCTCACTTTACCTGGCCAGCCCCTATCGCTCCAAGATATCGATTTGGTCGTTGATGGGTTTCAATCCGGCGCTGATGTCGGGGCTGGTGTGGTGCTTGCCAAAGTGATTCAAGCACAGCATCCCACTGCCGAGATCCAAGTCCATGGCCAGTTTCAGACCGCCGCTTTGATTTGGCACGGGGGCCCCGACAGCTTACCGCTCGTGATTGATATCGCCACTGCTCGCACTGAGTTCTACCCCTACCCAGCGGCAAACCCTGAGGTAGAGCCCAGCTCAATTAAGCAAGATCTGTATCGGCGAGACTTTACCATTAACGCCATGGCAATTCGCCTCACTGGCTCCCAACCGGGCCAACTGCTCGATTTCTTTGGTGGCTGGCTAGATTTACAACAGCAGCAGATCCGCGTACTCCATGCCAATAGCTTTATTGAAGACCCCACCCGCATTTATCGTGCGGTTCGATTTGCGGTTCGGCTGGGCTTTGAGATCGATGCCCAGACCGAGCAGTTTATTCGTCACGCCATCGATAGTGGCGTCTACGCCGAAGCTCAGCCCGGTCGAGCCCCAGCGTTACAGACGAGGCTCAAGGCCGAACTGAAATATATCCTGGAAACCCCTTACTGGCAGAAAGCGCTAGGACTGTTGGATAAACTAGGCGCACTTGGCTGTTTACAGCCTACGCTCTGCCTAACCCCTGAGCTATGGCGTCAACTTCGTCGGGTTGAGCGATGGATGCATCGATTTGAGCTATCCATTGAACCCTGGCAAATGTTGCTAGAGGTACTAATTGCTTTCCTGTCTGATGAATTTAGACCCCAAGTCGCCCAGTCACTACAGCTGCCTGCCCAAACTATCCAACGGTTAACCCGACTGGCAGAAACAGAGACGGATTTACTCAATAGCTTGTTGCAGACGACCCGCCCTAGCGATATATATCAAGCACTCAAGCCCTATGACTTGCCAATGCTGATCTTAATGAGTGCTCGCCATCCCCGTACGCTTGGGCCTAAGATTTGGTGCTATGTCACCCGCCTGTCAAGGGTCAAACCGCCTTTGAATGGTCACGATCTCAGGGCACTGGGCTATCGGCCTGGCCCTGACTTCAAAGAGCTCTTGACCAATTTGCTCAATTCTACCCTTGATGGAGAACTGTGCACCCGTGACGAGGCCTTGGCATACTTGAAGGTCCGCTATCCGATTTAGGGCTTTTGCTAGGGGAGCTGGGGAAATGAGAATACCGACGCCTGACTTCTAAATCAAACTTTCATCAATGGCTGTAAAAATGACTGCACAATAGCTTTAGCAATAGTCACAGAGGTTCTCATCGAAATTGCGGACTCCAGTTGACCAAACTTAATGTTAAATTGGCTCGATAGTGTTTTATCGGTTGTTTTCCTTCTGGAGCGTCCTGTCCCCCTATGCAGTTTTCTCCGCATCAACCCACGCCTCCTATGCCTGCCCAAAAACGTTCGCTTAAGCACCGCACTGCTCTGTTGGTGACTGTACTTTTGGCAACCGCAACAGGGCTGGGGTTAGGTGCCGCTTTGAGGTTCCGATTAGTTGAGCCCACTCAGCAAACGCGGTTCAGCCCGCAGCAAAATTTCCCCCCCATCGCTGACTGGCCACTTGGGGCACCTGTTTCTGACGAGCATCGCTCCCATGTCTCTGGTTGGCAAGGCAACTCACAATCACAGGACGCTATCAACGAATTTCCAGACAACTGGGAAAGCAATGACGGTAAGGCCGAGACGGCAACAGCGGTGAATGCTGAAATTGAGGAATCTCAGTATGACTGGGGCGAGTCTGATGGATTTGTGGACGGGGCCTTAGCCGGTGACGCAATGGACGAAAGGACCTCAATGCAAACAACTGTGGTTGAGCAAGTGGACGAAACGACTGAGTCCACCGACAAGCCCAGAACTTGGGATACATCGCTTGATCCCTACGAAAGACTGGCTGGCCCCGCTGGTGATTCCATGTCCGCGCCCCTGTCCAAGGTAACAAAATCTGAGACTGCGGTTGATTCAGAATGGTCCTCATCAACGGTCGAATCCCTGGAACAAGTTGCACCGCTTTAGTTCGCTACTGCCAGATTCATGCTGACTACTGCCAGGTTCATGCTGAAAAAATCTACTATGCAGACAAGCCATTATTAATTTAGATATTGTAGCTAACTGAGATAGGGTTTATGGGGCGTAGCTTCCGGCTAACCGCTATAATTATTGCTAAGTGTGACATTTTTTTTAGATGAGTAATTCGACGCTACATGCATTTTTTGTAGGCCGAGCTCTGGCCAGTGCCATTGGAGAGCAAATAGAGCATCTCGTCACCGACGGGCTGAGTAACCTTGGTAAATTTGATGCAGAGCAGCGCGACAATCTACGGCGATTTACCGATGAGGTTTTTGCGCGCGCGCAGCAAACGGCAGCAACCGCAGGTGCCCACGCAGGGAAACCGCAGGAGTCAGACGGTGCAGGCAGCAGCGAAGAAGATCTGCAGGCCATGATTGATCATTTACGGGCTGAGATTGCTGAGGTCAGAGTCGCCTTGAAACAGTTTCGTAGCCCAGCCTAGTTGAGTAGCAGGAGCCCCGTGAAAGGGGGAAGCTGAGTTTGAATTAAGGTAGCGCATTGGGTGTGGCATTAACCATTGGGAGCTTGAGTGTCTAAGGTTACTGAAGATGACAACTTGTCAGAGCTAGCCTCGCCAGAGCCCAATGGGGTCGGTGAGGCTGAATTCGTAGCAACCTACACTGAGCCAGTTGCTGAGTCAGTCTTACCTGTCTCGTTAGAGCTTATCCCGCCTAACCCCTCACAGACCTATGCTGAGCAGACCAGCCGCCAAAAGCATCTAACCAACAGCAAGTATCGTTGGAACCGTCGCTATAGTCGACCTGAACGATTTATTGACATATGGGCGTTTTTTCTAGGGTTGCTCTCCAAGCGTTGGTTTTACAACAAGGCTTGGAGTTACAGCGGTCCAATGACCGAAGAAAAAAGGGCGGCCCGTCGCCGAGCTCAGGCGGTTTGGATTCGCAAAACTTGCCTGAATCTAGGACCCACTTTTATCAAGGTGGGGCAGCTCTTTTCGACCCGCGCTGACCTCTTTCCCCTCGAGTACGTCGAAGAGCTATCAAAACTTCAGGATCAGGTGCCTGCATTTAGCTATGAACAGGTCAAATCCATTGTAGAGCAAGAGCTGGGCCGTCCAATTCAAGAGCTGTACAAAACCTTTGACCCGATTCCACTGGCGGCGGCTAGCCTAGGTCAGGTGCATCGAGCCCAGCTACACTCGGGGGAAGAAGTTGTTGTCAAAGTGCAACGACCTGGCCTTGGGCGACTATTTAAGATCGACCTATCTATTCTTCAGGGAATTGCCCAATACTTCCAAAGTCATCCAGAGTGGGGGCGCGGGCGAGACTGGCTAGGCATCTATGCAGAATGCTGTCGGATTCTATGGCTCGAAATCGACTTTTTAAACGAGGGACGTAATGCGGATACCTTTCGTCGCAATTTTCGAGGCGTGGGCTGGGTAAAAGTACCTCGAGTCTACTGGCGCTATGCCTCGCCGCGGGTATTGACACTAGAGTATGTACCGGGTATCAAAATCAGTCACTATGAGGCGTTAGAAGCGGCTGGGCTTGATCGCCCCAGGCTAGCTAGCTTAGGAGCACAGGCTTATTTGCATCAACTATTGAATGATGGATTTTTCCATGCGGATCCCCATCCAGGTAATATTGCCGTTGATTTGGACGGTGCTTTAATCTTTTACGACTTTGGCATGATGGGGCAAATTAAACCCATTACCCGAGATGGCTTAATGAAAACCTTTATGGGGGTTGCCCAGCGCAACGCCGATCAGGTGATGATGTCTCTGGTTGATTTAGGCGCTTTAGATCAAATTGAGGATATGGGGCCAGTCAGGCGCTCGATTCAATACATCCTGGATAACTTTATGGACAAGCCCTTTGAGGAGCAGTCCATCGGGGCTATCAGCGATGATCTATATGCGGTTGCCTATGACCAACCCTTTCGATTCCCAGCTACCTTCACCTTTGTGATGCGGGCGTTTTCTACCCTGGAAGGGGTAGGTAAGGGATTAGACCCCGATTTCAACTTTATGGAAGCAGCAAAACCTTTTGCAGAAAAGCTTATGGCTAACGGTAACTCATCTAATTCTAATGGATTGCTAGGCGAGCTCAGTCGCCAAGCTGCGCAGGTAGGCACCTCCGCCTTTGGCCTGCCTCGTCGCATTGAAGACACCCTTGATCGTCTTGATCGAGGCGACATTCGAGTGCGGGTTCGCTCTATTGAAACCGATCGGGTGCTACGCCGGGTGGGTAACGTCAATATGGCGACAAATTATGTGCTGCTATTGGGTACCTTTACTTTATCGGCAACTCTATTGCTGGTGAACCAATTGCCCTGGGTGGCACTGGTCGCTGCTATATTTGCTGTCCTTTCAGGGATTGCGTTTATTCGTCTACTCATGCGCATCAGCCGGGCTGAGCGCATGCCTTAATCTTTGGGGTTCAACGTGCCGATAGAGACATGCCAGTAGAGACTATGCAACGGTTCTTTTCAGGTCTAACTGATCCTGGGTTGCTAAGAGCAAATAATCAAGATGCGTATTACGTCGATTCGGCAGGACGCTTCTTTATTGTTGCGGATGGCATGGGCGGCCACGCTGGTGGGCAAGAAGCTAGTAAGCTAGCAACCGTCGCTATTCAAAGCTATCTTGAGGCCTATTGGGATAGCGAGCAGCCCTCTGCTGATTTACTCAAGCAGGCGTTTTTGGCTGCCAATGAAGCCATTGTGAAAGATCAGTATCGCAACCCTGAACGGGCTGATATGGGTACAACCGCTGTGGTGTTAGTTTTTCGGGAGACAGATACCCAACCTTGGTGTGCCCATGTGGGAGATTCTCGCTTATACCAGCTCAAGGGGCCTAAGCTTGAGCAGGTAACAGAAGACCATACTTGGGTCGCTCGCGCGATTAGAGAGGGGGAACTTACAGAAGCACAGTCTAAACATCATCCCTGGCGACATGTGCTATCCCAATGCCTGGGGCGTGAGGACTTGCTCCAGATCGATGTTCAGGCCCTTGAAATTGAGTCGGGGGACCGGTTGCTCCTGTGTAGTGATGGGCTGACAGAGGAGCTTTCTGATCAGCTGATCATGTCTCATTTGAAATCCATTCGGGCTTGCAAAACAGCAGCGGCATCTTTGGTGGATGCTGCCAAGCAGCGCGGTGGGCGAGATAATATTACAGTCGTAGTAGTAGCGGTCCAAGATACATAGTGGTCTAAGGTACGCTATGAGGGAGGGTGGCTACGTCTTGTGCTTTGGTGTTTTCGGCGACATAATTAATGGCGACATATCATTATGTTTAAGCGGGCTCTAATCTGTACCGATTTTGAAGATGGCCTTCAACGGTTAGTGCATTTTGTGCCTGGGCTATCCACAGGTGGCCTTGAGCAGATTGTTTTCTTTCATAATGTGCCAATCACCCCTGATCGAGAGATTCCCAAAGTAGATACAGAAGAAGTAGAAGCGGCCCAGCAACAACTTTCTGTGGCTCAGCAGTCCGTGCCAGAAGGTGTTGCTGTGGCAGTTGAGGTGCAATCGGGTCGTCCCATTGACAATATCCTCAAGTCAGCTAGGGCTAATAACAGCGACGTTATCTTTTTGGGCATGCTCACGCGGGCACTGTTGACCGAGAAACTATTTGGCAGTACCACGGTCGGGATTACCAAGCAAACAAAGACGCCACTGATGATTTTGCGCCCTCAGCTGGTGGCGACCTATCGCGAAAGTGAGCTTATGCTGCGTATGCAGCATCTATTTGAATATTTGCTACTTCCCTATGATGGCAGTCGCAGTGCCCAATATCTGGTTGAGCAAGTCAAACAGCAGGTGCGCTCAATGGGTCACTGTAAACTCAAGTATTGTTTACTCTGCTGGGTGATTGATGATAGCACCCGTAAAGAGCTGCGGGGAGCACATCCAATCAGACAAGCAGAGGAAACCTTAGACACTGTTAAAGCGGAGCTTGAAGCACTGGGTATCACCGTTACCACAGAGGTGCGCCAGGGCGATCCCAAGGAAGAGATTCTAAAGTCAGCTGAGGTCAACGATATTACAGCGATTGCTGTGTGCTCTGGTAAAAGCAATCTGATCACGAGGTTTTCGGTTCCCAGCTTTACGAATATGCTGCTGAGATCTAGCTGGCATCCAATTCTATACTTTCCTCGAGAACCGTAAAATATCTGGTTTCTTTGTCAGTTGACGCCCAGGTAGACGATATTCGCATAGAAACCGGGTGTCTTCCTAAAAATCAAGGGAAAGGTCGTTGCCCGGTTGGGAGTCGGAGTGCATTGACTCAAAGTTCATCAAGATCTTGGCTTTGAGATTTTGGTTGAGTTCCCTTTTAAGTAGGGCTTTGCTATCTTGGGCACTGCCCACCGAGGTAGTGGTGCGAGCCATAGTAACCCATTCTTTGAGTAGCTTGCGCTGAGCTGGGGCAATGTTGAGCCGACGCACCATGATACAGCGATGGGGAGATTCTTTGGTGAAAAAGAGGAGGCGATATAGGCCATCATCGCCTAATTGCCAGGCGATTTGTTGCTGAAATCCTTGCTTGAGGTCGAGGTAGCAGGGTAGCCAGCGAGGGCCTTCGGCCTGGTTGTAGAGCACCGTTAGCCACAGAATCATGGGATGGGGCGACATAGTGCAGATGAAATTGTTATAGCGGGTGCTGATAGCACGGCGCTCAATTTGTGCTTTTGCAAGCATTACCCAGAGCGTTGCTAAGCGCTGGTTGCTGGATTCAATAATTTGTGGAAAGACGATTTCGGCAACGGGCTTGTTTTTAGGCCACTGCTGCAGTTTGCAAAATCGATCTTCGTCTGTGTCATTGAGGGTAGTGGCTGGGCTAGTTTTTTTGGTGACGGGTAGCTTTGATAGGGTAGTGCCAATCCGCTGACTAATTTTGAACCCAGAGCCAAATCGATTGTCCAACGGTGCCAGTTCGTCTAGAACTTGGCCTACGGTTTGGGGACGGTTTTCGCGTTCCTTGGACAAGCAACGACGAATGATATTTTCGAGCAGTTTGGGGACATGGATGGTGTCATCAATGTCATTAAAGGTGGGCGGTGTGTGCTCATGGTGAGCTTTGTACCAGCTGCCAAAGGTATTGGTAGCGGGACGAATGGGTAAGTTGCCCGATAGCATTTGGTACATAACAATGCCCAAGCTATAGATATCGGAACGGATATCTAACTCGCGCCCTTCCATTTGCTCGGGGGAGGCGTAGGCGAGGGTGCCCATAAAGCTATTGGTCTGGCCA